>JBGSQD010000023.1:0-20102 GCA_041738275.1 Geobacterales bacterium
ACCTGGCTAACGTCAATACCCCCGGGTTCAAAAAAGACAAGATGCTTTTTGAGAGCCTGTTGGCCGGGTCCGTTAACCCTCCGGCTGTTCCACAGGGCTCTACGGCTGATCCGATACTCCAGAAGGAAAATTTATTCATAGATTATGCCCAAGGCCCGGTAGACCAGACCGGTAACCCCTTTGATCTGTCCATTGATGGCGACGGTTTCTTTGTGGTTAATACCCCGGATGGCCAAGCTTATACCCGTCAGGGAAACTTCCGTATGTCCGCTGACGGAAATCTGGTGACGGTGGATGGTTTCCCGGTTATGGGGCAGAACGGTGTAATCCGCATACAGGGCAGCCAGGTCGAGATCGATGCCAAAGGGGTCGTGACCGTTGACGGCAATCCAACCGGTACGATTAATGTGGTGGATTTTCCCAAGCCATACAACCTGAACAAGGCGGCCGGAACCCTGTTTACTCTTGCCAACCCGCAAGTAATTCCACAAGCGGCCAAAGGCGAGGTCCGCCAGGGATATCTGGAAGGTTCGAACGTGGAAAGTATCTCTGAAATGGTTCAGATGATCGAGACCAGCCGCTACTTTGATGCCTGTGCAAAGGTCGTCAAGGGATTTGACGACATTGCTGCCAAGGCGGCCACTGAAATTGGCAGATTGTAACTTACCAAAGGAGCTAAAAAATGATACGTGCATTATGGACAGCAGCATCCGGTATGCAATCCCAGCAAAAAAATCTGGACGTAGTGGCCAACAACCTGGCTAACGTCAATACGGCAGGTTTCAAGAAGAGTCGGGCTGATTTTCAGGATCTGATGTACCAGAATCTTAAAACCAGCGGATCGCCCTCTACCAATGCCACCCAGGTTCCAACCGGCATCCAGATCGGTCTTGGTTCGCGACTGGCGGCAGTGACCAAGATATTTACCCCCGGCGATTTCACCCAGACCGGCAATGAACTTGACATGGCCGTAGAAGGTGATGGTTTCTATCAGATCCAACTGCCCGATGGCGGCACCGGGTACAGCCGCTCCGGTTCCTTCAAAAAGGACAGCACCGGCCGGGTTGTCACGTCCGACGGCTATCCCCTGCTGCCGGCCATCTCCATTCCAAGTAACGCCACCAAGGTCAACATTGGCAACGATGGCACTGTTTCAGTCATGCAGGCCGGCCAGAATACCCCCACCCAGGTGGGTAATATTCAGTTGGCCTCGTTCTCTAACCCTTCCGGTCTTTCAGCTCAAGGCAAAAACCTCTTCCTGCCAACCGATGCCTCTGGAGCAGCGACTACCGGAACACCCGGACAGACTGGACTGGGCACTATTGCCCAAGGCTTTCTGGAGATGAGTAACGTCAGCGTGATGGAAGAGATGGTTAGTATGATTGTTGGGCAGAGGGCCTACGAGATCAATTCCAAGGCAGTGCAGGCGTCGGACGAGATGCTGCAGACGGCAAATAACCTGAAGAGATAGAAATTACAAATCGTAGTATAAACCGGTGAACCCAAAACTATATGTTCAGACAAATTATCACGATAACGCTATTCTGTTTAGCCTTCATACCAGACATGGCCATGGGGCTTTCTTCGTCACCAGTGTCTCCCAAGCGAGATGCTGAGATCCGCAGCGCTGTAGAGGCATATGTCCGGCAAAAAACTGCGGGTCTGGGTTGGGAGGTCCGCATTAAGCCTTTTGAAATTCCCAAGGGGCCTGTTCAGCCTGACGGGCCTCTGGAGTACGAAGTTGTAGCGCCCCAGCAGTGGGAAGGGTGGGGGGCGGTCAGCCTGACAGTGATGGCTCGGCAAGGTGGCCGGGTGGTGCGCAACAGCTCGATGCGGGTTGAGGTGGAGGCGCTGACCGACATGGTGGTAACTCTCAGGCAGCTCGATCACGGCACAATAATCACCAACAAGGATATTGTCGTTCAGAAGCGAGATATAGCTTCAGTTGGTGGCAAGTTCAACCGGAGCATGAATGACCTGGTCGGTAAACGGATACGAACAACTATTAAAGCCAATACTGCGTTACGGGCCGATCAGGTAGAGAAAGTGCCGCTTATCACTTCCGGTCAAATGGTAACTATCGTGGCTGAGAACGAAATCATTAAGATTACAGTGGCTGGAAGGGCCAGGAATGCCGGTGCCGAGGGCGATACCATCATGGTACAGAACCTGAACTCTCTCAAGGATCTTCCGGCGCGGGTTATAAATTCGAGCACGGTACAGGTCAGTTTCTGAGGCTTTATCAGAATAAGGAATCGGTATGAAACATTGTATCTACTTGTTATTAACGCTGTTTGTGCTCGGCTGCGCAACTCAAAAGACCGAAGTTAAGACAGCCGGATTCGACGAACAGTTACACAAACCCGCTGAAGATTATTCAAGCGGCTCTATCTGGCAGGCATCATCGTCAAGCATTACAGATGATTTCAAGGCGCGGCGCAAGGGTGACATCATCACAATCGTGATTTCCGAGACCGCCAGCGCCTCCAAAGAGGCCCAGACCGATACCAGTCGAAGTACAACCATTAATGCCGGTATGCCCAATTTTATGGGTCTGGAAAGCGTGGGGGTTTTCAAGAACAACATAGGCGATCTGTCCAAGCTGATTAATGCCAATGTAGACTCCGAGTATCAAGGCTCCGGCTCAACTTCGCGAAAAGAAAATCTTTATGCCACGATAAGCGCCCGTGTTGTTGATGTGATTCCCAATGGCAACCTGCTGATCGAAGGGCGGCGCTATGTCAAGGTCAACAACGAGAACCAGGAAATCGTGCTGGAAGGGATTGTCCGGCCTCGCGATATTGCTGCCAATAACACGGTCAACTCTATTTACGTGGCTGATGCAAAGATCAGCTACACCGGGAAAGGAATAGTTTCAGACCGTCAAAGTCCCGGATGGCTGATGAATATTGTTGACAAGCTTTGGCCATTTTGATCAGACGTCGCTTTACCCGAGGTAACTAAAAATGTATCTGAATAGAATTTACATCATATGTGCAATTCTCCTGCTGTTGACCACAAGCGCCCATGCCATCCGCATCAAGGATATCGCCTCTTTTGAGGGGGTCCGTGAGAATCAGTTGGTAGGCTATGGCCTGGTGGTAGGATTGAGTGGTTCAGGAGACAGCGACCAGACCCGGTTCCCCATACAGTCGGTGGTCAATATGCTGGAACGGATGGGGGTTACCGTCAACCGAGCCGACATAACCGTCAAAAACGTGGCAGCTGTTATTGTAACCGCAACTCTGCCGCCTTTTGCCAAACAGGGCAATCGACTGGATGTGACGGTTTCGTCCTTGGGGGATGCAAAAAGCATTGCTGGCGGGACATTGGTTATGACGCCACTCAAGGGTGCGGATAATAAGGTCTACGTTGTTGCCCAGGGATCAGTTCTGACCAACTCATTTGCCTTTGGCGGGGCCGCCGCCAGCGCCCAGAAAAATCACCCCACCGCTGGGCGGGTACCCAATGGCGGATTGGTGGAACGCGAGCTGCCCAACATGCTGGCCGGCAAGTCGAGTCTGCGGCTCAACCTCAGTCAGGCTGATTTTACCACGGCATCCCGCATTGCTTATGCAATCAACGATAAGTTCAAATCCCCGGTTGCTGCCACTGCTGACCCAGGAACGGTGGTGCTGCAGATTCCCGCGGAGTACGCCAACCGTACGGTCGAATTCGTGGCATCCCTGGAAACGCTTGAGGTCAAACCGGATATTCCGGCCAAGGTGGTGCTCAACGAACGTACCGGCACCATCGTAATGGGGGATAATGTCCGCATCTCCACCGTGGCGGTTTCCCATGGCAACCTGTCGCTGGTTATCAAGGAGACCCCCCAGGTTTCTCAGCCTGCGCCTCTCAGTAAGACCGGAGAAACAGTAGTTGTTCCGAGGACCGAAATGAAGGTTTCTGAAGAATCGCGCCGGCTGATGGTGGTTCCGGAGGGCGCCAGCATCGGTGATGTGATCAGAGCGCTTAATCTGCTGGGTGTGACCCCCCGCGACCTGATCGGCATACTTCAGGCCATCAAGGCCGCCGGTGCATTGCAGGCTGAGTTGACTATAATTTAGATATCTTTCTTCAGGAAGCAGGTTAATGCACTTGCCCTCAAGAAATTCGGTAATTTGGCGATAAGTAAAAGAGATACTATGGATATTGGAATTCCACAAGATGTTCATTCCGCAGGAGATGGAGCCGCCGATAAGGCACGTCAACTGCAAAAGATGGGAAATGCAGCCTCCGGCCTCAGCGAGAAACAGCAGCTCCAGGCAAAGAAGGTATCGCAGGATTTCGAAGCCCTGTTTATTGGTATGATGTTGAAATCCATGCGCTCCACGGTCAAAGAGGATAAGATGACCGGTGGTGGCCACGGAGAAGAAACATTTCGGTCCTTGCTGGATCAGGAATATGCCACAGCGGCAGCCAAACGGGGCGGAATCGGGTTGGCAAAGCAGATAGAAAAAGAGATTATCCGTCAGGAAAGTCCAGCAAACAGTAAAATTATCGACCGGCGAGAATAATCGGTTAAGTAGATAATGGAGATTAAAGGTATGACTATTAAAAGACTGTCAGAAGCTCTCTCTGGTCAACAGAAAGTTCTGGAAGAACTCCTTGATCTTCTGAAGCAAGAGACGAGTGAGCTGACGGATGTGAATATCGAAGCCATGACGGAGATAAACAGCAAAAAAGAGGAATTAGGGTCACGCATTCAGACACATACCGCTGTGTTGCGACAGGTCATTGCCGAGACTACGAACAGCTTGGGTCTGCCCTCGGACCTTCCCTTTGGTGAGTTGGCTGCAAAATTGGGTCAGCAGGGGAACAAAGAGATTATACTGCAGCATGAGCAGTTGAACGCTGTTGCGGAGCAAGTGCGACAGGTGGCGGCGATGAATCAGGAAATCGCCGGGCGTTTTGCGGAGGCACTGAACCAGTCATTGAACTTTCTGACACGGATCATCAACCAGTCAAGTGTTTACGGCGCATCCGGTGGGTACCAGCAACGGACGCCGGGTGCGGTCATAATAAATATGGAGGCATGATATGGGACTAAGTGCTGCTATGGAGATCGGCAAGAATGGTCTCAATATATATCGAGTCGCTACCGAAGTGACCGGCGAAAATATTGCCAATGTCAATACGCCCGGCTATTCACGGCAACGGGTTCTCCTGGAAACTGCGCCGCCGACTACCGCAAATGGTTTTCCCATGGGAACCGGGGTACGCATCGCTACTGTGGAGCGTTACTATGATGCGTTGCTGCAGCAGCAGCTGGTAAACGCTGCGACAACCCTGGGTTACGATACTGCCAAGTCCAGCACATTGCAGCAGCTTGAACCTGCCTTCAACGAGATTACCAACGATGGCATCGGAGCTGCAATTTCCAAGTTTTTCGGTTCCTGGCAAGATTTAACAGTTAACCCCTCAGGGACGGCTGAACGGCAGTCTGTTATTACCAATGCGCAAATACTGACCGACAATTTTCAAATGATCAGCAGGACACTGGACGACTCCATCACCATGCAGAATGATTCGCTGGTTCCCATGGTTGACAGCATCAATGCGACACTCAAGGATATTGCCCAGTTGAACGGCCAGATCAAGACGACTGAACTGGTTGCAGGCAACGCCAATGAAACCCGAGATCGGCGTGATCAGTTGGTAAGGGACCTTTCCCAGAAGATCGGCATAACTTTTACAGAAAACAGCGATGGCACGACCGATATAAAATTTGCCGATGGCGGGGCTGCTCTGGTAACCGGGGATACGGCCGGGGTGTTCTCCCTGGATAAAATCACCGATCCGAACAGCTTTGCAGTACAGCTGACACCTGCCGGGGCTGTTCCGCCCGCGGTGGGTGTAAATCCGACAACCGGGCAGCTGGGAGCAACGCTGGCCCTGAGAGACACGATCATCCCTGCCTACCAGGCCCAGGTGGATGCGCTGGCGACAACCATCACCACTCAGGTAAATACTCAGCACACCGCTGGTTTTGACTTGAATGGCGACCCCGGCATAGCTCTGTTTGATCCAACAGCAACCAATGCAGCAACTTTCGGACTTAACCCGGCGATTGTTAATACCACGCAGATTGCGGCGTCATCCAGTGCCCTTTTAACCGGCGATAACGTTAATGCTCAGCTCATGACCAAACTCCAGAGCCAGAAGCTCATGGCCGGCGGCACCCTTACCCTCAACAGTTATTTTGACGGTCTGGTGAGCAAGATCGGTCTGGATGTGGCATCAAGTAAAAATACCGTGTCCCAGGATGAGGCTTTCAGCAAGCAGTTGACCTCATTGCGGGAGTCAAATTCCGGCGTGTCCCTGGACGAAGAATTGTCTAACCTGATCATGTATCAGCGATCCTATCAGGCCTCGGCAAAACTTATCACTACGGCAACCGAGATGATGGACACTGTCATCGGGATGATACGATAGGAGAAACCATGCGAGTAACAGCAAATATGTCGGCAGATACCTCGGTTTACAATATTATGCAGGGTCGCAGACGTCTCGACAGGCTCCAGGAACTGATCACATCGGGCCAGAATATCAACCGGCCCAGTGATAATCCTATCTCCAGCCGCCTCCTGCTTGATGTCGGCGATAAAATGAAGGCGTTCGACCAGTACAATGCCAATATCATCAAGGCCAAATCATGGATGCAGTTCAGCGATACGGCCTTAACCGGTATGAATGACGTTATGCAGCAGGCCAGGTCGCTTATGAACACCATGAACAGCGGCAGCACCGAGCCAAACGAACGACAGAATGCGCATAACCAGCTTATTGAACTGAAAAAGCAGATGATTGACATGGTCAATACCCAGTATGGTGATCAGTACATCTTCGGTGGTGCAGATAACCTGGTGCCGCCTTTTAATTCGACAGACAATACCTTCGCTGGCGACGGCACCGAGCGGCAGATCGAGATTGCCAGCAACACGACCCAGACCATCAGCATCACGGGTGACCGGCTACTGCTCGGAATCGGAGCAAACCCGAGCTATGGGACTACCAACATCCTGCAGACATTTGACGACCTGATCGCTGCGGTCGGCGATGCCACTACACCCAGTGATCCGGCTGCCATAACGACAGCCGTACAGTCTCTGGAACCTGCTTCCCGGCAGATCTTCAATGCGATCAATACCAATCTTTCCCGTATGACCAGGGTTGATAACATGTCAAAGTTAAACGATATAAACAAAAATACACTCTCCGAGATTGTCGGCAACATTCAGAACGTGGATATGGTCAAGCTGGGTGTACAGCTCAATACTGAGATGAACGCCTTCGAGGCATCCCTTTCTGCTACCGCAAAGCTGTCCCAGATGTCGCTGCTGGATTTCCTGTAGTTGTAATCTGGAATAGTTTCGTAACAAGGCGGGGCCTGATGGCCTCGCCATTTTTTTGTCAAATGCATTGACCTTCCTGACGACCAGTCCTATAAAGAATCCATGCCGTTTTCTTTCGACCGCTACAGATCAGCCCTGCTAAACAGGATAAGTGCGTTAACGAAGAGGTTTTCTGCCATAAAAACGCATAAAATCACTTCCAGCTTACTCAAACCCCGCAAGCCGGTCTCCATTCGTCGCGACGTATTCCGCCTTTCCATGCCGGTTTTACTATCTTCTCTTTTTCAACGTCTTGTTTCCATCGTGGATATATTTCTGACCGGCGGATTGGGAGCATCAGCAATTGCCGCCACAGGGCTGGGGCAATTGCTGATGTTTGTCAGTATGACGGTTTTTTGGGGTCTCTCAACCGGTACAACGGTGGTTATTGCCCATTTGTGGGGTGCAGGGCGGCGAGAAGATGCAGGCCGTGCGGCCTTTGTGGCCTGCCTGGCCTGTCTGCTGATGACGGCGATCTGCACGGCTATCGGTTCGGCATGGGGAGGGGATATCGCCCGCTTGATGGGCGCTTCGCCAGAAGTGCAGGCCTTTGCAGAAGAGTATACCCGACTGGTGTTCCTCTGGATGATCTGGACTACCGGTCTGAACGTCCTGTCGGCAATCATGCATGGCAACGGCAATACACGCACACCGATGGAGGCCATAATCCTCGTCAACATACTTCATGTAGTCATTGCCTGGCCGCTGATCTACGGGAAGTTCGGCCTGCCTCCCATGGGGGTCAAGGGTGCGGCCATTGCCATCAACACCTCCGAGTTCGTGGGCTGCAGCTACCTGTTGTTTCAGGCCCTGAGGAAGAAATACATCACTTTCAGTTGTCCTGATCTTCCAATCTTCGGCAGGATCTGGCGTGTCGGCTGGCCGGTGGCTTTGGAGCGGATAGCCCAACAGAGCGGCCAGCTGTTTTATTCCAGTTTTATCATCGGCTATGGCACCAGTGCCTATGCCGCCCACCAGATCGGGCTCTCGATTGAATCGCTCTCCTTTATGCCTGGCGCCGGTATGGGTATTGCCGCTGCAACTCTGATGGGACAGGCTCTCGGAGCCGGCAAGATCCGTCGTGCACGTATCAGCCACAAGGAGGCGCTACGGCTGGCGGTCGGTGTCATGACGATCATGTCCCTGCTCTTTTTCTTTGCACCGCACTTCCTGATCGGGCTCTTTACCCATGACCCGGACGTAATTGAAAAAGGGAGTGTTTTTCTGCGGCTGGTGGCATTTGCCCAGGTACCGCTGGCCATATCATTCGTTTATGCCGGCAGCCTTCGGGGGACCGGTGATACCTTCTATGTATTCATCGTTACCCTGGTGGCCATGTGGGGGATACGTGTGGCTTTGTCATGGGTGGCGGCGGAATGGTTGCATCTCTCCCTGTATGCTGTCTGGGGCGTTTTCCTGATTGACTGGTATTTCCGGGGAACGGTCTTTGCCTGGCGCTACCACAGGCGCGACCTGCACAGCGCAGTGCTGTAAGGTCGCCTATGCCCGTTCCAGGCCGGCAAAGCGCAGCATCAGTTTTTTAGGCCCCACGGTGTTGAACCAGACTATGACCTTCTGGCCATCGCCTGTTCCTTCGATCTTGCGGATTGCTCCCAGTCCGAATTTGCCGTGCCTGACCTTCATGCCGATATAAACCCCATCCTGCTCATCTGGCGGTTCGGGGATGATCTCGATCTCGTCTGAAAAGGACTGGTTTACGGCAGCCAGGTTGTGGAAATCATGACTTTGGTGGGGCAGTTCCCTTCGACTCCGCTCAGGGAACGAATCGCCGGCTGAGCGGAGTCGAAGCCCATCGCTACCCTCATCCAGCAGTTCCGCTGGGATGTCCTTCAGGAAGCGTGATGGCGGATTGATCTGTTCCTGCCCGAACAGGTAGCGCCGGCGGGCATTGAGCAGGTACAGCCGCTCGCGGGCGCGGGTCATGCCGACATAGCACAGCCGGCGTTCTTCCTCCATGCCGTCCAGGTCGTCCAGGGCGCGGACGTGCGGGAAAAGCCGCTCCTCCATTCCGATCATGAAGACCGCTTTGAATTCAAGTCCCTTGGCCGCATGCAGAGTCATCAAGGTCACCGATGGCTTGCCCTGTTCCCCCTGCTCCAGATCCGAGACCAGCGACACCTGCTCCAGAAACTCCGACAAGCCAGCTTCCGGGTTTTTTTCGCTGAACTCTTCCATGGCGGCCAGCAACTGTTCCAGGTTTTCCAGTCGCTCGGCATCGTCCTCGTCACGACTATTCTTCAGTCTCGCCAGATAGCCGCTCTCCTCCATGATGGTCTGGGCCAGTTGCGGCAGGCTGAGCGAAGTGGACATCTCACGGAAACGCTCCAGCAGGGCTGCAAAGGCAGCCACCTTGCCCCGCGGGGTGCTGGACAGCATCCCGCCTTCGGTCGCATCCTGCAGGGCGCTGTAAAAACTAATCCCCTGTTGTGCCGCCAGACCGGCGATGCGATCCACAGTGGAAGTGCCGATGCCGCGAGCCGGGACGTTAATGATCCGCTTCAGGGAGACCTCGTCGGCAGGGTTGTCCAGCACACGCAGGTAGGCCAGGATGTCCTTTACCTCCAGGCGGGCATAGAACCGGACACCGCCCACGATATGGTAGGGGAGCGCCTCCGAGACCAGCGCCTCCTCCACCAGGCGGGATTGGGCGTTGGTGCGGTAAAAGACCGCCATCTCCTCCAGCGGTATGCTGCCGGCCCGTAACCGGGCAATCTCGCGGCAGACGAAGCGCGCCTCTTCACGGTCCGACTCGACCCGCTGGTACTGGATGAGCTCTCCTTCAGGATTGTCGGTCCAGAGGGTTTTTCCCTTGCGGCCGATGTTATGGCTGACGACCTGGCCGGCGGCCTTGAGGATGGTGGCTGTGGAGCGGTAATTCTGCTCCAGCCGGACAACTTTGACACCGGGGAAATCCTTCTCGAACTCCAGGATATTGCGGATATCAGCCCCGCGCCAGGAGTAGATGGACTGGTCGTCATCACCAACCACGCACAGGTTCTTGCGCTCTCCGGCCAGCAGGCGGATGAGGCCGTACTGAACCGGGTTTGTGTCCTGGTATTCATCCACCAGGATCCATTGAAAGCGCTCCTGATACTGGCGGCGCACTTCGGGAAAATCCCGCAGCAGCCTCACGGTCTGGATCAGCATGTCACCGAAATCGAGGGCGTTGCATTTCTTCAGACGTTCCTGGTAGGCGGTGTAGATCTGGACAACCTTGGCATTGTAGATGTCGCCGGTGGCAACGGAGTCGATCTCCTCGGGAAAGAGCCCCCGGTTCTTGTAGTCGTCGATCCTGGCGCCCATGACCTTGGGGGGGAAACGCTTGTCATCCAGGTCCAACTCGGCCAGGACATCCTTGAGCAGACGTTCGGAATCGCGATCATCATAGATGGCAAAGGTGGACTGGTAGCCCAGGTGCTGTATTTCACGTCGCAGGATACGGCCGCAGGCGGCATGGAACGTGGCGATCAGCGGCACCTCGCCGCCCCCCAGCAGCCTGCGGACACGCTCGGCCATCTCATTGGCAGCCTTGTTGGTGAAGGTCACTGCCAGGATGTTCCAGGGACGAACCCCTTGCTCGCGTATCAGGTGTGCTATGCGGTTGGTGATGACGCGGGTCTTGCCCGAACCGGCGCCGGCCAGGATCAGCAGCGGTCCCTCGCCGTGCAGCACGGCTTCCTTCTGGGGCGGGTTGAGATGTTTGATGAGGTCCATTGGTCAGTTTTAAACGGTTGAACCGGAAGCGTCAAGCGGAAAGGGCGACAGTCGAAGTACCGGAGAAACATTACATCTTATGCGGTGCGCCGCCTTCCTGCCGCAGGCCCTGACGAGTCGGGGTGCGTGGATAGCATTGACATCTTAGCCTGTCCAGAGGGCATTTCCCGATGGATGTGGTTATTTATTGGGCAGATGACAATATGATTGTCACCCGACGGCTTCTATTGTCACAATAAATCAGCTGAAACCGGCTTGGTTTGTTTTGGCACGTTAAATGCTTTTTGATATCAACAAGTGTATTCAGCTGCATGGCAATGGCGCCACGATCTGTTCAGGTCGTGGCGCCATTATTTTTCAGGAAAGGATGGTGAACCATGAAAATAGCCTTTACAACAAGTACCGGCAAAATCATTGACCAGCACTTCGGACAGTGTCAGAACTTCCAAATCTGGGAGGTCGGTCCGAATGAGGCCGATTTTCTGGAAACTGTCAGTATAGGTGAGCATGGGGATGACGAAGAAGATCGTATCGCTGCCAGGGTGAAGATTCTTTCAGACTGTGCCGTCGTCTATACCATGCAGATCGGAGGTCCGGCTGCGGCAAAACTGATAGCGCAGAAGATTTATCCAATGAAGACCAACAACGAGGTCAATCTGAAGGAAACAGTGGAGCGTTTCCAGGAGGTTCTGCGCAATAATCCACCTCCCTGGCTGAGGAAGGCAATGAACAAGGGGCAGATAAAATCATTCCAGGAAGAGTAACAAAGGCGATTTTGAATACAAATACACACGAATGGGAGGAAGAGACAATGGCATACATCACCGGATTGACAAAAGACAGGCACGAATGGACACCACAGTTTGTCAAAGGCATCGACAAGGAGGTCTGCATAGGTTGCGGCCGCTGCTACAAGGTATGCGCCATGGATGTACTGGGCTATGAAGAGGTTGATGAAGATGATTCGGCCAAGGCATTCATGACCGTTGCTAATCCAGGCAACTGCATCGGATGCCAGGCCTGCGGCCGCACCTGCCCAAAGAAGTGCTTCAGCTTTGAAGCTTTGGAACTGTAACTGTATCTTCCCAGGTATGCAGTACGGGGGTATTTATGCTGATCGCGGTCGCATCCATGGATGGCAAAGACATCAACCAGCATTTTGGGCATGCCGAGCGTTTTCTGATTTACGATATGGTCAACGGAGAAGCAAGGCTGGTGGATGAAAGGAAGGTCGAGCGCTACTGCAGCTTCGATCCGGAGCATCCGCTGCGGGGGCATCTGCTGAAGGGGATTGCCGAAGCACTTGTGGGCTGCCGGGCTGTTGTCACGGCACAGATGGGCGAACATCCCCGCAGCGAGCTTGAGCAGATGGGGATCGAATCTTTCGTGACCAGCGGGCCGATCAAGGCTACCCTTCTGGAACTGGTCAAGATACTCTGAGAAAGTCAACGGCATATAGCTACTCTGCCTGGCTTAATAAAAAAGCCCGGCGCGAAGCCGGGCTTTTATTGACACATATTCTGTAAGCGATAATATTAAATGAGGCCGTGAGCAACCATGGCATTAGCCACTTTGATAAAGCCGCAGATGTTGGCGCCGAGCACATAATTGCCGGGTGCACCGTATTCTTCGGCAGTTTCAAAGCAGTTGTTGTGGATATTGATCATGATATCTTCGAGTTTCTTTTCGGTGTATTCGAAGGTCCATGAGTCGCGGCCCGCATTCTGCTGCATTTCCAGAGCTGATGTAGCTACGCCGCCGGCATTGGCAGCCTTGCCGGGACCGTAGGCGATCTTGGCATCGAGGAATACCTTGACGCCTTCCGGAGTTGTAGGCATGTTGGCGCCTTCGCCCACTGCGATACAGCCATTCTTGACCAGGGTTGCAGCGTCCTTGCCGTTGATTTCATTCTGGGTCGCAGAAGGCATTGCCACCTGGCAGGGGATATCCCAGATGTTGCCGCTTGGGATGTATTTGGCATGCTTGTGCTTCTTGGCGTAGTCTTCGATGCGGCGACGCTCGACTTCCTTGAGCTGTTTGATCAGATCGAGGTCAAGACCTTTCTCGTCATAGATTACGCCGTTGGAGTCGGAGCAGGCCACACACTTGCCGCCCAGTTGATGAATCTTCTCGATGGTGTAGATGGCCACGTTGCCGGAACCGGAAACCAGGCAGGTCTTGCCGGCAAATGATTCCTTGCGGGCCTTGAGCATCTCGTTGACAAAGAAGGTGGCGCCGTAGCCGGTCGCCTCGGTACGGACCAGTGAGCCGCCCCAGGTAAGCCCTTTGCCGGTCAGTACACCCGGCTCGTAACGGTTGGTGATGCGCTTGTACTGGCCGAACATGTAGCCGATCTCGCGACCGCCCACGCCGATGTCGCCGGCAGGGACATCGGTATGCTCGCCCAGGTGGCGATACAGTTCGGTCATGAAGCTTTGGCAGAAACGCATGACTTCATCGTCAGACTTGCCTTTCGGATCGAAGTCGGAACCGCCTTTGCCGCCGCCGATCGGCAAGCCGGTCAGGGAGTTCTTGAAGATCTGCTCGAAACCGAGGAACTTGACAATACCGAGATAAACGGAAGGATGGAAACGAAGACCGCCTTTGTATGGTCCCAGTGAACTGTTGAACTCAACCCGGAAACCACGGTTGATCTGGACTATGCCTTTGTCATCCTGCCAGGGCACCCGGAAGATGATCTGACGTTCGGGCTCACAGATCCGCTCGATAATTTTGCGCTCCAAATATTCGGGGTGTTTGGTCACAACCGGTCCAAGGCACTCAAGAACTTCGAGGACTGCCTGATGAAACTCGGTTTCACCGGGGTTGCGCTTCAGAACTTCCTGATACATTCCTTCAATTTTTTCGTCTACCTTTGGCATGTCTTGAATCTCCTTTGGGGATTAAAATGATTGCATGCAATTTGTTTATTGCACCAATTTTGAACATGGTTGCTTGCACAGGTGCATAAACTGTTAGCACAAACCAGGCCATATGCGCTAATATTGAGCATGCAGAGCATAAAAATAGTGCAAGTGCACGAAACTTCGGCACATTAAAATTTAAGTATGGTCCTGTCTGGGGGGAGGTCCCAGGGCTGGGATCTGCATAATTGAGTTTTATGGATACTCAGTATGGAAATACAGAGTTACACAGCATTGCTGGCCGTGTTTTTCGTTAAAATAAATATATTTCGTTAAATTATAAATAGTTGCATCTTATTGTGGTATGAGGTAATAGGTCTTGACCTATTTTCAAGTATATATTGATCACGTGATTATTTTTTATGCATGTTAAGTGAGGCGTCCATGCTCATCGTTGTCTGTATCAAACAGGTCCCCGATACAACCCAGGTCCAGATCGACCCGGTCACCAATACCCTGGTGCGTGAAGGAATACCTTTTATAGTTAATCCTTACGATACCCATGCGCTGGAAGAGGCGCTGCGTCTCAAGGATCAATTCGGCTGCCGGGTTGCTGCCATTTCCATGGGGCCGCCCAATGCCGAAGCCACCCTCAAAAAGGCCCTGGCCCTGGGGGTAGATATGGCCATCCTCCTGTCAGATCGTGTCTTTGGTGGTGCTGATACTTTGGCCACCAGCAACGTCCTGGCCGCCGCCATCCGCAAACTGAACGCCGAAGTGGATGAGGTATGCCTTGTGCTGTGCGGCAAACAGACCATTGACGGCGACACGGCTCAGGTGGGTCCCGGCATCGCCAGTCGCCTGGACTACCAGCAACTCACGTTGGTGGACCGTATCGAACGTTTTGATCTTGCCGGCAAGAAGATTCGAGTCAGTCGCAAGCTTGAGGGGCGTCATGAGATCGTCGAAGCGCCATTGCCGGCAATGCTGACTGTTGTTCGTGAATTGAACCGACCGCGCTACCCCAGTGTGCCGATGCGACTTGCTGCGGCTGAGGCCACTGTGGAGGTTTGGAATAATCAGGTCCTTCATCTGGACGAACAGAAGATCGGCCTCAAAGGCTCTCCAACATGGGTAGCCAAGATATTTTCCCCGGACCGCGTTATCGGAGAGATCCTGGGAGACGGCTACGCCGACCCTGAGGGCACCTCCGCATTGCTGATAGATAAACTGCTGGCCAAGGACATGCTGCCAATTTAATCAAAGGTCTTTCCAACCATGAGCGAAATGAAACCGAAGATCAAGAAACCCCGCGGAGTCGCCCAGCTGATCGCCGGCGCCTGTATCGCCTGCGGTGCCCGCTGCCAGAGCGTCTGCCCGGTCAACTGCGTTGAAATGACCGACAGCGGCGAACCGATCATCGACAACCCCAGATGCATCGGCTGCCAGAAATGCGTCAAAATCTGCCCGGCCTCAGCCCTGGAGATGTACTTTACCCCCGAGGAACAGAAGATTCTTGACGAACTGGCTGCCAGCGCCGCCCCGGTTGAAGAGGAGATCGATCCGGAAGCCGCTGCCTTGGCCGAAAAGCTGGCCCGATACAGCGGTGTCTGGGTCTTTGTAGAACAGACCGAAGGTGAACCGGCCAAGGTCTCCTGGGAACTGCTCGGCATAGGCGCGGAATTGGCCGCCAAGCTGGGGACCGAACTCTGTGCCCTGGTAATCGGTGAGAAGGTTGAGCACCTGTGTCACGAAGCCTTTTGCTATGGCGCTTCCAAGGCGTATCTGATAGATGCTCCGGTATTTCTGCATTATCGTACCGAGGCTTATCTGGAGGCCTGCTGCCACCTGATCGAAAAATACAAGCCGGAGATTATTCTGATGGGTGCCACCGGTATGGGGCGCGACCTGGCCGGCGCCGTCGCTACCAAGGTTGCCACCGGTCTCACCGCTGACTGCACCGGTCTCGGAATCGATGACAAGCGCAATCTGATGCAGACCCGCCCGGCTTTTGGCGGCAATATCATGGCCACCATCATGTGCGACAAGTTCCGCCCGCAAATGTCGACGGTACGACCCAACGTCATGCCAATGCCGGAGCGAAAGGAAACAGCCTCCGGAATCATAATACGTGACGATTTCACGGTTCCAGAAAGCAGCATCCTCACCAAGGTGATCGAGATAATCCGCGATGCCAACAGTAAAGGCGCAGTGGACATCACCGGTGCTGACTTCATAATCTCCGGTGGTCGAGGGATGATGGGGCCGGACAACTTTGCCATGCTGCAGGAACTGGCCGATGAGCTGGGTGGTGTGGTAGGAGCCTCGCGCAGTGCCGTGGATGCAGGTTGGATGCCTGGCGACCGTCAGGTGGGACAAACCGGCAAGACCGTGCGCCCCAAGATTTATATTGCCTGTGGCATCAGTGGCGCCATCCAGCATCTGGTAGGCATGCAGGACTCGGATATGGTCATCGCCATCAACCGTGACCGCCATGCACCGATCTTTGAGGTGGCCACCTACGGGATTGTCGGTGATCTGTTCCAGGTAGTGCCGGCCATAACCAAGAAGATCCGTGAGCTGAAACAACAAAAAAGCACAAATTAACCCCTGGAGATTGAGGTTAAAAAATGACACCCAACCCAACCATATTCATACCGCTTCTGATCGCATCACTGTGCATTTTTGTCTGGGGTTGCTGGCGACGCTTCAATCTCCTGACACTTGGCAGGTCCGAGGATCGTTTCGACAACATCGGTACCCGTTTCAACGAGATGCTGTTGTACGCCTTCGGCCAGAAACGGGTGCTGGCAAAACCCTTCGGAATCAATCACTTTATCATCTTCTGGTCGTTCATCATCCTGTTGATCGCCAACGGCGAGTTTCTGCTGCATGGAGTATTTCCTTCCATCAGTCTGACCAAGCTTCCGGACGGTATCCTGCTGCCGTTGTTGCTGATACTGGATATCGTATCGCTCATGGCCTTGCTGGCTGTTGTCATTGCTGCGGTGCGCAGGGTCGTGTCGCCGCCTTATCCCGAAGCCAGAACGCTGGAGGCGTTTTTCATCCTGACTCTGATTGGTACCCTGATGCTGGCCTATTTCGGCATCAACGCGGCCAAAATCGTTCGCATGCAACCTGGTGCTTTTGATCTGGCGCTGTCCTGGATGCCGGTCTCCAGCAGATTTGCCATGCTTTTCGTGCCTTCAGAGTCCTGGAGGGTGTACGAAATCAGCTGGTGGACGCACGCCTTTGCCCTGTTGGCCTTCATGTGCTACCTGCCGCACAGCAAGCATATGCATATCCTGACCGCTATCCCCAACTGTTTCTTCCGCAGGCTGCAAAAACCTAATACACTGCCTCGCGAGGATTTTACCATCGGCAATACCTTTGGCGTTGAACAGGTAGACCGTTTCACCTGGAAGGATCTGCTGGACTCATTTTCCTGCACCGAGTGCGGCCGTTGCCAGAAGGTATGTCCGGCCAGTATTACCGGCAAAACGCTCAACCCGCGTGGCATCATCCACGAGATCAAGGTCAACCTGCTGGAAAATGGTTCGCTGCTGAAGAAAGGCGAAAAAGCGGTCCTGCCGCTGATCGGTGAAGGTGGCGAGGGCAGCTGTACCGAGGAGGCCATCTGGGCCTGTACTACCTGCGGTGCCTGTATGGAAGCCTGCCCGGTCTTTATCGAACAGATGCCCAAGATCCTGCTCATGCGGCGTCATCTGGTGGAGACGGAGGCTAAATTCCCCGAAGAGCTGTTGAATCTCTTTGAGAACATGGAAGGCCGCAGCAATCCTTGGGGGATTGCTCCCAGCGAACGGACCAAGTGGTGCGCCCAGATGGAGGTCAAGGCCTTCGAGAAAGGGAGGACCGAATATCTCTTCTTTGTGGGTTGTGCCGGTTCGTTTGATTCACGCAACAAACAGGTGTCAGTGGCCTTGGCCATGCTGCTGGATATGGCGGGAATTTCCTGGGGGATTTTGGGTAAGGATGAAAAATGCTGCGGCGATTCAGTGCGGCGCCTGGGTAACGAGTTCGTTTATGACCGCATGGCACAGGAAAATGTGGCGCTCTTCAAGGAACGGGGTGTGAAGAAGATTATCACCCAATGCCCCCACTGTTTTTCGACGCTGAAAAATGACTATCGGCAGTATGGGTTGGAGCTGGAGGTGATTCATCACTCCGAGCTGTTGCGCAATCTGGTTCAGGATGGCCGAATCAAGCTGCCCCATCTGTCCGAAGGTCTGGGGCAGACGATATTCCATGACTCCTGCTATCTGGGGCGCCACAATGATGTCTACGAAGCGCCGCGTGAAGTCATCTCCCTGGCCACCGGCAGCAAGCCGCGTGAGATGCAGAGGCATCACGAGAACTCCTTCTGCTGCGGCGCAGGCGGGGGGCGCATGTGGATGGAGGAACACACCGGTGAACGGATCAATATCGCCAGGGTCAAAGAGGCGCTTGAGGAGAAGCCGGATACCATCTGCGTATCATGCCCGTACTGCATGACCATGTTCGAGGATGGTCTCAAGGATGTGAACGCGGAAGGCGTACAGGTGCGAGATGTTGCCGAAGTTCTGGCCGAAGCTGCGCTCAGGTAGCGACATACATCATTAAACCCGAACCACAGGGGCACATACCCTGTGGTTTTTTATTTTGCAACGTACAGACCTGTTTATCAGGGCCTGGGGGGATTAAATGATCAGTAACAAAAGCCCCCGCTTGAAGCATCAACCCAAAGGGGTCGAACTGCTGTATGAGGATGATGATGTTCTAGTGATCAACAAGCCTTGCGGCCTGTTGACCATGGGGACGGATCGGGATAAATCAAGAACTGCCCACAGCATTCTCAATGATTATGTTCGCAAGGGAAACAGCAAATCCCGCAACCGGATATATATTGTTCATCGTTTGGATCGCGATACCTCCGGCATACTGATTTTCGCGAAGAGCGAAAAAGCGAAATTGATTTTGCAGGAACAGTGGCAAAACACAGAAAAGAAATATCTGACCGTTGTTTATGGTGAGCTTACCCCGAAAGAGGGGATGATCAGCACCTATCTGGCGGAAAATAATGCCTTCAGCGTGTATTCGACACAGGATACCACCAAAGGGAAGCTATCCCATACTGCATACATGGTTCTGAAAGAGGCAAAGGGTTTTAGTCTGCTGGAGATCCATCTCCTGACCGGCAGAAAACATCAGATCCGGGTGCATCTGGCTGAAAAAGGCCACCCGGTTGTGGGTGACAAGAAATACGGGAAGGCCGGCGATGGTTATAATTGTCTGGCGCTGCATGCCAAATCCCTTTCCTGCATCCATCCCATAAACGGGAAACAGCTATTCTTTGAAACCACAATCCCGGACTACTTCACCAAACTCATCGGCAAGATCGGTAACGGCAACGAAAAATCTCCCTGATGTGAAGATGTTGGGCGGATTAGAATTTTACCCTGAACCCCACCGTCGCATTGTGACTTTCGAATTTCAGATCTACATTTGTGTCAACGTCCGAATCGAATGTGCCCTCGGCGGTGGCGAAGTAGCGGTAACCAATATCCAGAGAGAAATTGCGATGGATGGCAACCTCCAGTCCGGCGCCGGCCTGATAGGCAAAGACGGTGGTGTCGTCACTGGGGTAAAGTAGAACCCTATCGGCAACGCCGCCTGTCGTATCTGTGCCATAGGTGTCATTAATGTAAAGGGTGGCAAAGCCGATGCCGCCTCCCAGGTACGGAGTGATTGGCGAGTCGTTCTGAAGGTCAAAGAAGGCATTGAACATCATGGACAGCGCACCTATTTCTCCGTCCACACTTCGGTACCGGATGCCGGCGTCCTTATTGATAATGTCTGACATCTCTGCATATTTGTAGGAAAGTTCCCCCTCCAGGCGGATGAAGCCGAAATCGTAACCGCCAGTTCCCCCAATGGCAAGGCCTGGATCGAATTCCACCTGGTCATTGAACCTATAAAAAGCAGTTGAGCTTTTGATTTTGCTTCAACCTCCTGATATTGTGCTGCAATCACAGTTCAGGAGGTTCACCAAATGGGTGAATGTAAAAAACGCACCGTTGTTCCTTCTTCCCGCGTTGCTGTAGACACGTTT
>JBGSQD010000035.1:0-8162 GCA_041738275.1 Geobacterales bacterium
GAGAAGGCCATGGCCAGACCCGCGTATTCCGGTTTGAGGGTGATGCCGTAGTGGGAAAACAGCCCGGCTGCGACCGGGATGCCGAGGATGTTGTAGAACAGGGCCCAGAACAGGTTCTGCTTGACCTTGGCCAGGGTGGCCCGTCCGATCTTGATGGCGCGAACCACATCCAGCAGGTCGTCACGCATGAGGACGATGTCGCCGGTTTCCTGGGCCACGTCCGTGCCGCCGCCGATGGCGATGCCGATCTCGGCCTGGGCCAGGGCAGGGGCGTCGTTGATGCCGTCGCCGACCATGCCGGTAATCTGCCCTTGCTTCTGGTACTCCTTGACCACCTGCTGTTTGCGGTCCGGCAGCACCCCGGCCTCGAACATGTCAACCCCGACCTGGCGCGCCACGTTCTCTGCCACGTCGGCGTGATCGCCGGTGATCATGCAGGTCCGGATCCCCATCTGCTTCAGCTCTGCGACGGCCTGTTTTGAACCGGGCTTCAGTGTGTCGCTAAAGGCGGCGATACCCACCAGGGTTTTGCCGGCAGCCACGTAGATCAGGGATTTGCCTGCTCCAGCCAGATCCCTGGCCTTGTCCGCCATGGACTTCAGGTTAACCTCTTCCTCCACCATCAGACGTTCATTGCCTACTGCCAGGCGGAAACCGCCGTAACTGCAGGTGATGCCGTAGCCGCCCCGTTCCTCGTAATCCGAACCCTCGCCCGGCAGGATACCTGCTTCCTCGGCGGCCTTGACGGCAGCTTGGGCCAGGGGGTGGCTGGAATGGGCCTCGGCCGTGGCCAGGCACTCCAGCAGCCTTTCCGGATCAACTGTACGGGCCATCGGGACCAGATCGGTCATTGTTGGTGTACCAACCGTCAGGGTGCCGGTTTTATCCAGCAGCAGCACCTGCAGTCGCGAGATGGTCTCCAGGGCGGAGCCCTTCTTTACCAGGATGCCGCGCCCCAGCGCCACGCCGCTGCCGACCATGATGGCGGTGGGAGTGGCCAGACCCATGGCGCAGGGGCAGGCGATTACCACCACGGCAATGGCAAAGCGGAAGGCGGTCAGGAAGTCGGAATGGAGGGGGAAGAACCAGATCAGGAAGGTGGCCAGAGCCAGGATGATAACGGCCGGTACGAATTTGCCTGAGACCGCGTCGGCAAATCTCTGGATGGGGGCCTTGTCCCCCTGTGCCTCGCGCACCATGCGGACGATCTGGGCCAGCAGGGTGGCCTCGCCGATGCGTGTGGCACGCACCCGCAGGACGCCGTTTTTGTTGATGGTGGCGCCGGTCACCTGGTCGCCGCTGTTCTTGATCACCGGCATGGATTCGCCGGTAACCATGGATTCGTCTACGGAACTGCTGCCATCGATAACCTCGCCGTCCACCGGGATGGTCTCGCCGGGCCGCACCAGAACCACATCATCGATCCGGATGATGGAGGCAGGCACCTCTTTTTCCCCCTCTTCCGTCACCAGTCTGGCCTTGTCGGCCTGCAGGTGCAGGAGCTTTTTGAGGGCTTCGCCTGCCTTGCCTCTGGCTCTGGCTTCCAGGTATTTGCCCAGGCGAATAAAGGCGATCAGCATGGCCGAGGTCTCGAAGAAAACCTCCCGGTTGTGGCCAAGAAATCCGGCATAGGCCAGAAGGGAATAAAAATATGCCGCCGAGGTGCCAAGGGCGACCAGTACATCCATGTTGGTGCTGCGGTTTTTTAGTGCCGATATGGCGCCGCGGTAAAAGATCAGGCCAGCCGAAAACTGCACTGCGGTGGCCAGGATAAAATTGAGCTGCATCACGGCCCGGTTGCTGTGCATGCCCATGGTGAGCATGATCGGAAGCGAGGCAGCCAGGGAAAAGATGAACCAGTT
Source organism: Geobacterales bacterium (assembly GCA_041738275.1). Taxonomy (GTDB): domain Bacteria; phylum Desulfobacterota; class Desulfuromonadia; order Geobacterales; family Pseudopelobacteraceae; genus JACPFJ01. The sequence goes on from JBGSQD010000035.1 coordinate 1,863, forward strand.
GCGCTGGGTGCGCAGCTCATCTTCCGAGTTGTCTCCTTCACTCAGCGCCACAGGGGTGTAGCCGGCGGCATGGACCAGGGCAAAGACATTGGAGTCGGTCAGGCGCTGTGGATCATATCGTACAAAGCAGGTTTCAGCCGCGAGGTTGACAATGGCAGTGGTAATGGCTGGATTCTGGAGAAGCTTGCCCTCCAGGGTTGCGACACAGGAGGCGCAGTGCAGACCTCGCACGCTAAAGGTCATTTCGCCGGGTGGTTCGGGAATGCTGGCTCCATAGCCCAGTTCCTGGACCCGTTGCGAGATGGCTTCGCCGGATATGCTGCCTTCTTCGTAGCTCGCGGTCAGTTCTTCCATGGCAAAGTTGACCACTGCCGATGTAACGCCGGGCAGCCTGGCGATCTCTTTTTCGATTCGTGCCGCGCAACTGGCGCACGACATCCCGGTAATTTTGAATACACTTTTACGCATGGCAGTGAAACTCCGATCAGTTTCTGAAATCGCCCTTTACCGCATGTCCCCAGGTGATCTTGATGGCCGCGGCTATGGGGAGTGCCAGCATTATGCCCCAGAAACCGAGCAGTTCGCCCAACGCCATGACCATGATAATTGTTACCAGCGGGTTGAGGTTCATGGCCTCCTTGAAGACCAGCGGCTTGATGATGTACCCTTCCAGAAAGTATATCACCGCAAAGACGATGGCGGTCTGGGCAAGGGCGGCCACGGTCTGGAACTTGAACCAGGCGAAGAACAGCGCCGGCAGGATGGCGATGAACACTCCGATGAAGGGGATTATGGAAGCGATGCCGGCGAAGATGCCGCAGAAGATCGGATGGGGAATGCCCATGAGAAAGAGCGCCACCGATGCCATTATACCCACGATGAGCGAAACGAATACCTGGCCGCGCAGAAAGCCGCCAATGCTTCTGTTGACCTCACGACCGATGCCGAGGGCAATCTCCCGCCTGCTTTCCGGAATCCAGGAGGCAAGGGTGTCGATGATGGTCTGTTTGTAGTACAGCATGAAGAAAACCAGGATTGGCGAGAGGATGATGTTGAAGATGTTGAAAAAGATCTGTGTGCCAAAGCCATAGGCCTTCAGTCCGGCTTTTTCCACAGAGGTATCGATATTAGCCGATGCCTTGTTCAGTAACCACTCGATCTCCTCCGTGCCATAACGGTCGGGGAGTCTTGATTTCCACTCCAGGGCAATCTGGTTGATTTTCTGGATGTAAAGCGGCAGGTCGCGAATGAAGGCATTCCAGCTCATGGTGAGCTTAGGTACCATGAATGCCATGAAAAATATGGTCAGAAAGCCGAGGATGATGTACAGCAGAACCAGGGCGTAGATACGCTTCAGGCCGCGCTTTTCGGTATGGACTATAAACGGGTCCAGCAGGTAGGCTATTATCCAGGACAGGAGGAAGCAGGAGATGGTGTGCTGCAGGGCATAACCGGCTGCTGCCAGCAGCCCGAGCAACAGGATGGAAGTGATCAATAGACCGTAATCATTCCGGCCAGTGGTGCCATGGTGTCTATGTTCCAAAGCGCCCTCCCCATGCAACCTGAATGCTCAAACACCAAACCACGGAACAATTTCACCAGCTTGGTCATGCTCCTCAACGTACTACCTTTGCCCGCCGGCGTCACCTCAATTCTTGGCACCTGAGCTGAAATCGGGATCAGATATGCGGTGCGAACATTGAAGACGACTCTACGGTGAACAGATTATTCTCTTCAAGCCAGAATTTGACCCGACTGGCGAGGAAATCGTCCTTGATCTCCAGAAGTCGTTCGTGTTCCTCGGGGAAGAAAGAAAGGATGTCGTTGATTTTGCCGTAGGGCTTATGGCCGGTGAGTGAACCATCCAGCAAGCGTTTGAGTTCCAGGTCCTCAATGGCGCCGATGAAACCGGACATGATCTGGCGTTCAACGCTATAGTCAAAACGGGGAATCTCAAGGAATCGTTCCTGGTTGGTCTCTATCTGGCGCCAAAATTCCTCGTCTTCCAGTGCTGAAGGTACGAAGAAAATCTCGCCGGTCTGGCGGTCAAGAAAATACACCCGGTCGCTCTGGCCACTGGAAAAGGCGTCCAGCAACTCATCCCAGACAATTTTTACATCATGCTCAAGTGCCATTTTTTCCTCTATTCTCCTGTTGACTTATGCCGGGAGTGGCATCACAATCCCGTTCATGCGTACGATCTTTCTTGCCGATGCCCACCTGGCGACTCCGACGGACCTTAATTACCGTTTGTTACTGCGGTTTCTCCACGAACTGGAAGGGAATACGGACACCCTTTTCATCATGGGGGATCTGTTTGATTTCTGGCTGGGTTTCCCATCACACCCATTCCGGCAGTACGATGCCGTGTTGGAAGCTTTGCTGGCGTTGACCCGCAACGGCTGCCGTCTGGTTTATTTCGAGGGCAACCACGACTTTCATCTGGGCCCCATCTTCCGCGATCGTCTGGCTGCCGAGATCCATGACGGACCAGCCATCATGACGGTACAGGGCCGGCAGCTTTATTTGTGTCACGGCGACCAGATCAATATGGCAGACCGCGGTTACCGCTTTTTGCGGCAATTATTGCGCAGCCGCCTTGTTGCCGTTGCCGTTGCCCATTTTCCGCCATCACTTGCACTGCGCATCAAGGAACGTCTTCAGCATGCCAGCCGTGCCGGTTATCAGGCCAAACTCGCTCGCTGGGATTATCGGCAGATCATCCGCTGTTTTGCCCAATCGGTCCGGGAACAGGGGTGCAGCGGCCTGGTTACCGGACACTTCCATCTGGCCTTTCGAGAAGAGCTGAGCGGCTCACCCTTTACCATCCTCTCCCTGGGGGACTGGATGGAGCAGTTCACCTATGGTGAGATGGTGAACGGGGAGCTGTTGTTAAAGAGCTATACAGCTGTAAAACCATTTTAGGGACGATCACTGTGATCGACCAAGGGCAGAGTGAATACAAAAGATTCGCCCCTACTTGCCGAAAAACTCCTGCAGCGCCTTTTCCCCAACCTGGGACGATTTGATCTTCCATTTTTCCTGATTGATTACCAGTGCAACCAGTGCGATGCGCGGATTCTGGATCGGCGCAAAGGCGGCAAACCATGAATAATATCCCTTGGGATCGGTGCCGTTGATCGACCCTGTTTTTGCGGCGATCTGCACATCCAGGCGCGGACGCCCATTCCGGTCGTGGAATGCCTTGCGGGATGTTCCGCTGGTTACGGTACTGGAGAGCATCCGGGTGAGGGATGAGGCTGTTTCGGGTGAAACGAGCTGGCGAATCTCCCTGGAGGTATGGGTCTCTATGGCGTCACCCCTGGCGTTGGTCACCTTATCGGTCAGCCCCGGGGACATCATCCGGCCGCCATTGGCGATGGCTGCCATCATCAGTGCGGCGTGCAGCGGCGAAATCTTTACTTCATGGTCGAGTCCGGCGCCCATCAGCATCAATCCGTGGGTGCTTTGGGGATCGGCGGCTTTGCTCTGTTTGGCTGGAGTACCAGGCAGCAGGTTCTGGTTGAAGCCGAATTTGTCGATGGACTCCAGCACCGAGGTCTTGCCGGCTATGTCGGCGGCTACCCTTCCGTAGACAGGGTTGATGGACTTGCCCATGGCATAGCTAACGTCCATCCGGTTGTTCTTTCCCTTGGGGCTGGCCTCCCAGTAGCGGGGATTCTCCGAATAGGAGTTGCCGCGGAATTCGACCACCGTATCCGGTGTTATCTTCCTGTTTTCCAGCGCAGCTGAAGCGGTTACGATCTTGAAGAGCGAAGCCATGGGATAGAGATCGAAGAATGCGTTTTGAGCCCACCGGGGATCGACGGAGGAGTGGGCGGTCATGGCCAGGATGCGGCCGGTGCTCGGCTCTACGGCCACGAACACGCCGTATGGCACATGGTTGGCGGCCATAAAGTCATGGACACGCTTCTGCAGATCGCACCGGATGGTGTAGAGGATGGTCTCTCCGGAGGCGTTCTGCGCGGTAAGCTCATCACCGGATTCAGTGGCGGAATCAAGCAGCTGGCATGCGGTCTGAAATCTGCTGACCGGAGGCTGCTTGGCTGCCTCCACCACTGATGTTGCCGAATCCAGTTGTGATCGAAGTACCTCTGCCAAGACCTTGGCAGCGTGGGGCGCCTTATGGAAGACGAACAGGCACACCGGCGTCAACCCCAGAACTATTGCAATGAACAAGAGAAGATGTTTTAACTGCTCACGACGTTTGCCGGTGGGGAGCCGAAACCTGCGCGCACCGCTTTCGCCGGCAGCCGTCAGTCTTCTGTTACTGGAGCTGGGTCTGGATTTGGAGAAACTGAATCCGGAGAATCGTTTTTTTCTGGTTAGATGTTTGAGGTCCTGCATGGCAATCCGGGAAGAATTTTATTTATTGACTATACAGGTAAGGAGCAGCGGTTGTCAATGAATGAGGGAAGGAGTTATGACGCGTACAACAACCGCCGGATATGCAGTTATTTTATGGCAGCAGTGTTTTCCTCGGAAACATGCTTTTTGGCGAATAGATAATGGTTTCAAAGGTGTGTTTTTTTGCGGAGGCATGGTATAAAAAGGTTACGCGAACAATACAAAGCACTATACACTACTCACGCAGGGGCTGATTCAGCGGTTATTCCAAGACAGAGGTACTGTCATGCGTTGGGAATTCTTGGGACTTATCTTGTTGTTACTGATGTCATACTCGCAAATTGAGATGGTTTCCTGCGCCTACATGAAACAGAAGCACAAATACGACAGTTTTTTTTGTTTTTACGACTCTTACTCCATTTCGGATTACATAGAGATCACCAGGGCGGAAAATGGCAGGATTGGCGGCTGGTTCTGGGTGTTTGTGTTCTCCGTAATCGTGCTCGTTTTCGCTGTTGTCAACGGCATAGCCTCTGAATACGATTTTGGAACCTGCATTCGCCTGAACCAGGATGATGTCTGGCCGATTCTTTGACTTCAGGACTGTTTCACGAGCCATTAAAATAAAAATCCCCAGATCTGATGATGAACACAAAGAAGGTAATAATGATAAATACAAACTCCCGGCGAATTTATTTCATATCCTATTATATTATCTCCGTGATGCTGGTTTTTACGCTCTTTGGGAACATAAAGTGGCTGACCTATCTGAAGCTGATGACCAATGGCACTGTAGCCAACGCGATTATCACGACAACTTCGTGTTCAAACAGCCAGGCATTTTCGTATCGTTTCAATGTTGGGGAGAAAAGCTTTGTCGGTAGCGGGGGAGACGGTTACGGCAATCAGCCATGCAGTTCACTGAAGCCTGGTGATGCAGCAATGATTTTTTATCTTTCATCAGAGCCGGAAACGAATATACCCGGCGACCCCGCGGCCCGCTTAATCAGTGAATTTTCCGCAATTGCCCTGGTTGCCTTCTTTGTGCCGATCCTTGCCCTGCTGCTGTTTTTCACGGCGTTCAAGCTGTGGCGCAATAAAAAAGAGACCTGATTGTTGTCTTGGTAGCCAATGCGTTGACTTGAACAACCTGCAATGCAGTCCCGGACCACCCCTGTTAAAATTTGATTTCCAGCCCCACTCCGACGGAATGAGGCGCGGCTTTACTGTCGCCGCGTGTAGTATTCGGGGTTATATTGAAAAACTTGTAGTCGATGTTTAACGAAGAATTTTCCCCAAGCAGGTAGCAGAATCCAGCCTGGCCCGCTACACCAGCCCTGATAATCTCCAGATCCCCGCCTGGCTTCTCCACTGGTTTTAAACTATAGGCAAGGCCTGTACCCACATAAGGTTTGAAATCCTTTGAAATGCTGAAGCCGTATTTTGCAGTCACACCTCCAGGTTCCGGTGCTTTGGGGTCAGCAGGTGTCGGGGTGAGTCTGCAATAGTCCAGGGAAAAACCGCTAAACTCATCCTCGGCAAAGGAACCCCCGGTCTTCACCATCAGGACGCTGGATATGACCACCATTACGGTTGCTATGACGATTAAGTTCTTCATACAACAATTATATCCGCTTTCGCCTCCTCCTGCCAGAAGCGGCGCTGCAATTCGCTGATCAGCGGGGCCAGGCTTTTGCGGTCACGGGCCGAGACGGTGAGACCATCACGGGTGCGGGCGATCTGGCGTACCCTGAGGAAGGCCACGGTGTCGGTCTTTTTCATGTCTGTCAAGCGGTCGGCCTTGTTGAAAACCAGCAACTGCGGCTTGTCACCCAGGCCCAATTCCTCCAGGATGCGCTCCACCTGAACTATCTGGTTCTCAAATCGAGGGGTGGAGGCATCCACCACGTGCAGCAGCAGGTCGGCATCCTG
>JBGSQD010000073.1:0-3922 GCA_041738275.1 Geobacterales bacterium
GGAGTTGGAGCAGGTGCTGGCGGCAAAATCCGACACCCTTTCCCGGAACATCGGTGAACTGCGTCAGAAGGTGGCTGATCTTGAGGCTGAGAATATAAAGCTGAAGGACGACATTGTGACGCTGCAGAAGATCAAGGAAGAGAAGGTCAAGGAAGTCAGCGGCACCTATGAGCAACTTCTGGAGAACATGAAGAGCGAGATTGCCCAAGGGCAGGTCACCATCTCGGAGCTCAAGGGGAAGCTTACAGTGAACATGGAGGCGGCCATTCTGTTTGATTCCGGCAAAGCTGATGTCAAGGAGGACGGACTGACCATTCTCAGGAAGATTATAGACACCCTCAAGTCGGTCAAGGACAAAGCGATCCGCATTGAGGGACACACTGATAACGTCCAGATCTCCGGTGCTCTGGCGCGCACCTTTCCAACAAATTGGGAACTTTCGGCTGCGCGGGCCATCAATGTCACGAAGTACCTGCAGCAGCAGGGACTGGACGCCTCGATTCTATCTGCTGCTGCCTTTGGTGAGTTCAAGCCGGTAGCCGATAACACGACAAAGGAAGGACGTGCCAAGAACCGCCGTATAGAAATCACGCTGGTGGCAAAGGACTAATGGCAAAGAAGAAACAGCAAGCCAATCCGCCGAAACCGCAGGAGTTCCACGCCACTCCCTTCAGTGCCTTGAAAGGGGTAGCTGTATCGCTGCAGACTCCACCGTTACCGGAACCTGTTCAACCTGCACCCACCCCGGTTCATGAAGAGGATGATGCGGACCTGTTCCTGCAGGCCATGGGCAGTGTCAGGCAACTGGATGGGCCGCGCCACAAGACTAAATCCGCAGCCCCGGTTCGAATACCGGAAAAAAGTCGCCCAGTATCTTCTGCTAAACTGGAAAAGGTAGATCAGGCTGATTTGGAAGCCTTTTCACAGGCTATCGGACAGCTTAAGCTGGATGTGGCCTTTGCCGACAAATTCCCTGAGGATGATGAGCTAAAGCCGTTGGGAGCCAATCGTCTACGCCAGTTGAAAAAGGGCATTATCCGCATTGACCGACAACTCGATCTTCATGGACTGACGCGCGAGGAGGCACTGGAGGCATTGCCCCGTTTTCTGCGCAATGCCTGTACCCACGGAGAAAAGGCGGTGCTTGTCATCACTGGTAAGGGAAATAATTCGCCGGCAGAACCGGTTCTGCAGCAGTCGGTGGCTGCCTGGCTTCGTGAAGCCGGCAAGGAGCTGGTGGCGGAATTCGATTCCGCACCGCGCGAGATGGGTGGCAGCGGGGCGTTTGTGGTCTTTTTGAAGGGGTAGGTGTAAACGACCCAAGACTTTCCGGATAAAAACTACTTGTTATGTATTTCAGACGATACCAACTCGGCGGTCAATTTTCCCAACGGGAAAGTTGTTTCAAACTTCACCGGCACCTTGTTCTCATCGTTGGTGAGCCAGATCAGCATATCTCCAGTTCTCCTGAACATCCCCCCTTTCTGATGGACATGACGTAACAGCAAGGTCTCCGCCTTCTTTAAACTGCGAAGTCGAACCTCCTCTTGCCGCAATATTTCTATCGGTACAGGCGCATAGGTATCTCCATCATAAATATGCAGTGTTTCTGTTTTGCCTGTCCGTAAAGGCCGGTTTCTTAGATAGTAGAATGATGACAGGATATCAAATACTTCACTATTTGGTATCGTCTCATTCGAATATCGATTTTTGATGAGGTCGATCCAGAACACTTTCTTATCCCTCAGGAAGATCGTAAAGCCAATATCGCTTCTGAAAACGCCCTCCCGCTGCTTGATCTTGGTAATGATGAAGCTGCCGGCAATGTGTCTGGTTTCAATGATATCATCCACAGGAAAGACACTCGACAAGGCAGAATTTGACCTGGTTCTCAGGATAATCCTGACCTCGCCGTTTTCGTTCGTTGCCACCAGTTCGGCGCTGCCGACCGGGACACCCAACAGGCTAATCAAATAAGAGAGCTTTTCGGTTTTTGCAGCCAGAAACTCACCGGCATTTCTCAACGGGGGTAATATTGCAATTACTGGCGCAATGTTCCGTGAAACAGTGGATTGTGGGTCTTGTGTCGGTTCACTGCTCGCGGCAAAAGCATCAGTATTCTCTACTGCAGGCTCGACAGGTTCCGGTTCAATCAGGCTCTTCTCCTGCATTGCAGAAGGTTTGTCAATCTCCTCAACCTGCACCGGGGAATTTCTGACATTCTCTACATTTTCCGCAATGTTGTCGCTACCGTTGTCGGACCCCTGATCGTCAGGAACCGCGACCGGAGAGGTTTCACTGCTTGATTTTACTAAGTCGGCCATTACTATCTGTTGCGGGTTGATGGGAGTGGAAAAATTGTAGTTTCCGAATCTTCCAAACGAAAACATTACAAGCAGATGCGCCAAAACGGATAACCCGATAAAGGTAGTCAATGTTCGGATTTTATCAGATTGTCTGTTCATCCATAGTATCCATGAGGTTTCTTATGGCAGGTTAAATTCTGCCATAAAGAAAGCCCCGGCAATATGACGCCGGGGCTTTCTTTATGCATCAGCTAAGCTGCGTACTACTGCCGAATTAAAAACGTTCAGCTGCAGTTCCGACATTGGCATCAGCTGTCCCGCGATTGATCAGGAAGGTGATGGCGTTAGCCTTATACGTGGTTGCTTCTGGAAGTGCATTCAAAGATGCAAATACACTGTAGTTTGCCTGCATGTCATCCAGGTAATCCAGTGAATCATAGACCACGCGACGTACATAGTAGCGGTTGTGGGCAACGGCGCCCGGATCATGCTCAAGCAGGTTGTAGTTGAAGGCAACGCCCATGACGTTTTTCCATTCGGCAAAACCGTTCACACCTGCCCAGTTGGTGAAAGCGCCACCAGTACCGCCAGCCCCTTGATAGAAGTAGGGGTGAGCATTGAAGAAGTGAATCCCTTTGGCTGCAAGCTGCACATTTAGAGCCTCAAGAGCTGCATCGGATCTTGCTTTCCAGGTCCCTTCGAACCAGGTTGCCTTGGCGTTGGTGCCGGCTCCGCGTGAGTCATGACATGTTACACAGACCGGGTTGAGTGAAACGTCACCCGCTGCATACTCGCTGAACGGACTGTAGGAGTGGGATGTTTTTACACCTTCTTTTTCACTGGTCATGTGGCAGACTGCACAAGGACCGCTGTTGCTGAGATTGTTGCTGGCGATGTATGCATCGGCAGCGGCGGTGCCTGTGGCGGAAATTCCAAGCTTGTCATGCACGAAACCTTTGGTTGTAGAGTTATAGTCTCTGCCAAACAAGGTATAAGCGGTTTTGCCGAAGACGGTACCACCGGCTGTCAGATAGTGGGAGTTAATGAATGAGCGTGTCCCGTCTGCATCCTGGTCATTCTTGATGACGTCGCCGACTTCACGACCCAAGTGGCAAGTCATACAGACGTTGGAATTACCGGCATCAGGATAAGCGATTGTGGTTGCCGGATCGCCTGCAGTGCCTGCTCCGTATGTCTCAGTGATAGCTCCCGGAGCATGCAGCGCGCCGGTTCCGGCGTTGGTGTGACAGCCCCAGCAGTACAGCAGCTCGTTCTGACCAGAAGAAGTAACTACACCAGCACTGGTTCTGGACCAGCCTTCGAGGTGCGTAAAGCGGTTGTCTGCAGCGTTGTAGGTAGCAGGGCTGGTCATGAAATTGGCTGCACCTGTAGACGTGTGGCAGCGCTGACATGACGCACGACTGCTGGAATCCCAGTCATAGTGTTCCCAAGCAGGCCCGGTTGTACCGTCAACACCTGCTGCCATGACCGCATCAACTTGCGCATCATTACGAGTAGGATTGGCTGCCACTGCAGCGAGTTTTTGATTCAAAAGGCCTCCGGCATGAGCTGACTTTGCCCAGTCGGTGTGAATGGTGGACTCTGTGGCTGAGCCG
>JBGSQD010000147.1:0-15920 GCA_041738275.1 Geobacterales bacterium
GGGTGGAGGTATCAAGCATTACGCGTGTCTCTGTTCCGTTGCTTACTGATACGCCGCCGGTATAGGTATTATCAAGTGCGCGCACCAAGAGTGCCAGGTCACCCGGATTGCTATTGTAATTGGCAATCGGGACAAAACGTACTTTTGTATCCGGAGACAGGACAAGCGCGTTGCCGTTATCATCGACCAAACCGATATCGGCCCAATCCGTGCCGTTTGTTGAATATTGCCATGTTCCCTGTGTGAACGGGTCAGCACTGTTACCACCGACAATGGCGATACCTTTGGCAAACGAACCTGCGTCAGTATCGGAAAAAGCATAACCGGAAAGGGAACTTAGCGCTGTGCCGCTGTTGACAGCCTGATCCTCGTAGATGCTCGTGCTCGGATTACCGATGCCAAGGGGCGCATTGTTGGCGACTCCGATGGTAAGGTTTATGTTTGTCGCATTAACTACTCCTCCGGCGCCATCCCTCAGGGTGACGATGAAAGTGTCCGTGTTGCCGTACAAAGTCGCATCCGTGTTGTCATGGGTGTATCTCAAGCCGCTCAGGCTGGCATAATTGAATACCGTACCGATCCCCACCGCATTGCCGTTAAAGGTAAGTGTGCCGTGAGTGGGGAGACTTTCGATGCGGAAGACAAGCTGCTCATTGGTGTTGTCCGGGTCAACCACCTGAATATTGGCAGCGAAAAAGATGAGCGAACTTCCCTTTTGCAGATTAGCGGCAAAAACGGTAAGAACCGGCACATCATTCACCGGTGAGACCTTGATGGTGAGGGTTCGGTCCGTCAATGTTGTAAAACCGGCTTCAGTGACGTTGTAGGTTATTGTCTGATCAATTGCGTAGTTGGGCTCGGTGCCGTTATGGACATACCTCAGACGGTTCCCGCTGTCGATTTCAGCCTGGGTGAAGGTGGTTGATGCAACAACAGTTGCCCAGTCGCCAAACCCGGTGGTATCGAATTGCATTACCCCGTTGCTGATATCCGTCGCGGTTACTGTATAGACAACGAGGGTGGGATCAACAATATAGTTCGTGATTTGCAGGACTGTGCTGTCCAGATAGGATGTTCCCTGCTCGTCCACCCTTAGATATGTATCAACAGCCAGGACAAAGGGGTCATCCACTGCAATGATGCTGGTGCCCAGGGTTGCGCCGGTGGCGTCGATGTCGGTAGCGCCGGCAACATTGACGGTCTGAGGAGTGCCGCTGGTAGAGAATGTCCGGCTGCCGCTGTTGTCGATGGCATGGATGGTCAGGTCGCCAGGGACTCCGTTCCAGTTGGCTACAGGCACGAAGCGGAGCATGGCGGAAGAATCCAGCAGCAGGGCCGCGTTGGCAGTCACACCTCCAACCGCCTGCCATGATGCGCCGCCGTTAACGGAATACTCCCATGCCCCCATGCCCGAGTTGTCCGGATTGGCGCTGATGGCAATGCCAGACAGGGTGTTGCCGTCCACATCGGTGAAATGACCGCTCAGCAGGCTGGACACTGTTGCACCGGCAGGATCAAAGGTATCCTCATTCACCGCTGTCAGAGTAGCGGCACTTGTAACAGGCGCATCAGCAACCGGAGTGACAGTTACGTCGATGGTCTTTGTGTCTGTCTGCGCTGCACCTCCGGTATTGCCCAGATCGTTCGCCAGGATTGTTATAGTGTCTGTCGTGGCGGCAAGAGTGCTGTTGAAATTGAGATCAGGGTTGTAGGAAAGATTTGCAGCGCCCAGCGCGATGTTGATATCTGCCAGAGTTCCCTCTACGAGTACGCTATGGCTGTCGTTGCCTGAAATACTGGTCAATCCGGTTGTATCGGTGAACTTTATGTTGCCATGCAAAGAACTGATGGTTGCCCGAACAGTTCCAGAAGCGGCATCCGGGTCGGCAATTGATATTCCGGACAGAGTAAGGGGCGTATCCTCGGCAACACTCTGCAAACCTGGTACAGTCACGGTTGGCGCAATATTAACCGAGGTGACATTCATCGTAACCGTACTGATGTTGCTATGGAGAGTGCCGGCGTCGATCGCTTCGAAGGTAAAAGACGCCGGACCGGTGTAATTGGTGGTGGGTGTAAAGGTCATGTTGGTGGCCTGAGCCACGGTAATGATATTTCCCGCACTCAATGTAGTGCCACTGCTGTTTTTGAGGACACCATCAAGCGGAATGGTATTTATCTGGTACTGGGTCACATCTCCGGCCCCATCCACATCCGATGCAGCAAGCGAAAAAGTGAGTGTGGTGTTTTTATTGAACGCAGCCGGGCTGATATCAATGGTTGCCGGCGCATCATTGACCGGGGTTACATTGATTGTCATGGTCGTTGCCGACGGATCAAGATCCACTCCGCCGTTGGCAACGCCGCCGTTATCCTGTACCTGGAAGCTGAAATTGCCGTAACCGTTGCCGTTGGCATTTGAGGCGGGTGTGTAAACAAGCCGATTCAGGTTAATATCGGTCACGCTTACAGTATCGCCGGCAATTAGTGTTGTCCCATTGTTTTTGAGCGTTCCGCCGGTTGGAATGGCGGATATGATTACCGCACTGAAAGTATCTGCAGGGGCATCATCCGGATCCGCAAAGCCAAAGTCTGTGGCAGCAAAGGTGTAAGAGGCGTCCTCGTTGACGGATATTGTTTTATTTGTGCCAACCGGGGCATCATTAACCGCCGCAACGTTGATTTGAAAATGTTCCGTGACCGTATTGCCGCGATTGTTGTAATCAGACTCGATAATGATCTCAATGATTGCCGTGCCACTCCAATTCGGGGTCGGCTGGAATTTCAGGGCGGCAAGGTAAGCGTTGATCCCGGTGCGGTCCCCCTGGGACAGGGTCAGTGTGAAGGTATCAGTGCCGTCGGACAGTGTCCCGCTGCCGGATGTTAGACTGATCTTTGCCTCCATGGTGGGACTATCCGGACTGGTCACCGCCAGGCCAAGGGTTGAAAAACTGTAATCCGTATCTTCGAAGTCTTCTTGAATATGGGTATCCAGATATGCCTGATCATAATTGAGGGTTGGCGCGACCATCAAAGAGTCATACCCGGCAATAGCCACCTCCGCCAGGGGTGATTTTGCCTCGATCACGCCGGTGCTACGCTCCAGCACCCAGTTTCCGCCCAGTCTTGCTGCGCCGGTGGGGTCGATGGAAGCTGCCACGTCCGCGCCGGTTGTCTGGGCCAGTCTGCCGATGAAGGCATAACCCTGGCTCCCTGCCGCCACATCGCAACCATAGAGGAGGATGTCGGCATTTTCAGTAAGGGAGGAGGACCAGACGCCGATTTCACTGGCGCGCTGGTTTATGGTCAATGAATCGAGGGTCGTGGCGCCGATGGTAATCGATCCGGTAGATCCGTGGGAGAAGATAGATATGGAGGAAACTTCTTTGTGCGACTGAAGGTAGCTGCTTATCTGGGTGATGCCGTCCTGCCTGGCATCAAGGAGCACGACTTCGATACCCGGCTTGACTCCGGCGGTAAGATACTGGATATCCTGCACGCGGGGATCGACAAATACAACGCCACCCTTCCCGATCACCGGCGCAGCAGTATCGGCAGCCGAAAAGACTACCGTTTTTGCAAAGGAGTGGAAGAGCTCTGCTGCGTCTCCATGGGAACCGGAAACGCTATCAGGTAAAACAGGAGGAGCTGAAGATTCATGACTCTTGTCAACAACAGCGTCTGCAGTAGCTATACCTGCGGCATCAAACATGAAACGCGGCTCAAGCGCCATGAACATGGATGATAATTGCATCGCTCTGCCGCTGGTTCTAACAAACGAAGGTTTGACAACCTCGGCATCAGGACAATCCACATCAGGATAGTTGTCAGAGTTGCATCGAACATGTTTGTCCACCGGTACTACAGTGGTTAGAACGGCTCCGGCCGGACATCTCCCTTTGCCTTTTAATATCTCGGCTGCGACAATCCAGACATCCTTTGCCGCGTTCCAGATAAGGCGATAGGCACGATTCATGGCAACTCTCCTTGAATACTCAAGCTCTATTTGGTAAAAACAAAAGGAATGATTGAACATGGAAAAACATTTAGATTCCTGTATACTCCGAGAACCTAATTAAAACAATACGTATAAATACAAACTGCGGTATGTATTATTATTACGGCCACGATGTCGGTGATCAGGTTCTCAAGATGATTGCAGCCAAGTTGATGGACGTTACTGGACGGGGGCGAACCTTTCGTTATGGCGGAAAGGAATTCACCATTTTCTTCCCGGGCAAGGGGTAAAAGTAGATGCCCTGCATCTTTAGCATCCAGCTGTTATTAGTTGATTTGCCCTGCTTCCATAAGGATAAGACATGCATAATAGATTCCACGAACTGTCTCTGCGTACGCAATTGCTACTCTTGGCCATCCTGCTGATACTTCCCTCTATGGGAATTATAATATTCAATGGCTACAAACAACACAAGGATGACCTGAAGCAAGTTGCCGTCGAGACCCAGAAACTTGCTGACAACATTGCTGCGGAACAGGAACGTCTGACACTTGATGCCCAGCAGTTGGGGAAACTTCTTGCACAACTCCCCGAAGTAAAACAGCGTGACACAGCCAAAGTCCAATATATCCTAACCAGTATCCTCAAAGATAATCCCCAGTACCTCGACCTTGTAATAGCTGACCGCTCCGGCAATGCCTGGGCATCGGCTATCCCGCTGAATCAACCCGTTTCACTGGCAGATCGGCGCTACTTCAAGAATGCCGTTGCCAGCAAGCGTTTCTCCTCGGGCGAGTATATCATCGGCAAGACCAGCAATAAGCCGACTCTGGCCATGGGCTATCCGTTACTTGACAAGCAGGGAGAGGTAGAGGGTGTGATTGCACTCAGTTTCAATCTGGACCAGATAAAGATGCTCCTGGAACGTTCTCAATTACCTAAAGACACTAACTACATAATAACGGACCATAAGGGGATCATCATCAATCGCGGTCATGATGCCGCAGGTTACGTGGGAACAGCCATTAAACCATATATCTTGAAAAAGTTGGAAACAAGTCCGGATAAGGATACATATCTGTTCGTCAGAGCAGACGGCGATAAACGCATTACGACCCATCACAAACTAAGGTTGAGCGGGGAACAGATACCATACATGTATGTTCGGGCAGGCATTTCTTACAGCACCGCCGTGACCAGGGCGTACAACGAGATCCTATATAATTCAACGCTCCTCGCACCCTTCGTGATTATCGCCTTTGCACTCGTATTATATATAGGAAAGAGATCCATCTCCGACCGTGTAGCGGTACTGAATTCCGCGGCACAGCAGCTTGCAAGGGGAAGTCTTCCGGGAAAAATTTCCGACATTGTCAAAGGGGGCGAATTGGGCCGCCTGGGAGAAACATTCGACGACATGGCCCGGCAATTGAAAACCCGTGAACAGGAATTGGTCGACAAGACGCAGCTGCTCGCAGAACTCAACAACAATCTTGAACAGAAGGTGCAAAGGGACCTGAATGACCTGCGTCAAAAGGACCTGATGCTGATTCAGCAAAACCGTCAGGCCGCCATGGGTGAGATGATCAACAACATTGCTCACCAGTGGCGTCAACCGCTCAACAACATCGGCTTGATCATTCAGAATTTACAGGATGACTTTGAGACGGGTCAACTCACTCAAGAGACAATGGCATCCGATGCAAAACAGGCTATTGAAACGATCCTGTACATGTCCCAGACCATTGATGATTTTCGCAACTTCTTCCGTCTGGACAAGCACAAGCAGGATTTTCTACTCAATGAACTGTTGAACAGGACCCTTGAATTCGTTTCCATCAGTTTCAGGAACCGCAATATCACCATCAACATTGAAGTAGAGGATGCGGTAACCGCCCACGGCTATCCCAACGAATTCATACAGGCCATGCTCAATATACTTAATAATGCCCGAGATGCCCACATGGACCGCAAAGTTGTTGCGCCATATATACGCATAAGGATTTTCAAGGAAAACGGACGTGCCGTAATGACGGTAACGGACAATGCCGGCGGCATCCCGCCGGAGATATTGCCCCGGATCTTTGAACCTTATTTTTCGACAAAGGAGTTGAGTAAGGGAACAGGGATCGGTCTTTATATGTCCAAGGTGATCATCGAACAAAATATGAATGGGAGATTGACTGCCCGCAATGTGGAAGACGGCGCTGAATTCAGGATCGAGGTGTAGAATATAACCCCGGCAAGCAGGTAACAGAAACCCCCGTTCGGGCTTGTCCGAACGGGGGTTTTTATTACAGTTCCATGTCTCAGACAAATACTAATTCATGGCTATTTGTAATCCGGCATCTCGTCAAACTGGAGATATTTGTAGATCTTGTCCTTGTTGGGCTCGATCTTCTCCTTGTAGATCTTAAGGAACTCGGCCGGTTTGGGCAGCTTGCCCATCAGTGCCGTTACTGCGCCCAACTCGGCGGAGCCGAGATAAACCTTGGCGCCATTGCCGATACGGTCATCAAAGTTACGGGTCGAGGTTGAGAACATGTTGACCCCGTCCGGTACGCGGGCCTGGTTGCCCATACAGAGCGAACAGCCGGCTATCTCGATACGGGCGCCAAAGGCGCTGTACACCGAGAAGTATGCTTCGTCCTTGAGCTGCTGCTGATCCATGCGGGTCGGCGGACAGATCCATGTGCGAACTTCAGGATTGAAACTGCTGCCGCGCCAGATCTCGGCGGCAGCGCGGAAGTGACCGATGTTGGTCATACATGATCCGAGGAACACGTCCTGAATCTTGGTGCCGGCTACATCGGAAAGCAACTTGACATCATCGGGATCGTTCGGACAGGCAAGGATCGGCTCTTTGATATCTGCGAGATTAATCTCGATCACCGCGGCATATTCTGCGCTCTTGTCGGCCTTGAGCAGGGTCGGGTTCTTGAGCCATTTCTCCACATCCTTGATACGTTTAGCCAGGGTCTTCTTATCCGAGTAACCGTCGGCAATCATCTTCTTCATCAGTGCCACGTTGGAGCGCAGATAGGTGGCGACCGATTTTTCTGACAGCTGGATGCAACCGGCTGCGGCAGATCTTTCAGCAGCAGCATCAGTCAGCTCGAAGGCCTGCTCAACTGTCAATTCCGGCAGTCCTTCCATCTCGAGGATGCGGCCATTGAAGATATTGACCTTGTTCTTCTTGGGCACGGTCAGCATGCCCTGCTTGATAGCCCAATATGGGATGGCGTTGACAGCGTCGCGCAGGGTGATGCCTGGGTTGAACTTGCCTTTGAAGCGTACCAGTACGGACTCCGGCATATCCAGCGGCATGAAGCCCATGGCGCCGGCAAAAGCGACCAGGCCGGAACCGGCCGGGAAGGAGATGCCGATGGGGAAGCGGGTATGGGAGTCACCGCCAGTGCCGACTGTGTCCGGCAGCAGCAGACGATTCAGCCAGGAGTGGATAACGCCGTCGCCGGGGCGCAGGGCAACACCGCCACGCTCTGCAGTGAATCCGGGGAGGTTTTTATGCATCTTTACGTCAGCCGGCTTCGGATAGGCTGCGGTATGGCAGAAAGACTGCATATACATAGGAGCCTGGAACTTGAGGCAGGCCAGTTCCTTGAGTTCGTCAGCGGTCATCGGTCCAGTGGTATCCTGGGAACCAACTGTCGTCATCTTGGGCTCGCAGGCAGTACCGGGCATAATGCCGGCAACGCCGCAGGCCTGTCCGACCATCTTCTGGGCCAGAGAGAAGCCCTGCTTGGCTTTTGCTTTGGGATTGTCCGGCAGGGTGAATACGTCGGTAGGCTTGAGTCCCAGGGCTTTACGGGCCTTGTCGGTCACGGCACGGCCGATGATCAAAGGAATGCGGCCGCCGGCGCGGAACTCGTCGGGAACGGTGTTGGGGCTGATAGTCAGCTTGGAAAGTACCTTCTTGCCGCTTTCATCCGTAATAACACCCTTCTTGGTGTCGATTACGATGACGTCGCCGGTTTTCATTCCGGTCACATCCGCCTTGAGCGGCAGCGCGCCGGAGTCCTGGGCGGTATTGAAGAAGATCGGAGCAATAACACCGCCGATGATCACGCCGGCGGTTTTCTTGTTGGGCACGCAGGGGATATCGTCGCCGATTGCCCAGAGTACACTGTTGCAGGCTGATTTGCGTGATGAGCCGGTGCCGACGACATCGCCGACAAAGGCGACTTGGTAACCTTCCTTGCGGAACTTGGCAATAGTTGCCAGACCATCCTTGAAGCGGGTCTTGCCCATGGCCAGTGAATGCAGAGGGATGTCAGGACGGCTCCAGGCGTCGCCAGCCGGGGAAAAGTCATCGGTATTGATCTCGCCGTCAACCTTGTAGACCTTGACCTTGATGGTAGCAGGTACCCCTTTACGATTGGTGAACCACTCAGCCTCAGCCCAAGACTTCATGACTTTAGCGGCGGCAGCATTCTTGGCCTTGGCAAGCGCAGCGACCTCATCAAAGGCATCATAAACAAGGGTCATGCCGCAGAGAGCCTTGGCAGCCTCATCAGCAAGCTTCTTATCCTGAAGTGCGGCAACCAGCGGGGCAACATTGTAGCCGCCCAGCATTGTACCGAGAATTTTCACTGCATCAACAGGGGTAACCAGCGGCGACTTGATATTGCCGGCCACAACACCAGCCAGGAATTCAGCTTTAACCTTGGCAGCAGGATCAACACCAGGAGATACACGCTCTGTCAACAGGTCAAGCAGAAACTTTTCCTTACCCTTGGGGGGTTTTACCAGTAACTGGCACAGTTCAGCTGTTTGTTCCGGGTTGAGTGGCAGCGCGGGGATACCCTGCTTTGCACGCTCGGCTTCATGTTGCAGATAAGCTTCGATCATCTGACTTCCTCCTTTTGGTGTTGTGTATACTTACCAGCTAGGTAGTTTATGTATCCATTTAAAATGCATACTGTATACACTTTTATAGACAAAGTGTCAATTAGCTTATGCTGAGAAAGAGTCCGACCCTATACGACATTACAGCTGGGACCATCAATCCGGGTAACAGCCAAGCTCCAGAGCACTCAACCGATTTGTTAACTGTGTTTATGACACCTTCAATTGCCCAAAACAGAAAACGGGTTCAGCATATAAAGCTGAACCCGTAAAAATTGGCGCGCCCGACAGGATTCGAACCTGTGGCCTACGGCTTAGAAGGCCGTTGCTCTATCCAGCTGAGCTACGGGCGCGTGTTGGAAAATTGAAAATAAGAATTCTTTTGCAAAAGGGCCGGCCATCCCTGACCAACCCTTTTGACATACTGTGTGGTGCCCGGAGCCGGAATCGAACCGGCACAACCTTGCGGTCGAGGGATTTTAAGTCCCTTGCGTCTACCAGTTCCGCCATCCGGGCAGATTAGATGCCAGCCGGAGCTACTAGGCTAAATCAGCAGTTGACCCGTTCTTTAAGCTCTTTACCGGTCTTGAAGAAAGGGGTCTTCTTGGCAGGGATATTCACTACCTCACCACTCTTTGGATTGCGCGCCTCACGACCGGTACGCTCTCTGATGGTGAAACTGCCGAATCCACGGATTTCGACCTTATCACCACTTCTCAAAGCTTCCTCAATAGAGTCAAAGACTGTATTGACCAGCATCTCAGACACCTTGGTATTCAGCATTCCATGAGCCTGCACGACTTTTTCTATCAATTCACTCTTAGTCATAACACCTCTCCTGCATTACGTGCCTTAATTATTATTCTTATTATTCATTTCCTGCTTCATCAGCTCACCCAGGTTAGACGTTGCCTTACCCTGTGAGCCAAGATAATGTTCGAACTCCTCTTTCTCGACAGCGGCATGCATTGCCTTGATTGAAAGGGAAATACGGCGCTCCTTGGGATCGCAGCTCAGTACCACAGCCTCGAGGGAATCACCGATTTCAGCAAAGGTCTTTGCTGTAGGAACCTTTTCACGGGAAAGTTCGGAGACATGAATCAATCCCTCGACCCCCTCTTCCAACTCAACAAAGACACCGAAATCGGTCAGGGAGGTAACCTTGCCGGTAACCTTGGTTCCTTGACGGTATTTGCTTGGTGCAATGCTCCATGGATCGGGCTCAAGCTGTTTGATCCCGAGTGACAGACGCTCGTTTTCAACATCTACCTTGAGCACAACCGCATGAACAATATCACCCTTTGCATAAACATCACCAGGATGCTTGATCCGCTTGGTCCAGGAAATGTCCGACACATGCACAAGGCCGTCGATCCCCTCTTCAATGCCGATGAACATGCCGAAATCGGTCATGTTTTTGATCTGACCTTCGATCTTGGTGCCAACCAGATATTTTTCTGAGATGGCCTTCCATGGATTCTCGCTGATCTGCTTGAGGCCGAGGGAAATCTTGCGATTGCCCATATCGATGCCCAATACAATAGACTCGACTTCATCCCCGACAGACAGGATATCCGAGGCCCTGCGAACCCGTTTGGTCCAGGACATTTCGGAAACATGAATAAGTCCTTCCACGCCCGGTTCCAACTCGACAAAGGCACCGTATTCCATAACACTGACCACATGGCCTTTGATACGGGTTTCAACAGGATATTTGGCAGGAACCTCCAGCCATGGATCGGGAAGGGTCTGTTTGACACCAAGGGATATCTTGCCCTTTGCACTATCAAATTTCAGCACCTTGGCGGTTATCTGCTGGCCAGGTTTAAGCACATCAGCCGGCTTGCCAACCCTGCCCCAGGAAAGATCGGAAACATGCAGCAGACCGTCTACGCCGCCTAAATCCACAAATGCGCCGTACTCGGTTACGTTCTTGACAATCCCCTCGACAATCTGACCTTCGGTGAGGTTTTCCAAGGTCTCACTACGGGAGGCCTGACGCTCTTCGTCAAGGAGCACTCGGCGGGAAAGAACAATGTTGTCACGCTTCTGGTTGACCTTGATAACCTTGAACCGCGTCTTGAGCCCAATATAGCTATCGGAATCCGAAGAGGGACGAATGTCCACCTGGGAAGCGGGCAAAAAGGCCGGAACGCCGATATCAACGCTGTAACCGCCATTGACACGGGCGGTAATGGTACCTTCAACAATGCCACCTTCCTGGCCGGAATCACCGATTTTCTCCCAAGCGGCCAGATAATCGGCCTTCTTCTTGGAAAGAATATAACCCTTTTTGCCATCTTCACGGGTCATAAGAACGCGGATCTTGTCGCCAACCTCTACGGTCATCTCTCCGCTTGCATCGCGAAACTCGGAGACCGGCACATATCCTTCCGATTTAAGGCCAATATCTACGAGTACAGTTTCCTGATCAATGCGAACGACCGTTCCTTCAATGATCTTGTCCCGCTCGGGCCTCTCCTTGAGGCTTTCATTGTAAAGAGCGGCAAATTCGCTGCTCTGCTGCTCAGCATCCGGATCTTCATGTTCACCGTTGTCAGCAGCGCCGAGCTTTTTGAAATCAACCATTAAACCTTACCCCCTGGACGTTTTCTGTAACATCGTTTGTGTTTTGTTGCTTTTGAAGCGTGAAAATATAACACATATACATAAAATATCAATTAAATTTATTGTTCATTCCGTATTATTGAGCGACTCAATCCGGCTTACCACTTCGTCAATTATCCACTTGGGAGTAGAAGCCCCTGCCGTGACACCAATCCGCTCATCTTTGCCGAACCAACTCGGATCGATCTCGGCAGCAGTTTCAATGTGATAGGTACGGGGCTGAATCTCGATACAGACCTCTGCCAGCCGCCTGGTATTGGCGCTGTTGAATCCACCTACCACCAGCATGCAGTCCACCTGACAGGCCAGTTCTTTTGCTTCTTCCTGGCGCACTGCCGTTGCATCGCAGATAGTGTTGAAAACACGGATTTCGCCACCTCTCAGCAGACATTCCGATACCACGTTCTTGAGGTTTTCAAAGGATTGCGTTGTTTGAGCAACAACACCGATCTTATTCATCTTGGGCAGTCGCTTCACCTCTTCACCCGACCCAACGACAAAAACCTTGTTGCCGCCGTAAGATACTATTCCCTGAACCTCGGGATGGTCGGCATCACCAACGACAACAACGCCGTAGCCGGCTTCAGAAAGACTCTTGACATGTTCCTGGGCCTTTTTGACAAAAGGGCACGTGGCATCGACAATCTCCAGCTGTTTCTGGACCGCTTCATCCATTTCGCTGGACAGCACGCCATGGGAGCGGATAATGATGGTGCCGCTGTCGGTATTATCCAGATTCTTTACGACCTTGACACCCATTTGCTCCAGCTTTTGCACTACCTGGGGAGAATGGATGATCGGCCCGAGAGTATAGGTTTTATCGCCTTTGCCGGCAGCTTCAAAAGCCATCTGGGTGGCACGCTTTACGCCAAAACAGAAGCCGGCCCTTTTTGCAATAACAACAGTCATATCAATGATCCTGGCCCTGACCAACAGGATAAGTGCGTTTACTAGATTGTTCCTGGGAAATCTGCAGCCTCAATTTCTAACATACTTTTATAGCATCGCTTTTCGCAGTTTTATCCCGAAAGGCAGCTTCCATTATATTCAAAACATCTTCGATGCCAATGCCGGATGAATCAACAGGAATGGCATCCTCGGCCTGCTTGAGCGGAGCAAGGTCACGCTGCGTATCCTGCTCGTCTCGGCGGGTAACGGCCTGAATGGTCTCTGCCAGGGTTACCTGCTCACCTTTTTCAATCAACTCCGCATAGCGCCGTTTGCCCCGTTCTTCGGGTGAGGCATACAGGTAAAATTTAAGCTCGGCATTGGGGAATACAACCGTGCCGATGTCACGACCTTCCAGAACGACACCTCCGTTGCTTCCCATCTTGCGCTGGGCCTTCATCAAGGCTTCACGAACCGGTTTGAGCGCCGAAATCAGCGAGGTCATCTGTGACATTTCCGGAGTACGGATCTGACTGGTGACATCCTGGCCATTGGCAAGTACATGCTGGGTGCCATTGGAACAGTCAAGACGAATATCCACATCAGCGCAAAAGCGCGCCACTGCATCCAAGTCAGCAGGATCAATACCGGCCTGACTGATCAGATATGATACGGCCCTGTACATGGCTCCGGTATCGATCTGCTTGTAGCCGAGCCTTTTGGCGAGCAGACGTGCAATCGTACTCTTACCGGCTCCGGAGGGACCGTCAATAGCTATGACCAAGCCGCGTGCTCGCTCTTTCATGTCGCTACCTGCAGGAAACTTTTTCCAGAAGCTGGAAAAAGGAGGGAAATGACGTTGCAACACAATCCGTATCGCTGACAATAACGGCTTCCGTTGATACCAAGGCTGCAACCGAAAGAGACATGGCAATTCTGTGATCACCGAAACTTTCCACGCTGCCGCCGCTGAGCCTCTCTACCCCGGTAATATCCATGCCGTCGTCACATTCGTCAACAACAACGCCAAGATGTCGCAGGTTGACGGCCATGGCAGCAATTCGGTCCGTCTCTTTGACGCGAAGTTCACGGGCATCCCTGATGGTTGTCCTTCCCTCGGCACAGGCAGCTGCCACACAAATGGCGGGAAATTCGTCAATGGCCCGCGGCACGACACTCCCGGCAATATCTATGGCCTTTAGCCGCGAGGAGCGGACAAGCAGATCAGCCACCGGTTCACCGGACAGCTCTCGTTCATCAAGAAGCTCTATATTGCCGCCCATGGCTTTGAGGATATCGATAACGCCCGTACGGGTCGGATTGACGCCCACATTCCTGATCAGGAGTTCCGAACCAGGGGTTATCAGTGCCGCCACCATGAAGAAAGCTGCCGAAGAAATATCACCCGGCACGGTGATCTCCTGGGCCTGCAATTCAACACCGCCACGAATCGTGACACCACAGTTGAAAACCTCCAGTGACGCGCCGAACAGACGAAACATCCGCTCGGAGTGATCGCGGGAAAGATGTGGTTCGCGTACCGAAGTTAATCCGTCGGCATACATTCCGGCCAGCATGATGGCTGATTTTACCTGGGCGCTGGAAACCTGGGATTCGTAACCGATCGCATTCAGAGCGCCGCCGTTGATTGCCAACGGAGCCAGGCTTCCCTGATTGCGCCCCAGGATTCGTGCCCCCATCCTGGTCAGCGGTTCTACCACTCGTTTCATGGGGCGTTTGCGCAGATACTGGTCTCCGGTCACCACCGAAAAGAACGACTGGCCGGCCAGCAGACCGGTTATGAGACGGATGGTGGTGCCGGAATTACCGCAATCCAGCACGTCGGTCGGCTCTGTCAGGCCATGCAGTCCCTTGCCCTGGATGGTGATACGATCACCATCATCGTTGATATCAATCCCCATGGCGCGAAAGGCCTTCATGGTGGACATGTTATCCTCCCCGCGCAGAAATCCTTTGACGGTGGTGGCGCCATTGGCAATGGCCCCCAGCATGATTGAGCGGTGGGAGATAGACTTGTCGCCGGGAACGGTAATTTCGCCCTTGATGGATGAGACAGGATTGATGGTAATGGAATTCACGGATACTCCATTTATGATTATTATTCTTGCTACAAGATACCGTCGCGGAACTGCTTGGCAATGGTGAAAAACTCAGCAAGCCCT
This sequence comes from Geobacterales bacterium, assembly GCA_041738275.1. GTDB lineage: Bacteria > Desulfobacterota > Desulfuromonadia > Geobacterales > Pseudopelobacteraceae > JACPFJ01. The sequence goes on from JBGSQD010000147.1 coordinate 14,524, forward strand.
TTAGAGTCGCGGCCATCTATGCGCTGACGCAGCATTGCCAGGCTTGCCGAAAAACCGTCGATGCTGGCCAGAAGCGCCTCCCGGTTCATCAGGGCAATATCCCTCCACATGTCCGGATCCGATGAAGCGATACGGGTAAAATCCCTGAAACCGCCGGCAGTGTACGAAAGTACGTTTTCACCCTCGGCATCGGCAGTTCCCACGGCATGAACCAAGGCATAGGCAACGACATGGGGCAGGTGCGATATCTCTGCCAGGATCCGGTCGTGGTGCCCGGGCTCCATGGAACAGACAACCGCGCCGGTAGCCTTCCAGAGCCGGGAAACAATATCCAATGCCAGCGGATCGGTATTACTGGTTGGGGTCAGGATGCAGCGTTTTCCACGGTAAAGGGTCGCAAAAGCAGCCGCAGCACCCGAATGCTCGGTGCCGGCAATGGGGTGGCCGCCCACAAAAAAGCAACCAGGCGGCATCAGTCCCTCGCATTCCCGCACGATCTCGGCCTTGACGCTGCCTCCGTCGGTTACAATGCAGCCGGGTGGGATAGCTGCGGCAATCTCCTGCACTGTAGTAGGAATGGAGCAGACAGGAACAGAGAGGAACACCAGCTGTGCATCCCGCACCCCCTCTGCCGCACTGTAGGAAATTTCGTCGACAATACCCAGGGCAAGGGCCTGTTCGAGGTTTGCCTTGGATCTGCCTATGCCGACAATGGTCTTGACAACACCCGCTTCGCGCAGCGCAATGGCGAATGAGCCGCCGATCAGGCCAACGCCGACGATGGCCAGCCGTTCAATAATAAATGACATGGGTGCCGCCTCTACATCGATCTCGGGTAAGACCCGAGTATCTTGATGAATTGACAGCATCCCTTGAGTTCTTCAAGGGCCTCAGCCACCTCCGGATCAGAAACATGGCCGAACAGGTCCAGGAAGAATATGTATTCCCAGGCTTTGCGCTTGAAGGGACGTGATTCGATCTTGGACAGGTTGATACCACGCTTGGCAAAGGGCTCCAGCATGCGGCAGAGGATGCCCGGCTCGTCCTTGACGGAAAAGAGCACCGAGGTCTTGTCATTGCCCGAGCGTTCGCACCCCTTGCGGGCAACCACCAGAAACCTGGTAAAGTTGTTGACCTGGTCTTCGATCCTGCTCCTGACAACCTTCAGATCGTACAGGGAGGCCGCCAATTCACTGGCAATAGCCGCCGAGGTATAATCATCGCTGACAATCTGGGCAGCCACTGCGGTCGAGGCCACATCCACCATCGGCACTCCCGGGAGATTCTCATCCAGCCATTGACGACACTGGGCAATGGGCTGGGAATGGGAGTAGACCTTTTTGATATCCTCCAGCCGGCCGGTACGTGACAACAGATCATGATGAACCTCCAGCAGG
>JBGSQD010000087.1:0-13689 GCA_041738275.1 Geobacterales bacterium
GGTCACTGTTCATGTTGTATGATGGCGCCGGGGTGGTCTACACAGCCCAAAAAAACCGGCTGGGCTATTGCGGTCTGCGCCGCGGTCTCTCATCGTTCGGGACCATGGCCGGGATGCTGACCATCCGGGCCTTTGACAGCAGTCAGGCCATGACCACAGCCATGTCCCGGCGTGGATATGACGGCAGTCTGCCGCTACTGAGAGGATCCAGGCTTGGTATGGTCCAGCTTGCCGGTCTTGCGATCTTTGCGCTGGTGGCAACCATTACCTGGAGGCTGCAGAATTGACCATGCCTATTCCCCGTCTGTCGGCACGAATCGACTCTTTTTGCTATCCCGATGGCACGGTTGCCCTGTCCGATATTCACCTGGATATCTTTCATGGCGAGTTTTGCGGAATTCTCGGTTCCAACGGTTCGGGCAAGACGACTCTGCTCAGGCTGCTGGACGGCATAAACAAGGAGTTCAGCGGATCTGTACTGCTTGACGGAGCAGATATCAGTCGCCTCTCGCCTCGCGATATTTACAGCAAGGTGGGGCTGGTATTCCAAAACCCAGACGAGCAGCTTTTTGCCCATTCGGTTTATGAGGATGTGGCCTTTGGTCCGCGTAATATGGGTTTTGGGGAAGATGAGGTCACGCGGAGGGTTGTGGAGTCGCTGGAGTCGGTCGAGATGTCTGATCTGGCCAGGAAAGATATCCATAACCTGAGCTACGGCCAGAAGAAGAGGGTCTGCATTGCCGGACTGCTGGCCATGGGACACGAGATCCTGCTGCTGGATGAGCCGACCGCGGGTCTCGATCCGATGGGTGAGTACCGGATGATGGAGCTTTTGACCCGACTCAATCAGGATTCCGGTGTCACAATTGTTATGGCCACCCATAGTGTCGATCTGGTGCCGGTCTTCCTCAGTCGCCTGCATATCCTCAGCAGGGGCAGGCTGGTTCGCAGCGGCACGCCTGAAGAGGTCTTTAATGCCCGTGATGATCTGGCAAGCGTCAAGCTGCGCCTGCCCTACATCGCTGAATTGATCCACCAGTTGAAAAACAATGACCATCTGCCTTTCAAACGTCTCCCGTTGACGGTTGGGGAGGCTCGCCGCGAAATACTGGAGACTTTCAGTCAGCGGCCAGGTTAACAAACCCGGCTCGGTATGGTGCACATGTGTCAGATTATACTATAACCACATTCGACAAAGCTGTCCTGCTGGAAACCCTCAAGGATTATTCCTTCCTGAATGAATTCAGTCTTGAACTGTATTGTAAGGTTAATGCCCCGGATGCTCCCGTTGATTCCGTCTGGCGCTTATGTGGCGCAGTGGATCGCTGCCGGATTCATGACAGCGTGCCCCTTTCTCCCCTTGATGAAATAATGACCCTCACGGTTGCCGGCAAACAACCGAAAGTCCTGCGTTCCCCCGTTGGTCTGTTCTCCTTCGCGGTTCCGCTGCCAGCCTGCTATGGTTCCTCCTACTGCCTGGTCGGCCAGGGTGTCAGGGAAAAACGGCTTGACCTTAATGGTCTGGAACCCTTGGCAAAGATTGGGAATATCGACCCGTTCACCCTGCTTGGACACCTGGATAAACTCCCCGTGGCCACTATGGATGAAGTGGAGGATGCTGCTGAAAAGACCCATCGGCTTCTCCACTTACTGCAAAAGGAAAAACTGCAAGATATTTTCATCGAGAAGACCATGTCGCGGTTGAACGCTGTTGTCGGTCTCTGTACAGAAATAGACAAGGCAACAGAGGCTGAACCCGCTCTTTCACTTTTCCTTGATACGATCACCATCCTTTTCGACATATCAAAGGTAGGGGTGGCACTTGCAGGTCTGAACAAAGAAGACTTCCCCCTGATACGGGACCGCAGCTCGCATGTCGCGCTGGAAACCGCTCCTGCCAGCAGGCTTGAGAGCTTTATCCCCAAGAACAGCTATGGAAAATGTTTTGTCCTTGGGGATGAAATTGAGGAGTTTTTTCCAAAATCGTCTGCGGAAAAGACTCAATGCCTCCCTCTTTATGCCGACTATGAACGTCTGGGGCTGGTGGCGCTGTTCGATGCGGAACTCCAGACAGGAGAGGTCCACCTGCTGGAGCTTCTTGCCGCGCGTGTAGCTGCAAAGTTTGCTCAATTGCGGGTAAATAAAGAGCTTTCCGGCGCAAAAGCCCTGTCGGAAAAGCTGCTGGATATGATCAGCACCATGGCTTTGATGGAAGAGAATGAAGTCCTGCATCACGGCATCCTCGAGATGGCTGCCGGCCTGGTGCACGCATCTTGCGGGTCACTGATGCTGGTAGGCAAGAACGGCGAGGATCTTCAGGTGGAATCGGTGCTGGGGATGAATCTCCAGCTGGCAAAGAGTTTGAGCCTGAAGGTCGGCAACGGCATAGCAGGCCGAGTGGCAGCCAGCGGTCTTCCGCTATTGGTTAATGACATAGAAAACGACACGCGGATCAGCACCAGGAATCGACCTCGTTTCAAGACCAAGTCATTCCTCAGCATCCCGTTAGGGTTCAAGGCTTCGACGTTGGGGGTTTTGAACCTTTCCGACAAGGAGAATGGGGAGATCTTTGACGAAGGGGATCTGGAGGTCATTACCCGTTTTGGCAGCCACGCTGCGGCAATGCTCCACCGTGCCAATGCCCGGGAACGTTCTGAAATTCTGGAGCAGTTGGTTGTTACCGACTCCTTGACCGATCTTTACAACCGCCGGTTCCTGATAAAACGGATGGAAGAGGAGTTGAATCGAAGTAAACGGCAAAATGGACATGCCACCTTTATGATGATCGACCTGGATAACTTCAAGATTTACAATGATCTTTGCGGCCATGTTGCCGGTGACAAAGCGCTGAAAAAAATAGGACGTATTCTGAAAAGCTCGGTAAGAGACATGGATGTAGTTGCCCGCTACGGCGGAGAAGAATTTTGTGTTGTCCTTCCGGGCACGGCAAAGATGGAATCACTCTTCGTTGCTGAAAGGATCAGACGCACCATTGAAAAAGGAGCATTTCCCGGCGAGGAGGGACTCCCGCTGGGGCGTCTTACCGCCAGCATAGGAATCTCCTCATTTCCCGAAGACGGCGACAGCATCCTAACTATCATCAATTCCGCCGATACCGCTCTCTACCAGGCAAAAAGAAGCGGACGAAACCGCATCGTGATCTTTCACGATGCCGCTGATGACACATCCACAGAGCTCTCCGCTAAAATCGAGAAGCAGCAGTAGTTGTTCCTGCGCAAACCAACGACCTGTCCAATCGGCAGTGTGCTTGCGGGTGCTATCATAGGGTTTTGGTGTACCCCAAAGGCACTACACCACTATACAAACCACCGGTCTTCATGTATAAACATTAAAAATAAATATCAGGGTCTTTATTTCACTTGTTTAATGCTGTCGATGACGAAACTTTCCCGTGAAGTTGAAGATTTACCCCCTTGCTTTGAGGAGGAAACATGGCCATTTCTCTTGAGCTAAAGCAGATTTTATCCATACAGCCTGTCGATCTGCCGGTGTTCCATCCGGTTGCCTTGGACTTGATGATGATCGTTTCTGATCCTTATTCCGAGATTGATGACATAATCAGGGTAATCAACGAAGATCAGGCCCTTTCGGCGCATGTCCTCAAAATGGCCAATTCTTCCGCATATATGGGACTCATAAAGACAGAAACGATCAAGGATTCGGTAATCAGGCTCGGGGCACGTCAGATAACCAGCCTTGCCGTGGCAGCCTCGCAAGCTTCGCTTCATACCTCCGACAACATCATAGTCAACGCCATAATGCGTGAATTATGGCAACACTCACTCGTCTGTGCCCTTGGCTGCTGGTGGGTAGCCAGGCATACCGGACATCAAAGCATTATTGATCATGCCTATCTGGCTGGTTTGCTCCATGATATCGGAAAGCTTTATCTGTTGAAGGCAATGGAGCGGATCATTCAAAATAATGAGATCCAGATTGTGATAGAGCGGGATCTGATGCTGGAAATTTTTGCAGAAATGCATGTGGAGCAAGGATGCCGAATCATGGATTATTGGAATATTCCACCGATATACCGGTCAGTTGTGGCAAATCATCACGCTGAGCGTTACGATCATGTCGACAGCCTGCTCTCCATTGTCAGGCTGGTTGACAAGGTCAGCAAAAAAACCAATCTAAGCCTTGATGACGAGTCGGATCAGAATGACTGTGATTCCATCGAATGTGAACTGCTTGATATGGACAGATCGCAATGTGATAAATTACGGGATGTTATGAATAGCTACCGTGAAATATCGATATGAACTCAAGAGGAAATCTTGCTGAGAGACAATCGTGTGCAGCGCCGTGATTGACATACTTGAGTCTGACCTGAAGGTGGAATTTTATCGGGCATCCGGTCCGGGCGGACAGCACAGAAATACCACCGACTCTGCGGTGCGTATTCGCCACCTTCCCTCCGGCATCGTGGCACAGGCATCCGAGAGCCGTTCACAGTTGCAGAATCGTGAGATGGCCATGGCGCGTCTGCGGGCGGCGCTGGAGAAACGTGCCCGCAAAATCAAGAAACGGATCGCCACCAAGGTCCCGCGAAAGGCGAAGGAAAATCGCTTGACCGAGAAAAAGGCCGTTGCTCAGAAAAAAAAGATGAGGTCAACGGTTGAGGATTAAACTTAAAGCAGCAAACTTTTACCTGTTGAAGAGGCCACCACAATCACCTTCATCCCCATGGATCTTCTCCACGGCATGGCCGATCACCGGCCAGACCGCTTCCAGATTCTCTACTGCCCCTTTCGGGCTTCCAGGCAGATTGATGATTAACGTATGACCCCGGATGCCGGCTATTGCACGGGACAACGACGCCATGGGGGTCTTCTCCAGGCTCTTCAGGCGCATAAGCTCGCCAATTCCAGGTATGACCCGCTCCACTACCCGCAGGGTTGCCTCAGGCGTGACATCCCGGGGCGAAACACCCGTTCCGCCGGTTGTGAGAATCAGGTCTGCCACGTCGTTATCAGCCCACTCGGTCAGCGTGGAAACAATCATCTCAAGCTCATCGGGGATAATCAGCGCATGCACCGCATGCACACCTCTGTCCGCCAGCCATGCTGCCAGGGCAGGACCGCTTTCGTCGACACGCGCCCCACGGGCTCCCTTGTCACTAAGGGTCAGAATGGCTGCCTTCATATCCCCTCCTCACGGCGATACACGCCGCTTTTACCGCCTTCTTTGTACAGCAGCTTTATCTCGCCGATGCTGATGGATTTATCGCTTCCCTTGCACATATCGTAAATGGTCAATGCTGCAACGGCCGCGCCGGTCATGGCTTCCATCTCCACACCGGTTCGCTCGAAGGAACGAACCATGCATTTGATCAAGATGCGCTGCTGTGCTTGGTCCGGAGCAAAATCGATTGTTACGGAATGCAGGGCCAGGGGGTGGGAGAGCGGGATCAGCTCCGGCGTCTTCTTGGCCGCCATGATGCCGGCAAGACGAGCCACCCCGAGCACATCTCCTTTGGCAACTCCACCACTCTGGACAGCAAGCAGCAGTTCAGGCGAAAGCCTTACCTCTGCTGCGGCAACAGCCATGCGCATACTAGGTTGCTTGGCACTCACATCCACCATCACGGCGTGGCCTTGTTCGTCAAAATGATTAAAGTCCATATGCACTCCCTTAATGAAAGAGGGCGTGATTCACATCACGCCCTCGTATTACAATTTATCGTTTCTGCATAATTGAACTACGCAAACGGATTGCGCAAAGTAATGGTCTGGTCGCGGCGCGGGCCAACAGAGACCAGAACGATCTGACAACCTGCCAGTTCCTCAAGCCTGCGGACATATGCACGGGCATTGGCCGGGAGGTCTTCGAATGTCTTGGCATTTGTGATATCTGATTTCCAGCCTGGGAGCTCTTCGTATACCGGTTGGCAATTCTCGAAGATATTCAGGGCAGCAGGCAATGTCTCCAGCAGCTTGCCCTCGAAGGTGTAGCCGGTGCAGACCTTGATGGTATCAAAGTCGGAAAGTACGTCCAGCTTGGTCAGCGCAATACCGGTCAGGCCGTTGACCCGAACGGAATAACGGATAACCATGGCATCGAACCAGCCGCAGCGGCGGGGGCGTCCGGTGGTTGCGCCAAATTCCGCGCCTGTCTGACGCAGCTGTTCACCGGTTTCCTCCAGCAGTTCGGTCGGAAAGGGTCCGCTGCCTACCCTGGTAACGTAGGCCTTGGATATGCCGATGATCTCATGGATGTCGCGAGGGCTGGCGCCCGAGCCGGTGCAGGCGCCGCCGGCACAGGTTGAAGATGAGGTGACAAAGGGATAGGTGCCGTGATCAACATCGAGCAAGGTTCCCTGGGCACCCTCGAAAAGCGCCTTTTTGCCGGATTTGATGTCTTTGCTGAGGATAAGCGAGGTGTCGGCCACATATTTGCTCAATATCGCGGCATAGCCGCTATACTCGGCCAGGATCGCATCGAATGAGCATGGTGGCTCACCCAGAAGATTCTGCAGCAGGAAGTTTTTCTCAACCAGAAATTCCTTCAGCTTGTGGGCAAAAACCTCCGGGTTCAGCAGATCCATCAGGCGGATACCGCGTCGGCCGATCTTGTCCTCATAGCAGGGACCGATGCCGCGACCGGTGGTGCCGATCTTCTTATCGCCGCTTTTTGCTTCGCGGGCAATGTCGATCAGTTTGTGGTAGGGCATAATGATGTGCATTGACTCCGAGAGCAGCAGGCAGGCATCATCCTTGATCCGGCCCGATTCCTTGAGTTTGGTGATCTCCCTGATGAAAACCTCGGGATCGAGCACCACACCATTACCGATGATGCAGCACTTGCCTTCGTGCAGAATCCCCGAAGGGATCAGGTGCAGGACAATTTTTTCGCTGCCGACCACCAGGGTGTGTCCGGCATTATTGCCCCCCTGATAGCGCACGATGTCGTCGGCGTATTCCGTGTAGATGTCAACAACCTTGCCCTTGCCTTCATCGCCCCACTGGGCTCCCACTACAACCACATTTGCCATGTTTATTCGTCTCCCTGGCTTTCTTCAATGAATTTCATAAGTCCTTCCCTCTGTAACTGATCTTTCCCTATATGTACCCTTTTACCATCAACAATACGAACAGCGATATAGTCACCATTGTCAGCAGCATCACCTATGACCAGCATGCAGCGGATATTCATACGGCGGGCATACTCCACGGAATGGTCGTATTCCCGGCGGATTATGTCACGAGCTGTTGTAAAGCCCTGCAAGCGCAGTAAACGAGCTACCTCTAGCACCTCGCGCCGGTCATTACAACAGTTAAATAGCAGAAAATCCCTTGACGCACAGGCTTCTACCTCGGGCTGCCGCTCCAGTGCCTGGAGCAGGCTCAAAACATTGAAGGTAAACCCGGTAGCCGGCGCCGGAAATCCATAACGGGCGGTCAGGGTATCGTAACGGCCGCCGCAGCAAACCGGTTCGCCCAGGCCGGTAACAAAACCTTCAAAGGTGATTCCGGTATGGTAATCCAAACCGCGGGTTTCTCCCAGGTCAATGGTCAGAAAATCGCTGACACCGTGAATATCAAGGATATCCAGAACCTGGCGCAGATTCTCCAGCGCCGCGCGAGAGCGGCTGTTGGTCACAACCTTGTCAGCTTCCAGCAGCACTTCGCGGCCGCCGAACAAGCGGGGCAGGGCGCTTATCTCCCGGCAGGCGTCAGCAGATACGCTGCTTTCTGCCAGTACCTTGGCCACTGCAGAACTATCCTTGCGGGACACAGCTTCCTGAAGTTCACGCAGCGGCAGTCCGCTGAGTCCCGATGCCGCCATGACACCGCGGCAGAATTCCACCTGTCCCAAATCGATCTTGAAATCTTCAAAGCCGAGCCCCTGCATCGCTTCCACAGCCATGGCAATCATCTCGGCATCGGCCTCGGGAGAATCCAGGCCGATCAATTCGACCCCTGATTGAAAAATCTCACGACTTCTTCCGGTTTGCATCTCGGTTTGCCGCAGCACCCGTCCGCTGTAGCTGATGCGATGTGGCAATGGCCAGCTCTTCAGTCGAGTGGCAACGATCCTGGCAACCTGGGGGGTGATGTCGGGAGGAAACGCCAGGAGCCGTCCGGTTTGGCGATCGTCGAAGCGGTAGGTTTTACCCTTCAATTCATCACCCATGCCGATAGTCATGACATCTTCGTACTCCAGCTTGGGAGTGATAATTCGCCGGAAACCCCACAGATCGAATACGCGGCGAATACGCCCCTCGATAAAACCGATCTTGGCTGCGGTTTCAGGGAGGAAGTCGCTGACTCCGCGCGGCAGGGATATGTCAGGAGATATGGTGGTCATTCAACCTTCTTGATTGCCAGTGATGATGCCCCACGACCCATGATGCCGGGGCGCTGTACGGTTTGCAGAATCAGCAGTTCATTGCGGGCTTCATCATACAGGTAGTCGGGCATGTAGTTCTGAGTGTCGCGGGTGCGCCACTTTTCTTCAAGGCTCGACCCGTTCCATATCAGGTTGTATACCGCACCTTTCTTGTAGGAGCGGGCATCCCCCAGAACCCAGAAGCCATCGTTCTTGCCCACCAGCACCTCACCCTTTGACGTAACCTGAACACGCTGGTTCATGAAAATCGGACGGAACTTGTCTCCAGTCACCCGGGGATCGGCGTCATCTTTCTGGAAGAACAATTCAGAACCGCCGAACTTGTCATTGCTTCGCCACAACTCATTCAACTGTTGATCATAGACTATGAGATAGCCATCGGGATTGATGGCTACCGTAAATGTCTGTCCTTCACGGTCGCGAAACTGGTTGAAGCTGTAGATATCGGCATAGCGAGGCATTTTGATCGGGTTTTTAAGGGTAATGGCCGAACCGCTACGGATCGCCTCTGAAACGTCGCCAAAGAAATCAGCATCGCGACCCATACTTTGCGCATAAAGTTTTTTTGCCGCGCCGGCCAGATTGAATGAACGGAAGAAATAGGGGAGCTTTTCGGCCACCAGTACCAGCTTGTCACCCTTTACCTGCCAGACCTGCGAGGCGAGTTCATAAGAACGAATAATGGTGACATAGATATCCAGGTTGCCGTCACTGTTCTCCATCGTATCGAGCGAAATAATCTTTTCCGTGGTTCTCATCTCTGTTTCGGCAACCAGCTTCATGTCGCTGCTCTTGCGGTAGTAAGAAAGCCTGCGATCCTCCGCCAGAAAGATCTCACGGCTACCGTCAGGCAAGCTCTTGCCGACAGCCATCAGATTGGCCGCACCAGGCAGACGTTTGCTCAGCCATCCGCCGGTGTTGCCCTGCTCTTGCTCTCGGGGTTTGATAAATTCTCCAACTGGAGCAGGTCGCACCTGCTGCTCGTTTCTGATGATGCCGGAGGTAACAGGCGTGGTAACTCGCGGCAATGATTCCGTTGCAACCGGGGCGGCAGAATAGATTTTCACCAACTCGGCAGATAATTTATCAGCCAGTTTACCTATTGCCGGTATCAATTCATCCTGACTATCACCCTGCACGAAAGCGCGGGTCAGGGTCTTGCCGGCTGCTGTCCTGGCCAGGGCATCAACGCTGAAAATCTTGCCGATGGAAACATAAGTGCCGGTCACCACCACATCAGCCTCGGCAGCGCTGCTGACCGCCATTACCTTGTCACCGCTCAAGCGTGATGACAGCAACATCTGCAGGGTTGCCTTCATCTCGTCCTTGTTCTGAACCCCGGTGGCGTTCATATCCGATACATAGACCCGAACCTGGGCGGCAAAAGCGGGGAGAGCTGTCAAAGATATAAGAAACATTGCGAACAGAATCATCAGTTTTTTCATGGGTCCCCCAGTTGTCAGGCCATTCAAGTATTTCAATTTTCAATTAGTAATTCAACATGTTCCAAATTATTATGCATTTTGCTGTCTATGTGTTCCAGCTAAATATCAGGAAGCTTTTTGCATAACACCTCCTGAAAACAGAGGTGCCAATGTAGCACGACTACTTCCTCTCGTCAAAGAAAAGACCAAAGAAAAAGGGCGGGATTTCTCCCGCCCTTCAAGGATGCTGTGTTAAACGAACAGTCTAGAATTTGAACTGTGCGTGAAGACGCAGGCTGTAGGGGTTTTCCGGGTATTCAGTGCCAGTTGTGTCGGCATTATTGTACATGCTGCCGAGGAACATATATGCCGCCTGTGCCTTCAGGGTCAGGTTACTATATACTTTGTAACCGGTTTCGAGGTTAACCTCGGCGCCCATGAAGTCGCTAGCATTCTGTGTTTCACCGGAAGCCGGAGTCCAGGCTGCGCCGATATTGCCGTTCAAGAACAGTTTGTCGGTCAGTTTGGCATCATAACCTGCGGTGAGCAGGGCAAGGTTGGTAACGTTGCGACGGATGTAACGATCAGTGGTTGAGGGTGAGTTGGCCGTGTTGCGGGCAATGATCATCATGCCGCTCTCATTGTAGGTGTTTACCGATGTGGTGACCCATCCCTTGTAACTTCCTGCGTTGTTGCTGTTGTTGCCAGAGACAAACAGTGCGGCTACTTTGGCTGTGCCGGGACCGGCTGCAACTTTTGCAGCCACATTGGCAGCATAGCCATGGAAATACCTTCTGACTGGAGATTTCTGATGTCCTGCCTGCATGGCAGCAAAACCGCTCAGAGTGGCCGGGCCGATTTTGGCCTCACCACTAAAGGCGAGGGTATTCAGCAGGATGGCGGCATCTGCATTACCAAGCTCCAGAATGTTGGAAGTTGCATTGGCAGCAGGGTATCCGGTGGAACCGGCGGCATAATCAGCCAGGAAATAGTAGGACATGGCAACCTTGGTGTCCTTGGTGATCGCTATGGTATTGTCCAGGATGAACAGATCCTTGTTCCTGTCGCCAAGACGAGTAACGGTGGTACCGTCATAATCATCGTCAAAGCGGGAGAAACCAAGACCCAGGGTGTAGGCGCCCAGTTTGGTAGTGGTCATAATGGCCGGTACGTCGGCAGAGATAAAGATTCCCTTGATGGTATCTTGATAGGCCTGGAGACCAAGTTTGGTGTTGAAATTTTTACCAAGATTGTAGTCCAGATAGACGTGCTTGACTTCGAAGTTCAGTGCATCGGTATCAAGGTCGCCGCCGGAAGTAGCTGCGCCATTACCGAAACGGGTATCGATTTCGAACTGGGTAACCAACTTGAGATCATCACTAACCTTTGCAGTATACTGCAGGCGTGCGCGCTGCTCAAAGTAGTTGTTCATTTTCTTTTTTTCCGCTGTACCGCCAAGTACAACATCGCCTGAACCACCATTCTGGAAGTTGGAGAAGTTTGTGTTGAAGTTGTAGAGACCGTGGAACTCGTTCTCCAATGCCATTGCCGGTACGGAGATCGCGGCCAGGGCGCCTGCTGCTGCCAAGATTGCTACTGTTTTTTTGATACTCATGTGTGCCTCCTTCATTTTTATAAAATGCTTGCTTATTCTGCGGTCAACTTGCGTGTCGTTTTGATTTCTGTGCCGTCACTCACCACCTTTCATGCAAAATTTGGTGCTAAAACGGTAATCTGTGACAAACTGTATCCTTAAACCCCGAAATCGGGATGTGTGCACTTACGGAACTACTAATCAAATTCCGCGGAATTAACTAGCGCACTAAACGCAAATACCCTTGAACAGCCACAATCAAAGGCTGTCAAGGGTATGTGTTTATAAACTTTTGTTGATGTATTGCTGAAACGCTTCACAGTGTATTTCGCTCCCGGTCAAAAATGATGCCTGAAGAGGCATTGCATCAATAAAGTCAATCGGTTAGCTACTTCTAAGGGTCGTTTGTTTCAGTTGTATGTTCTGAAAAGTTCGTCGCAATATACAATAAATCAAACAGAAGTCAAGCAATAAATGAGATTATTTTGTGTAACCAACTGTAACTACAGCATTACCAAGATTGTTTAATACTTAATGTATTTCTGGGGCGACTTGCTAGTGTCCTGCCTGACATAATTCTGTCAAAACCCCGTTGCTGCTTTTGGGGTGCACAAAAGCAATACGTGTACCATGAGCCCCATTTCGCGGCTTCTCGTCTATCATCCTGGTTCCGTCGGCAAGCAGTTTCGCAATAGCCGCCTCAATGTCTACCACTTCGTAGGCCAGGTGATGGATGCCGGGGCCGTTCTTTTCCATAAATTTGGCCACCGGGCTATCCGCTGAAGTCGGCTCCAGGAGTTCGATCTTGGACTCACCGATCTGCAGCATGGCGACCCGGACCATTTGCTCGGCAACCTCCTCGACACCAGCCAAGTCCATCCCCAGATTGTCACGATAGAAGAAGAGACTTTCTTCAATGGATTTAACGGCAATACCGATGTGATTAATTTTAGTCAGCATATATGATCCTTTCTTTACAGAACCACCGTCTCGGTATGCTTGCCGAATACTCCGCGGAACACATCCGCGATCTCGCCCAGTGTCGCATAGGTCTTTACTGCCGTGAGGATGTGCGGCATCAGATTGTCGCTTCCCTTGGCAACTGACTCCAATGTTGCCAGAGCCGCTTTAACCGCCGCATCATTACGCCCGGCCTTCATCTCGCCCAGGGACTTCTTCTGGGAGATCTCAACCTCTTCCTTGACCTTGAGCAGGCCGGTCGGTGGCGGCTCCTGCACTGTGAACTTATTGACGCCGACAATGATCAGCTCGTTCTTTTCGATGGATTTCTGGTAGGCATATGCCGAATCCTGGATCTCCTTCTGCTGGAAACCGCGTGAGATGGCCTCCACCGCACCACCCAGCTGGTCGATCTTGTCGATATATTCCAGTGCGGCTTTTTCGATCTGGTCGGTCAGCGATTCCACCAGGAAAGACCCGGCCAGCGGGTCGATGGAGTCTGCAGCACCTGATTCGTAGGCGATGACCTGCTGGGTGCGCAGGGCTATGCGGACGGAATCCTCGGTCGGCAATGCCAGTGCTTCGTCGCGGGAATTGGTGTGCAGAGACTGGGTGCCCCCCAGTACGACTGCCAGGGCCTGCATGGTGACGCGCATGATGTTGTTGTCCGGCTGCTGGGCTGTGAGGGTGCAGCCGGCGGTCTGGGTGTGGAAGCGGAGCATCTGCGATTTGGGGTCCTTGGCGCCGAAGCGCTCCTTCATGATCTTGGCCCAGATGCGGCGCGCGGCGCGGAACTTGGCAACCTCTTCGAACAGATTGTTGTGGGCGTTGAAGAAGAACGCCAGACGCGGGGCAAATTCATCAACCCCCAGGCCGGCCTTGATGGCGGCATCCACATAGGCGATGCCGTCGGCCAGGGTGAAAGCGACTTCCTGTACGGCGCTGGAACCGGCCTCGCGGATGTGGTAGCCTGAGATGGAGATGGTGTTCCACTTGGGTACGTTGTCCTTGCAGTAGGCGAAGATATCGGTGATGATCCTCATGGACTCCTTGGGCGGGTAGATGTAGGTGCCGCGGGCCATGTATTCCTTGAGGATGTCGTTCTGGATAGTACCGGAGATCTTGTCGGGCGATACCCCCTGTTTTTCTGCTACGGCGATGTACATGCAGAGCAGGATGGCAGCAGTGGAGTTGATGGTCATGGAGGTGGATACCGTGTCGAGAGGGATACCGTCGAACAGGATCTCCATGTCGGCCAGAGAGTCAATGGCCACGCCGACCTTGCCGACTTCGCCCTGGCTCATTGCGGCATCGGAGTCATACCCCATCTGGGTCGGC
>JBGSQD010000093.1:0-5832 GCA_041738275.1 Geobacterales bacterium
CAGAAGCAGGAACAGCAGCAGCGCCTGCCATTTGATCTCCGTCGGCACCGCTAACAGCGCCTGCCATTTGAGCAGCAGCCCCAGTACCAGCCCGACCGCACCGACCGCTCCGGTGTGAGAGTCCTTCATCACCGCCAGAAAACGCTCCCGGCCGCCCCGCGCTGCCAATCCGTCGCAGACATCGGCCAGTCCGTCCAGATGCAGGGCTCCGGTTACAACTGCCAATGCAGTGATCAGCAGGGCATCCAGCAACGGTCGCGCCAGCCAGGGGGCCAGCAGCCAGTTCAGACACGCCAGCAGGGCGCCGATGGTCAGGCCGACCAGAGGGAAGCAGGCCGTGGCCCGCCCCAGATCCTCCTTCTCGCACCGAACGGAAAAGGGGAGGGGAATTATGGTCAGGAATTGCATGGCGATGATGTAAAGGCGCATTGTCAGTGCGATACCCCGGCTTCATCGAATGTGGCCATCTCATTCATGATCTTGGCCCCGGCTTCGATCAGCATCATCGCCAGTGCCGCGCCGGTGCCCTCGCCCAGACGCATGTTCAGATCCAGGATCGGCTCGACCCCGATCCGCTCCAGCATGAATCGATGGCCGATCTCCATGGACTGGTGGGCGGCAAAGATGTAGTCCCGCACGTTGGGGTGCAACTCGGAGGCAATCAGGGCGCCGGCAGTGGAGATGAAGCCGTCGATAACCACCGGGATGGAGTTGGCGGCGCATCCCAGCACCAACCCGGCAATGGCGGCGATCTCCAGGCCGCCGACCTTGGCCAGCACATCCAGCGGATCATTGGCATCGGGGCTGTTGACAGCCAGACCCTTCTCAATAACCCGGATCTTGTTGGTCAATGCCGAGTCGTTGATACCAGTGCCGCGGTGGGTCACCTCGGCAACGGTTTTTCCTGAAATCGCGGCAATAATGGCCGATGACGGCGTGGTGTTGCCGATACCCATCTCGCCGGTTCCCACCAGGGCGATCCCTTCGGTCTTGCACTGATCCGCCAGATCGATTCCTACCCGCAGCGCGGACAACATTTCATCACGGGTCATGGCAGGACCTTTGGTAAAATTCTGCGTGCCGCGGGCAACCTTTCTGTGCATCAATCCCGCACAGTTTTCGAAATCGTGATCCACCCCGGCATCAACCACCCGCACCTCGGCACCAGCGTGACGCGCCAGGACGTTGACCCCGGCACCGCCGGCCAGAAAGTTGAAGACCATCTGAGTTGTAACTTCCCGGGGATAAAGCGAAACCCCCTCCTCGGTCACGCCGTGGTCACCGGCAAAGGTGAAGATGACTTTTTTTGTTGTATCCGGTTTGGGGTTGCCGCTGATAGCGGACAGGCGCCGGCCGAATTCCTCCACCCTTCCCAGCGAGCCTGGTGGTTTGGTCTTGTTGTCCAGCCTGGACTGGGCCTGATTCAGCAGTTCTTGACTGACCGGCTTGATGCGGGCGAGGGTAGATGCGACTATGTCCATTTCAGACTCCTATTCATATAAAAAATAAAAGCATTACCACGGAGGACACGGAGGGTAAGGCCGAGGAAACCAAAATTTACACGGGTAAAAATTGTCTTGTTTTTCCTCCGTGTCCTCCGTGGTGAGCTTATTAAAATAGTGTGCAGTTTATTTTAATCGTAGCGGTATGCCGCTGGCCACAAGCCATGCTTCGCCGCTAACAGCAGCCATGATCTGGTTGGCCTGCCCTGCTATGTCGCGGAATAATCGGCCCAGGCGATGTTCCGGAACGATGCCCATGCCGACCTCGTTTGATACGAGGATTACCGGTGTTGTCATGCAGCGCAGGGTTGCTGCCAGACGGTGCACATCGTCCATGATCCGTTCCTCGGCCTGCTCGCCAAGGTCTTCGTACAGCAGAAGCAGGTTGGTG
Organism: Geobacterales bacterium; assembly: GCA_041738275.1. Classification (GTDB taxonomy): domain Bacteria; phylum Desulfobacterota; class Desulfuromonadia; order Geobacterales; family Pseudopelobacteraceae; genus JACPFJ01. Next base: position 1,894 of record JBGSQD010000093.1, read on the forward strand.
AGCCAGAGGGTCAGGCAGTCCACCAGCACGGCACTGTAGTTGCCGTCACAGCATGCCAGCGTCTGTGTCAGGTGCAGCGGTTCTTCCATGGTCTGCCAGTCATTGCCGCGCCGCTGCTGGTGCCTTTTGATGCGGTCACCCATCTCATTGTCCAATGACTGGGCTGTTGCCAGGTAACAAAGTGGCGATCCGAATTCGAGGGTCAGCTGTTCCGCAAATCTGCTCTTGCCGCTGCGTGCTCCGCCGGTAATGAAAATAGTCCGTGTCATCTGTTCTCTCCTTCTTGGAAACGAGTTTTGACCCGCTTCAACAAATTTAAGTGACAGCACAAAAAAACCCCTGTCAACAAATGTGGACAGAGGCTCGAAAGCTGGATTGGCAAAAGATGGTATCCGGCTTCGGCCCCTCTTTCCACGGAGGTTCCAAAAAGCATCGGAATGGCAGGTTTCCTGGCTCCAGGGTCATCTTACTTGCCGCGCCTTCCCAAATGAATATTCAGTGGCATAAAGCGGCTTTCATCGCCTGTTACAGTTGCGGGACAGCGAAGGATTTGAACCCTCTTCCCTTTTAACCATGCTCTGTTTGAGCACGGCACCAAACCGGGTAATATCAATTGCGTCCTTGTAACAGCCGGCTATCAAAAAGTCAAAAGCAAAACACACATCTCAATTTATTTTCAGGTACCCCCTTGATTTTTGAATTGTCGCTGGTTATATTTCCACTGTTAGCACTCAATTGCTGTGAGTGCTAACTTTGTCTGAGACATTACACCACCAAAGTAAATAGAAAGGAGAAGGACAACATGAATTTGAGACCACTGCAGGACCGTATCATTGTCAAGAGGGTCGAAGAAGAGACCAAGACCGCAGGGGGGCTTTTTATCCCTGAAACAGCAAAAGAGAAACCGCAGCGCGGCGAGATCGTGGCCGTTGGCAACGGCAAGAAAACCGAAGACGGCAAGGTCCTTCCGCTGGATGTCAAGGTTGGCGACGTTGTGTTGTTCGGCAAATATGCCGGCACTGAAATCAAGGTTGATGGCGACGATTTCCTGATGATGCGGGAAGACGACATCCTGGCTGTTGTCGAATAGAGAAACGGTCTTTTTCCGCCCTGGCCTCGCCGTTTTTTACAATGCCTTGTGCGGCGTACCAAAGGGTACGCCTCCGCGACATTGCTCAATCGGCAAACCCAGGACAAAAAAATCCTCGTTTCCAAGATGGATCATATGAACAGAAAAACTAATACATACATGGAGGAATACACGAATGGGTGCAAAGATCATCAAGTTTGACCAGGAAGGGCGCAATGCCATCCTGAAGGGCGTAAATATCCTCGCCGATACCGTAAAGGTAACCCTCGGCCCCAAAGGCCGCAACGTTGTTATCGACAAATCCTACGGCGCTCCACTGATCACCAAGGACGGCGTAACCGTTGCCAAAGAGATCGAACTGGATGACAAGTTCGAGAACATGGGCGCACAACTGGTCAAGGAAGTTGCTTCCAAGACCTCGGACGTTGCCGGCGACGGTACCACCACCGCTACGGTTCTGGCCCAGGCCATCTACCGTCAGGGTTCCAAGCTGGTGGCAGCAGGCCACAACCCTATGGAGATCAAGCGCGGCATCGACAAGGCTGTTGAGGCTATTGTCGCCGAACTGCAGAAAATCTCCAAGCCGATCAAGGATCACAAAGAGATCGCCCAGGTAGGCACTATCTCCGCCAACAACGACAAGACCATCGGCGACATCATTGCCGAGGCCATGGAGAAGGTCGGCAAGGAAGGTGTCATCACTGTTGAAGAAGCAAAGTCAATGGAAACCAGCCTCGAGACCGTCGAAGGTATGCAGTTCGACCGCGGTTACCTCTCTCCTTACTTTGTGACCGATCCGGAGCGCATGGAAGCTACCATTGAAAACGCCATGATCCTGATCCACGACAAGAAGATCTCCAACATGAAGGACCTGCTCCCGGTTCTGGAACAGACCGCCAAGTCCGGTCGTCCGCTGTTGATCATCGCCGAAGACATCGACGGTGAAGCTCTTGCAACCCTCGTGGTGAACAAGCTGCGCGGCGTTCTGAACGTCTGTGCCGTCAAGGCGCCGGGTTTCGGCGATCGCCGCAAGGCCATGCTGGAAGACATCGCTGTCCTGACCGGCGGCCAGGTGATCTCCGAGGAAGTCGGCTTCAAGCTTGACCAGACCACAATGGATATGCTCGGCACAGCCAAGCGCATCACCATTGACAAGGACAACACGACCATCATCGATGGCGGCGGCAAGGAAGATGCAATCTCCGGCCGCGTCAAGATGATCCGCGCCCAGGTTGAAGAGACCTCCAGCGATTACGACAAGGAAAAACTCCAGGAGCGTCTGGCAAAACTGGTAGGCGGCGTTGCCGTTATCAAGGTCGGCGCAGCAACCGAAGTTGAAATGAAAGAGAAAAAAGCCCGCGTGGAAGATGCTCTGCATGCAACCCGTGCTGCTGTTGACGAGGGCATCGTCCCTGGCGGCGGCGTGGCTTACATCCGCGCACTGGTTGCTCTGGACGGCCTCAAGCTGGACACCGAGCAGCAGTTCGGCGTCAACGTGGTCAGGGCCTCCCTGGAAGCCCCGATTCGCCAGATCGCAGAGAACGCAGGCATCGACGCATCCATCGTGGTTGACAAGGTCAAAAACGGCAAGGATGCCTTCGGCTACAACGCTGCCGACGATACCTATGTCGACATGCTGCAGGCCGGCATAATCGACCCGACCAAGGTTTCCCGTTATGCCCTGCAGAACGCATCCTCCATCGCCGGTCTGATGCTGACCACAGAGGCGCTGATAGCCGAGAAGCCGAAGGAAGATGGCGGCGGCATGGGTGGCGGTATGCCTGGTGGGATGGGCGGAATGGGCGGCATGGGCGGCATGATGTAAATGAAAACGTCTCTTTTCCGCCCTGGCTGCGGAAGCCTTCAGACTTGCTTGTGCGGCGTAGCAGTCCCTCTCTCTATCTCTCCCCCAGAGGGGGAGAGTACTCATTGCCCTCTCCCTTTGGGAGAGGGATAGGGTGAGGGTGGCTACGCCTCCGCGCAATTCTTCGACTTCCTGCCCAGAACGAAAAATAGAACGTTTTCAGCAATGCTGCTTGAATTAAGATAAAAGGCCGGAGGCAATTGCTTCCGGCCTTTTTCTTTGAAATCAGTTGCCAGCCGGTTGTTGTGGCTCTATGATGAAGACATACAAGATGGAACGTCAGGAGGATTTATGGAATTGATCGGAAAAGCAATCACGATGAATGACCTTGTTGCATATCATGATGGCTCGGTGGTCAGCAAGACCCTGATCGACAAGAAGATCGGAACAGTGACTCTGTTCTCTTTTGACGCAGGTCAGGGGTTGAGCGAGCACACCGTGCCATATGACGCCTTTGTGCAGGTCGTGGACGGCGAGGCCGAGGTCGTTATCAACGGCGAAGCGCACACCGTTGTTGCCGGACAGATGATCATCATGCCGGCCAATATCCCCCATGAACTGAAGGCTGTTAAGTCGTTCAAGATGCTGCTGGTCATGATAAGGGCTTAAAAAAGGGTTCTTTTTCGCTCCGGCTGCGTCAGCCATCGTTATTGCTTGTGCGACATACCGCTGGGTATGTCTCCGCGCAATACCTCGACTTCCTGCCCGGAACAAAAAATACCTCCTTTTAAAACCTCAAGGACTTAATGTTTATGGCTGATAAAACCGCAATATTGCTCCTGCAGATGGGCGGCCCGGACTCGCTGGAGGCCGTGGAACCGTTCCTGTACAACCTCTTCTCCGACCGGGATATCATCAGGATCGGCCCGGCCTTTCTCCAGCCGCTGATCGCACGATTTATCTCGCGCCGCCGTTCCCGCAAGGTTGTTGAATACTATCGACAGATCGGCGGCAAGTCACCCCTGCGCGAGTTGACTGAACAGCA
>JBGSQD010000153.1:0-9753 GCA_041738275.1 Geobacterales bacterium
GAAGCACCAGTGCCAGATGCAGTGCCACCGGGATATTGGCGGCGACCAGCGGTTTCTGCCAGGAAGGGATGAGTCCCGCGACCATGGGCTGCACGCGGCGGAAGAGCCCGGCAAAGGCGACCGCAAGGCCGATCAGCAGGAACGGGGTCAGCAGCGGCATCTGCTTTATGGTTGCGGTCAGGATCAGGAATTCGCTGGCAAACAGTCCGAAGGGGGGCATGCCTGCCAGGGCCATGACGCCAAGGAGCAACCCCCAGCCAACCGGCGGGTTCCCGCGAATCAACCCCCGGATCCGCGTCATCTCCTGGGTGCCGTGCATCTGGGACGCGTGGCCGACGCTGTAAAAAACCGCCGATTTGGTCAGGCTGTGCACCAGCATATGGAGCATGCCGCCAAAGGTGGCAATAGGTCCGCCCAGGCCGAAGGCAAAGGTGGCGATCCCCATATGCTCGATGGAGGAGTAGGCGAAGAGCCGCTTGATATCCTTTTGCCGCAGCAGGGAAAAGGAGGCGACCAGCAATGACAGGAGGCCGAAGCCGATCATCATGTTGCCTGCCAGATGCGTTCCGGTGGAGCCGTCCACGAGCGATTTGCAGCGCACCAGGGCATAGAGGGCCACGTTCAGCAGGAGCCCGGACAGCACCGCCGAAATCGGCGTCGGCCCTTCACTGTGCGCGTCCGGCAGCCAGTTATGCACCGGCACAAGGCCGACCTTGGTGCCGTACCCCACCATGAGAAAGACGAACGCCAGCCGCAGCACGGTCGGCTCCAGCTGCCCGCTTACCTGGTTCAGGTTGGTCCAGAGCAGAGCATTGCCGCCTTCGCCCAGTACCCGTTCCGCCGCAAAATACAGGAGCACGGTGCCGAAGAGCGCCTGGGCGATACCCACCCCGCAGAGGATGAAGTACTTCCAGGCCGCCTCGATGGCGGTGGGGGTGCGATAAAGGGATACCAGAAGCACCGTGGCAAGGGTGGCCAGCTCCATGGAGATCCAGAGCACCCCCAGATTGTTGGTGAGAAGCGCCATCAGCATGGCAAAGATGAACAGCTGAAACATCGCATGGTAAAAACGCATCCTGATCGGTCCGACCCGGCCGTGGGCGCGCTCCACCCGCATGTAGCGCCGGCTGAAGATGGCTGTGGTCATGGAAACGAAGGTCGTGAGCACCACCAGGTAGACATTGAAGGGATCGACAAAAAAGAAGCTGTTGCCCGCCAGGAAGGCCCCTGACTGATAAACCCGCAGTGCCAGGGCCAGGCTGGCGGCAAAGGTCAGAGCTGAACCGGCGATGTTGACCTCGGGGGCGTGTTTCCAGTCCCCGGCAAAGGCCAGGATCAGTGCGGAAAACAGGGATATGGCGAGCAGGGCAAGAAGGATCATGGTATTTCCCCAACAATGCGGTTTGACCATAAAATCGTGTCATCAACGGCGGAACATTCGTCAGCTTCCATTTCCTCCCACGTCACGCCATAGGGAACGCCACCCCCGGTGTATCCGGCTATGCAGGCGAAATGCTCGTCGCTATCGGGGGCAATCTGTTCGGGGGTTTGATTTGGTTTCTTCTTCATGTGTCATGTACCTGCGTAATATGCGAGAACGGTGTTACAGCGCAGCGGCGGAGCGGAGCGGAGACCGTATGCCGCCACTCGTTGAACCTTCGTTTGTCGTTTCTAGCCAAAGAAACATCCAAATTCATCAGCGTTTACAACTTCGAAAAACTTTTCGATTGTGGGTACTGTTAAATCAGGTTTGTAGCCATGCCACTTCAAATCAGCTCGATGCCAGAATATTTTCCAGCTTTTTTGGGTTTTTACATATGTTGCCTTTGCAAATGGGTATTCGCGAATTATGCTTGGATTATCCCATTGCGGACGGATTTCAAATAGTTCCAAGCTTTGACCAGAAAGTCTGTAGCCCAAGTCTACTTCAGAGCGGATTTCAGGAGGTGGTCGCCTTATTATCAAAAATGTTGCCAATGCCGTTTCAATTTTTTTTAGTTCGAATTCAGAGAATGCCATAACTTCAATCACCTTCTTATTAAGTTAAAAATAGCGGGTCGGGAAAATTACAAATTGGCGAACCAGTCCTTATCGAGAGTAACCTTTTCGATCATTTCTGTTTTTATTCCGAGCTGAAACTCTTTCAACTTTTCAGCAAGTTGCTCACCATCAACGAGGTCTATAGGGGGCGCGCCGTCTCGCGTAGCTTCCTTGACGGCAGCGGGAGTAAATGTTCCAGTCGTTATGAACAGACCCTTGTCAGCCCTTCCAACCATTGCCCCTCTGAAATCCCTGATGTCACCAGAAGATACCGACCCTTGATATTTTTTACATTGAAAGATTACGTGAAAGCTCATGAACCCATGGATTTTGGCAATGCCCTTGCCATCAATCCCACCATCTCCGGTGCGGCCAGTAACCTCAACCTGGACGAAGCCAGATTCTCTCAATAAGCGCTGTGTAAGCCGTTCAAAGGCATCAGCTGACACTTCTTTTGTGAGTATCCGGTAAAGCTCTTCACGCCAACCTTGCGTCTCAGGTGCATCAATATCTTCAAGCTCTATTTGCTCATTTTTCGCCTTTTTATTGTGCTTCGTAGCCAGTTTGTCGGCTTCGCGAACCGTTTTTACGACATCCTGCGGGGAAACTTGTTTTTTCTCTTTTGCAAGCTTTGTCAAAGCCCACACTCCCCTGCTCGAATTTTCAAGAAAACCATATTTTTTCAGATATGTTCTTGCCCATGCCAACCGATAGGCAACTTCTGTTATGTTGCTTTTATCGGGGCTATGCAGAACAGATGAAATTTCTTCGCTGATTTTTTCTATTTCTATAACTTTGTCGTACATTTCATCAATGGATCCAGAGCCACCAAGGGCAAACAAGGCGTTTAGCAGCGGGTTCATCAAAGCATCAAATGTGGGCATTTTATTACTCATGATTTTTCCTCTCTTGGTAGTTCAACTCGTTCATCAACTGATTTACTATATGAGTAACTTGTTACCGAAATAAGGCACTTGTTACTCATATAATAAACCTATGTGTATTTTTATATGGGATGCTTCCACTTATGGCCCCCTGCTACATCAATCAGCGCATATTGCAATATTCTCCACTGCCGCCTTATCACACTTACACTTATCTGTCCTCACCCCATCCTTTCATAGGGGCGCGCCCTTGGGCCGCCTGCTTTTGGGCGGTACAACAAGGGCGGGGCAAGCCCACGCCCCTAATGCAAATCAATCCCCCTCTTCAGCTTTGCCATCTGATCCACGTCAAGGCTGTCAAAGGTCGTGTTGCATCCTGTCTTCAAAACATCCCTAAAAACCTAACGCAAAACCGATGGCCTTATTTATTTCAATCAATTTTTCTTTTGATAGCGTAGTAACAAGCGAACCGATTTTTGATTTAGAAACGGTCTGGATGTGGTCGCAATTTATGGCGCAACCGGTATGCATTCCATCCTCTTTTGACAGGAATACTTCGCTCGGTATGTCTCTTACTGTTGATGTAACCGGCGCAACGGTAACTTCATTCAGATATTCCAGGATGGAGTTCCTGGTCAGGATAACCACGGGGCGTTTTTTGTCAGGCGCATTGAACTTGTACCATCTTACCTCGCCCCGTTTCATTCATCACCCCATTCCTGTTCGGATTCCCAGACACTGAATTCACTGTTTCCGGCAGGAAAACGCTTGTACCCCTTTTTATGGCTCTTTTCCAGCATCGCGATATTCACCCGCTCGATAGCCTCTTTCAGGGCTTTTCGGGTAAAAGCCGAACGGGTAGTTTTGAGTTTTTTTACAACAATGTCCACGTCTTCCACCAAGTCATCATCCAACGTCATCTGAATTGTTCTCATGATTTTCACCCCTGAGTGTGGATATCTATAGCTATGATAATCCACATTAGTGCGACAGTCAAAACTAATCCCCCTCCTTCAGTTTTGCCATCTGATCAACGTCAAGGCTGTCAAAGGTCGTGTTGATGTGGAAAAAGAAGATGCCGAAGATGAAGGCGGCAATTAGCAGATCAAGGGCCACCCCCAGTTCCACGACCATCGGCATGCCGTAGGTGGCGCTGGTAGCGGCAAAGAAAAGACCGTTCTCCATGGCCAGAAAGCCGATGATCTGGCTGACCGCGTGGCTCCGGGTCACCATCATCAACAGGCCGAGCATGACCGTTGCCAGGGCGACCGCCAGGGTTGTGCGCGTCATCAGGGCCGACAACTGGCGGATCGGTTCGGTCAGATGATAGGAAAAGATTACCAGGGCAATACCGATCATCATGGTTGTCGGCACGTTAACCACGCTTTCGATCTCACGACGGATCTTCAGTTTCTGAATCAGCTTGTAAAGGATGTAGGGGAGCAGGATTACCTTCATAACCAGCGTCAGCAGCGCCGAAAGATACAGGTGATGCACCCCCGAGGCAAAGCCGATAGTGGCGGTGCTGACCCCCAGAAAGAATCCCTGCCAGGCAAAGATGTGCAGAATGGCGAACATTCGGCGCTGCACCAGCAGGGCAAAGGAGGTGAGCAGGATCAAGGCGGCCAGCAGCAGATTCAGTTGCACCACAAAAGAATGAGACATCCGTCACTCCAGAATGAAGAAGGCTATCATGCCGAGGGTTGACAGCAGGAAGGCGCTCCCCAGATATTCCGGAACGCGAAAGATGCGCATCTTGGCCATGCTGGTCTCGATCAGCACCATGATGACCCCGCCGAGCAGCAGTTTGAGGATAAAGACGACAGTTCCGATCAGCAGCGGCAGCGGTTGCCCGCCTGTTGCAATCCCCCAGGGGGTGAAGGCGGCGATCCCGAGGGAGAAAAACAGCATCAGTTTCATCATTCCGGCCCACTCGATCAGCGCCAGGTAGCGGCCGGAATACTCCAGAATCATTGCCTCGTGAATCATGGTCAGTTCCAGGTGGGTGGCGGGGTTGTCCACCGGAATACGCCCGGTTTCGGCCAGGGCCACCATGATGAAGGCGATCAGGGCAAAGGCCAGCGACGGGCGGATGATGAACTCTCCCTGGGACATGACCACTACCATCCGGGTCAGGGATGTGGAACTGCTGGCAAGGGAGACGGTAAAGACCGCCATCAGCATGGCCGGTTCAGCCAGGGCGGAGATCATCATTTCCCGGCTCGATCCCATGCCGCCAAAGGCGGTGCCGATATCCATTCCCGCCAGGGCGGTAAAAAAACGCACAATGGCGAAGAGCATGACCAGGGCGATGATGTCGGCGGTATCGGCCAGCGGCAGATCAGTCGAGACCAGTGGAATGATGCCGCCGGCCAGCACGGTAACGCCAAAGATCAGGTAAGGGGTGAAGCGGAAGATCCAGGAAGCGTTTTCCGCCAGGATGACATCCTTGATAAAGAGGCGGCGGATATCCCGGTAGGGCTGCAGTATGCCGGGTGAGGTGCGCCCCTGCAGTCGGCACTTGACAATCTTGACCCAGCCGGCAAAGGCCGGGGCCAGGGTAATCAGCAGTGCGAGCTGCAGCAGCTCTATGGCAAATGGATGGTGCGTCATCCCAAAAACGCCAGAAGGACAATCAGGGTGACAAACGAATACAGAAGATAGATCTGGATTCGCCCCTGCTGGAGCTTGCCGACACGGCGGGCGATCCAGAAGGCGGCATCGGCCAGCGGAGCGTACAGCCAGTCCCAGATCCGGTCGCGAATCCGCAGCCGGTAGCGGATATGGTCAGCCATGACCGGATGATTCTGGGGTGAAACAAGATCGACCTGCTCCCGGATGTCGAAGAGAAAACCGAGTACGCGGCGGATCGGCATGGCAAAGGCGGTGGCCGTGTACTGCATCCGCGGGGTGATCCGCGCAAAGCCGCAATCCCAGAGCGGCGCCCGGCGGATGGAGGCGCCATGGACATGGAGCAGCAGGTAAGCGACGGCAACCACCGCCAGGATCACGACCAACACCAGCGGCCCGGAATATGACGCCCGTTCGGCGGACACCGGGGTCAGCCAGAGCCAGCCGAAACGTCCGGCGGAAGTGGCGATATGCCCCCCCAGAAGCTGTTGCGGAATGTGGTCGAGCCAGCCGATGACAAAGGTCGGGAATACCCCCAAAGCCAGGCAGGAGAGCGCTGCCAGTGACATCCCCAGCTTCATGGTCAGTCCGACTTCATGGATCTTTTCTCCCTTGCGGTGACCGCGCCGGGCGCCAAGAAAGGTTACCCCGAATGCCTTGACAAAGCAGGCGGCGGCGAGGGCCCCGGTCAGCGCCAGCAGCGCAGCCCCCAAGGGTATCAGCAGCTTCAGGATCGGATGGGGCAGAACCGGAGACTGGAGAAACGCCTGGAAGGTGAGCCATTCGGAGACAAATCCGTTGAACGGCGGGAGGCCGGAGATGGAGACGCATCCCACCAGGAACAGGGCCGAGGTCCAGGGGAGCGCATGGATCAACCCTCCCATCTCTTCCATGTTCCGTTCACGGGTGGCATGGATTACGGCGCCCGCACCCATGAAGAGGAGCCCCTTGAACAGCGCGTGATTGAGGGTGTGGTAGAGGGCGGCCACCAGCGCCAGTGCCGCCAGGGCCGGGAAGTGGAAGGAGGTGAAGATCATTGCCAGGCCGAGACCGATCAGGATAATGCCGATGTTTTCCACCGAATGGTAGGCCAGGAGACGCTTCAGGTCATGCTGCATCAGGGCGTAGAGCACCCCGAGCACTGCCGAAACCAGGCCGAAGACCAGCACGACCCCTCCCCACCACCAGGGAAAATCTCCTAACAGGTCAAAACCGACCCGGACCATGCCGTAGATGGAGGTTTTCAGCATGACGCCGCTCATCAGGGCCGAGACGTTTGACGGGGCCACCGGATGGGCCTCAGGAAGCCAGACATGCAGCGGGATGACCCCTGCCTTGGCGGCAAAGCCGAAAAACGCCAGGAAGAAAGCGGCACTGCTCCAGCCCGGCGATAGATGGGCGGTCCGCATGGCGTCAAAGGTGTAGCCGTCGAAACGATCGAAGCCGGTGGCAATGCCGGCCATGACTCCGAAGGAGAGCAGTATCCCGATGGCGCCCACATGGGCCACCAGCAGATAGAGAAAGGCTGCCCGCCGGTTTTCGGCCTTCTCATCCTCATACATGACCAGAAAATAGGAGGCGGCGGCCATCATTTCCCAGGCCACGAGAAAGAGATAGGCGTCATCCGCAATGATCACAAGGAGCATGCCTGCCAGAAACAGGAGATAGAACAGCACCAGCGGGACCACCGGCCGCTGTCCGAGATACCCGCGAACATAACCGATGGAGTAGATGGAAACGAAGATTGACAGCAGTCCGATGACGATGAGGAAAAAACCGGCCAGAGGATCGAGCCGGACATTGAATGGGAGGCCTGGCAGGCCAAGGGGAATGGTGGCGGCGATGTTCAGTCCCTGGGAAAGGGTCAGGAACCCGGCAAGTGTCACGCCACCGGCCGCCAGAGCCGCCAGCGAAAAGGCGACCGGGATCAGCAGCCGCTCCTGCCGTGTGCACATCGGGCAGACAACCGCCATCCCCAGCAGAAGCAGAATCGAGAATCCGGTGACATCGAGTGCGGTCATGGCTCATGCTTCCTTTTCAGTAAGGAAAAGCGCACATTTTGTATCAGAGCAAGGTAGTGAAACCTTTAGAACAGCGGTTGACAGCTTTGTAGTGTCGCAATATAGCGCGATGGCAGGTAGCTGTCAACGAGTCTGGTCTTGCGTGAATGTTTTTGTACCGCGTCCGGCACGCTTCGACTCCGCTCAGCGCACAAATGCTCCCTGAGCGGAGTCGAAGGGAGCCTCCCTTACATCTCTTCCTCTACTTTCCTACTTTCAAACCAGCTGTAGACCGATGGAATTATCAACAGCGTCAGCAGGGTTGATGTAACCAATCCGCCCACAACGACTGTGGCCAGCGGTTTCTGGATCTCTGAGCCGGCGCCGCCGGCAAGCAGCATCGGGATCAGGCTGAAAATGGAGATGGATGCGGTCATCAGTACCGGCCGCAAGCGGTCAAGACTCCCCTTCCTGATTGCCTCCGGCAATTCATACCCTTCATCACGCAGTTGCGAAATGCGCGATACCAAGACAAGCCCGTTCAGTACGGCAACGCCAAACAGAACAACAAAGCCGACCGACGCCGGAACTGACAGGTATTGCCCGGAAATGAAGAGCGCAAACACCCCGCCGATCAGGGCAAAGGGGAGATTAGAAATGACCAGCAACGCCAGACGGATCGACCGGAAGGTGACGTACAGCAGCAGCAGGATCAGGCCGATTGCCACCGGTCCGATGATCATCAGCTTGTTCATGGCCCGTTGCTGATTTTCGAACTGACCGCCCCAGGTGACGTAATACCCGGCAGGTAGTTTGACCTGCTCCTTGATCTTCAGCTTTGCTTCGGCAACGAAACTACCGATATCCCTACCGGTGATGTTCATCTCGATACCGATTCTTCTCACCCCATCCTGGCGGCTGATCTGCGCCGGGCCTTCGATCATTTTCACCTCTGCCAGCTGTTCCAGCGGGACATTGATCCCGGATTTAGTGGTAATCAGCAGATTCTTGATCGCATCCAGGGAGTTCCGTTTTTCTTCAGGCAGACGAACGGTGATGTCGAAACTGCGGTTTTCCTCAAACAGCTGCGATGCCGCTTTACCGGCAACTGCAATTTCAATGACCTTTTGCACGTCACTGATGTTCAGACCATAACGGGCAATTCTCGCCCGGTCGATGTTGACAGTCAGGTAGGGCTGTCCGGTAACCTTTTCCGCATTCAGATCGGTCCCACCCTTTACCGTGGACAGCACCTTGGCTATCTCAGCCGATTTTTCAGTGAGTACATTGATATCTTCACCGAACAGCTTGAGAATAAGCTGCGCCCGGGTGCCGGCAACCAGTTCATCAATGCGGCACTGGATCGGCTGACTGAAGCCGAAGTTTATTCCCGCCACCGACTCGAGAGACTCCCGCATCTCATTGGTCAGCTCTTCTTTGGATATATCCCGTTTCCATTCACTCTTCGGCTTGAGGACTCCCACATAACCGGTCTTGTCAGAACCCCTCGTGTCCAGGGCGACTCCGGTCTGTCCGGTTCGGCCGACAATGGTATCCAGTTCGGGAAACTGCATCAGCTTTGCCGCAGCCAGTTTATTTACCTCCATGGCCTTGGACAGGGAAACACCTGGAAGCATCGCAATATCCATGTCAAACGAGCCTTCATCCATGACCGGGATGAATTCCGTTCCCAAACGTGTTACCAGAAAGAGCGAAGCAACCAGAAGAACTCCGGCGGCACTCAACACCACGCGCTTTGTGTTCATGGCATATTCGAGCATAGGGAGATAGATCCTGCTGGCGTGCTTCATGATGAAGCTCTCTTTTTCCGGGTGCGGTTTCAGGAAGAGGATACAGAGAACCGGGATGACAAATATCGACAGGAACAGTGACGCAAGCAGCGCAATCGCCACTGTTATGGCCAGCGGACTGAACATCTTCCCTTCGATCCCTTCAAGGGAAAGAATCGGGATGAAGGTGAGCGCAATGATCAGCTCGCCGAAGATGCTCGGTTTTCTGACTTCCATGACCGCCTTGAGCACGGTTAGTAACTTGGGATGGCGCTCTCCCTCGTCTTCGCTCAAATGGCGCTGAACATTTTCCACCTGGATGATGGTCGTGTCGATAATCATGCCGATGGAGATGGCCAGGCCGCCGAGGGACATCAGGTTGGCTGTGATCCCCATGAGCTTCATGAC
>JBGSQD010000142.1:0-4770 GCA_041738275.1 Geobacterales bacterium
GATTGGTGTTGATCTTTTTATAAAGCCCCTCCATTGGTACTGAAACCGAAACCGCACCAATCACTTCACCCACTTTGTAGCCGTAGGAAAAATGTCCCGGCGGGAAGCGCTGCTGGATGAAGGGTGGAGCGGTGTCATAGCTGCCGTGGCAGGTCAGGCATGATTGATCGGCCTTCATCGGCAGCAGGTAGCGCAACGCCTTGTTACCCTTTGCATCGGCTACCTCCCAGGTTTCCAGCGCCGTACCGTCCTTGAAGGTGGACAACCGCTCGGTTTCAAAAGAATCCGGGCGGTTGTCGGGATTGCGGTAGCGTAGAGAAACCTGGCGGACATAGTAGCCGGATCCGCTGGTCAGTTGTTGGGCGATTCTGCTGGAGGCCACCTGGGGGACGAGATTGTAGTTGCGTTCCGGCTCATTAGTGACACTTCTGGAGAGGTAATCCCGCGTTTCAATGATCTGGCGTGAAATAGTGCGAGCGGTGCTCACGGCTCCATCGAGTATCAGTGCCTGTTCTCTGCGGTAACTGTTGAAGGCCAGCGCCAGAAAGAGTGTAACCAGGAGCAGGGATGAGATGATATTGAACGTGGTATTGACACTGCGATTTGCCAAGAGCTTCATTGCGGTCTCCTGCGTTTGTCACGCACTATCCTGTTTATCAGGGTTAAGAAGATTATAGCTACTCAACGCTACTTGGCAAGGACAATGTCGGTTTGTTATTCCACTTGAATTTATCTGTTGATCTGCGCTATTTTAGCAAGATTGTGAAGCGCAATACTTAAACACGCAAATGCGGATCATGCCGCACAGCAGGGGATTGTAAATGGACAGAAAAGCACCACCATCAGGCAGCGGAAAAAGTTTTTTTGCTGCAGCGCTGCTTTTCATCATAACGGTGGCGGTTGTTTCGGTACTGGGTATTGCAGGGTATGTTTTCTACCTTCTTGCCCGGCTCCCGCGGGTTGACCGGCTGACTGACTACAAACCGCCCATTGTGTCACAGGTTTTTGGCGACGACGGCAGTCTGGTAGGCGAGTTCTATCTGGAACGCCGTATTGTCGTGCCGGTTAACAAGATGCCGCGAAAACTGATTCAGGCCTTTGTAGCTGCTGAAGATTCTAATTTCTACTCCCACAAGGGCATTGATTACTTCGGGATTCTCCGCGCTGCCGTAAAGAACGTGATCTCCATGCGCAAAAAGGAAGGGGCCTCAACCATCACCCAGCAGGTGACCAAATCCATGCTGTTGACCCCTGAGAAAAAGTTCTCCCGCAAGATCAAGGAAGCGATCTTGGCAAAACGTATGGAGGAGAAGCTCAGCAAGGATGAGATCCTCTACCTGTATCTCAATCAGATCTATATGGGGGGGGGGGCGTATGGGGTTCAGGCTGCTGCCGAGACCTATTTCGGCAAAAATGTCGAACAGCTCAATCTGGCCGAGATGGCTATGCTGGCCGGACTCCCCAAGGCTCCCAATGCCTATTCGCCCATAAAGCACCTGGCCAAGGCCCGCGAGCGGCAGGCCTACGTGCTGGAACGCATGGTCAAGGAGGGGTATGTCACGCCGGTGGAGGCAGAGCACGCCAAGGCAACGGTCATTTCCATTCATCCCATGAAGAAGGTCAATAATGATCAATCAGCTTATTTTCTTGAGCACCTGCGTATTCAACTGGAGGAGAAGTATGGCGAGGATCAGCTTTACAAGGGTGGCTTGAAGATCTACACCACCATGAATGCCGGGATGCAGCGGGCTGCGTATGAAAGCGTCAGAAACGGTCTCAAGGCGGTTGACAAACGTCAGGGATACCGAGGGCCGGTGAAGTATCTCATGGATACTGAAGTCGATGCCTTCTGTACCAAGGTTGAGGAGGGGATCGATTCGGCGGAACTCAAGACCGGCGAGACCTATCAGGGGGTGGTGGTTGGTTTTATTCCTCAGAAGGGTGAGGCCATCGTCAGGGTAGGGGACCGCAAGGGCATTCTAACCAGGAAAAACCTGTCCTGGGCCGGTCGGGTCGGCATGATTAATAATTACGGCAAGCCTGAAAAGGGAAACAGGTCGCTGACCCTTGGTTCGGTGATCGAGGTTTCGGTCGTCTCCCCGGAGATAAACAAGGAAGGTGCCCAGTTTGCCCTTGATCAGACACCTGATGTTCAGGCAGCACTGGTTGCCGTTGATCCCCGAACAGGCGGTATCAAGGCGATGGTCGGCGGGTATGATTTCAAAAAGAGCCAGTTTAACCGTGCTATCCAGGCCAAGCGCAATGCCGGCTCCGCCTTTAAGCCGATCATCTATGCAGCGGCTCTGGATAAGGGCTTCACGCCGGCCACCATCATTGAAGACTCTGAGGTGGAGTACCCGGATGGCACCGGCAAAATGTGGAAGCCAAAAAACTATGATGGTACCTTCCGTGGTCCGGTTACCATGCGAGAGGCACTGACCCACTCGATCAATATTGTCAGCGTGAAGATCATGGAGCAGATCGGAGCTCCATATACTGCTGAATACGCCATGAAACTCGGATTTACCTCGCAAATCCCTGCCAATCTTGCCCTGGCACTGGGGGCCGCATCAGTTTCACCGATGGAACTCACCTCGGCATATGCGGTGTTTGCCAACAAAGGGGTATCGTTGCCATCCTATTTTGTCACCAAGGTCGTCGATAACGACGGCGTTATTCTCCAGGAAACTCCCCCGCCGGTTCCAATACCGGTGATTTCTCCCGAAACATCCTATGTCATTACCAATCTGATGCAGAGTGTTGTGTCCAGCGGTACGGGATACCGCGCTTCCCTTATTGGGCGTCCGGTCGCAGGCAAGACCGGAACCACCAACGACTCCAAGGATGCCTGGTTTGTCGGCTATATACCTCAGCTGGTAACAGGTGTCTGGGTTGGCTATGATCAGGAGCGTTCTTTAGGGGCGGGTGGCTCGGGTGGTCAGGCAGCAGCACCCATATGGGGCGAATTCATGCAGAAATCTGTTGCGACGATTCCGGTGGAAGACTTTGAGGCACCCGAGAACGTGATCTTCGTGCTGATCAATCCACGGACCGGCCAGTTTGTCAGGGAAGGCACGCCTGGAGCGGTCATGGAGTGTTTTATCAAAGGTACCGAGCCTACCAGTTATGATGGCGAGGATGATACCCGGCCGAAACAGACAACACGGGATTCAGATGCAGGTGCCTTGGAATACACCATTAACAGGCTTCGCGGAGCCAGAGACGAAAAAAAATCTGAGCGCTGATACGCGCACAGATCGAAAAAGGGCATGCTTGTACGTTCAGAGCGTAACGTCTTCTGCGAGACCAGCCTTGTTCCTGACAACTGAATCAACCTTACGCCAATTAACCCGGTCGGAAAGATTATGCTTTTTGATCAGCCGTTTAGCTTCGGCGTCCAACCCCATGCTCTTGCCGTACTCATCCTTATGCACCTCCATGAATATCCGCCCTTGTTCGGTGACCGCCAGTTTTACCGGACGGTAGATGATCTCGCCCTGTGTATTGATCTTTATCTCCTTGAATAATCCCTCCATATGTTCCGGATTGACCCTGATGCACCCGTGGCTGGCAAAGCTGTATATGGATCCGGGCTTGGTCGTGCTGTGAATCAGAATCCCTGGGAGGGATGTTTTAATGGCGTACTTGCCGAGCGGATTACTGGATCCTGGCTGAACAGTGGTGACAACCTCCTTGCCATCCTCCTCCATCTCGGACCGGATTGAGAAGGGCACATACCAGATAGGGTCTTTCTGTTTGGCAGTAATCCTGAACTTGCCGGTCGGCGTTTTCCAGTCGTATTTATCGGTTTTCTTTGCGGCCCCCAGTGCTACCGGCATCGATGCCGTCAACTTGCCCTGTCTGAAGTAGTATAATGTTCGATCAGGGATGTTTATGACGATCCCGTTTCTCATCCGCTGGGGAACGATCTTGCGGTTATTGTATTTGAGTTTTTGGCCAATTTTGAGGAATGCCTTGGGATCGAGATGATTGGCCTGGACCAGATGCTGGCGGCTGACGCCGAGTTTGGCGGCGACCAAACGGAGATAATCATTTTTACGTACAATATAGACGTTATGTTTGCCCACAAGGTTGTCCGTTGGCACATTGCTGGGTAAAAAATCAGTATCGGCCTCTGGTGTGGATTGTTCTGCCGATGTGGGTGTTTTTGTTTCAAGCCATTGCCCTGGCAGTGGTTGAACGGTTGCGGGATTTTCTGATTGGGTGTCCGGACTGGTTTCCGGTGAAGGTGCGGATGGTTGCTGATCGTCCTGTGGCTGCTCGTTTGCGGGTATGGATGCCTCGATTTGACGATTAAGCAGAAGAGATGCAACCAGCCGTGCCTTCTGGATGGTCAGCAGGTAATACCGGTCAGCGTTCTGGAGATCATTAAGTTGTAAATACTGCTCTGCCGCCAGGAAGGTGGCGTCTATGCTCAACATTTCATCCGGCATTTTCTTGGCGATTCCGGCGTCACGGAGTGCTGAAACGGCGTTTATTGATTCGCTGCGAAAGTCTGCATGCGCGAAAGTGGCAGTTGAGAAGATGAATGCAGCTACAACGAGTGCGCGCATATTTGTACCTGAGCTTCCTTCAGTAAAATGTGATTCGAATCTTTACAATAAGTCCATGAGCCATGGCAACAACATTATGTGGAACATTGACGCAGGAATAATCCTAAAAACGGCAGTTGGATTCCGTTATCCTATTGCCGGCAGTAATTTGAGAGCATCTGCCGGGTTCAAAACGGGTAACATTTTTCTGTAAGCT
>JBGSQD010000159.1:0-15910 GCA_041738275.1 Geobacterales bacterium
GGAGGGGGGAGAACTATCAGTAACGTCCGTACTTTTTCCTGAACCTTTGCCGCAACGCTTCGGCCGCAGTGTTGATGATAAAGGTGAAGATGAACAGCAGCACCGCCGACAGGAACAGCACCCGGTACAGCGAGCTGAACAGCGGTGCTTCCGGTATTTCGACCGCAATGTTGGCCGACAGCGAGCGCAGACCGTTGAACAGGCTCCAACTCATGATCGGGGTGTTGCCGGTAGCCATCAGCACGATCATTGTTTCACCGATGGCGCGGCCGAAACCGATCATGACCGCCGAAAAGACGCCCGGCAGAGCAGACGGAAGCACCACCCGCCAGGCGGTCTGCCAGCGGCTGGCGCCCAGGGCCAGCGAGGCGGCGGTCAGGTTGCGCGGCACGTTGGAGATGGCATCCTCGGCAATGGTGAAGATGATCGGGATCACGGCAAAGCCGAGCGCAATGGCGATGATGATGCTGTTGCGCTGATCGTAACGGACTCCCAACGAGCTGAACAGCCACTGTTTGAAATCTCCCGCGAACAGGTGCAGTTCGGCAACACCGCTCAGCAGAAAGGCCAGGTAGCATCCCAGCACGACCAGCGGGATCATGGCGACGAATTCCTGACCCCGGGTCAGTCGCTGCAGTGGAGAGTTGATCTTGATCCGTTTCCAGAAGAAGATCGTGACCAGCAACAGCAGCGGCACCAGCACGATGCTGAAGAATACCGTCAGGACACTTTTGTCGATCAGCGGCGCAAGCCAGAGTCCGGCCAGAAAACCGATTACCACGGAAGGGATGGCTGCCATGATCTCCACCAGCGGTTTGATGCGTCCTTTCAGCTTGGGCGACATGAACTGGCTGGTGTAAAGCGCCGCCAGAATGGCCAGCGGTACGGCAAACACCATCGCGAACAGGGTTGCCTTGACCGTACCGAACATCAGCGGCACCAGGCTCAGCTTGGGCTCGAAGTCGTCATTGGCGGCCGAGGACTGCCAGGCATATTCCGGCTTTTCATAGCCTTCGTACCAAACCTTGCTGAACAGAGTACCGAACGAAATTTCCGGGTGCGGGATATCCAGTTTCCAAATCTTCAGCGTGCCGGCTTCGTCCATGACGCATAAACTGTTGCCCTTGGGTGACAGGGCCGCTATGAGGGGCGGCGAAATCAGAGCTATGGAGAGCAGGTTGCGCTCCGAGGTCATGTGGTCGGCGTGGATTGCGCCGTTATCCAGCGTGAACAGGGTTTTGTTTCGCGGAGACGGCAGGATCGCGGAGGCCTGGCCGGAGCTGGGGCGCAGGGTATGGATGCGGGTCAGGCGTTTATCCTCGCCGCTGCCGGCCAGCTTGACCGGAAACCAGGTGGTAAGCCGCCCTTTTGCGTCACCCACGGCAATCGACACGTCCCCCAGCACCAGGGCCAGCGAGGTGATCGCCTGACGGTCATCCGAGACCTGAATGTTGTCCAGCAGCCGGGCAGGCCCACTCTCCGAAATATCCCACCGCAGAAGCATGCCGTTGCCGGTACCGGCGTAGAGGTAGTGTCCCTTGGAATCAACCGTTATTGCCGAGATGCGGCCCGGTAACGGGTCGTTGAGCTCAACGGTTTCGATGCTCCGTTTTTCATTGTCTAACAGGTCCTTTTCAACCAGTTGGCGGATTACCCGGATGCGGTCGCCCGCCTGTCGGTCAACCCGTACAAATCCCTTTCCCTCGATCGGACGGACGAACGACTGCACAACGTCGCCGGCAGCGACAAAGGCCGGTTCATCCCGGGAAGTGACATCATGACTGATGCTAATCTTGCCGTCGGCGTCTTTAGCGGAATCCAGCGCAACCGTGACCGATGAGATCGCACCGTTGTCCCACAGAAGGTTGTAGTCCGACTTGCCTATGTATTCGGCCGATAGCAACCGGACAGCTCCCGCCGGAGCATTGGAAGCCTTGATACTGGCGGAGATGGAGCCGTCGGCCGCTTTCAGAAAGTGAAAGGTGCCGGCCTCGTCGAGCAGAAAGGCGCTCTGCTGGTTCTCTTCCGTTCCGACTGCCAGGACCCTTCCGGATGTAATCGCGGACGGCAGCTTGATGGTTGCTGCAACCTTGGCCGAGGCCGGATAGAAGAGCGGCAGCGCGACCCGCGAGATCATCACCAGGATCCAGACCACCGAAATGATGACCAGCACACCGCCGATGCGGATCAGTACCTCGGCCAGTCGGTCGTTGCGGCGCGATTTGTCGGTAAAGTTTTTCTTCATGTTCACCTGATTATTCATAAAAAAATCCCCCTCCCATCCGGGAGGGGGGGAATCACATAGGGTGTACCAACAAGCTATTACTTCAGGGCTTTCAGCTGATTTTGCACCATCTGGGCTGTCAGCGGATCGTAACCGTCCTTGACTACGATCTCCTGACCTTCCTTGGAGAGGGCGAATTCCAGGAATTCCTGCACAACCTTGGGCAGCGGCTCGCCCGGCTTCTTGGCGACATAGATGTAGAGCATCCTGGCAAGCGGGTATTTGCCGGAAAGGACGTTCTGGTAGTTGGCAGCCTCTACCGGACCACCTTTCTTGTCAGAGAGCGGAAGGGCGCGAACACCGGAGGTGGCGTAGCCGATGCCGGAGTAACCGATGCCGGTAAGATCGTGGGCAACGCCTTCCACCACCGAAGCCGAGCCGGGCTGCTCTTTTACACTGTTCTTGTAGTCGCCGTTCTTGAGCGCATGCTCCTTGAAGTAACCATAGGTGCCGGATGCGGAGTTACGGCCATACAGGCTGATCGGCTTTTCGCCCAGCTTGCCGGTTACGCCCAACTGCCCCCAAGTGGTGATCTCGGGCACACCGCGCTTGCGGGTCTTGGAGAAGATCGCGTCAACTTCGTCCAGCGACAGGCTCTTGATAGGGTTGTCCTTGTTGACGTACACGGCCAGCGAATCCAGCGCCACGCCGATCTTGGTCGGCTTGTAACCGAATTTTTTCTCGAACTGTTCGATTTCGGAGCTCTTCATCTCACGAGACATGGGTCCCAGTTGCGCTGTGGCGGAAATCAGGGCGGGAGGAGCGGTGCTTGAACCCTTGCCTTCGATCTGGATGTTGACGTTGGGGTATTTCTTCTTGAAGCCTTCGGCCCAGTAGGTCATGAGGTTGTTGAGTGTGTCGGAACCAATGCTGCTCAGGTTGCCGGCCACTCCGGCGGTAGGGGCATACTTCTTGATTTTGGGATCGACTTTGGTAGGGGCGGCCTGTGATGCAACTACGGTGACCATAAGCAGTGCTGCGGTCAGGATTGACTTCTTGAACATGGAATATTCCTCCTAGGTTAGTTTGTTGCTAAAAGTTCTCGTACCATAACAGAAAATTGTTACATCAATGTTACAGTCAGGAAAAATATCGGTTAAATCTTTACTGGTGCTTCCGCTTTTTTAAGTGTGAACGAAAACACAGAACCTATACCAGGATCACTTATTACGGAGACGGTGCCACCGTGAAGCTGCACAATATGCTTAACAATGGCCAACCCGAGACCGGTACCGCCCTGTTCACGTGTCCTGGCTTCATCCACCCGGTAAAAACGCTCGAAGATTCGTGGCAGATCCTTGAAGGGGATGCCTATCCCGGTATCTGCGATCGAAATTTTGATGCATTCATCTGTAACTTCTGTAAAAATGCGCACATCTCCGCCATCTGGGGTGTACTTGATGGCATTTTCCAACAGGTTGACCACTACCTGTTCCAGTCGCCCCTGGTCCGCCATCACACGCGGCAGAGTAACGCCAGCAGATTCATTTAGTACGGCAATATTCTTTTGAACCGCACGATCCTGAAGCAGCACACATGCCTTGGCTATTGTCCCTGAGACATCAATCGAGTTGAGCTCAAGAAGTGCCTCTTTTGTTTCAAGGCTTGAAAGAGTGAGGATATCGTTTATCAGGTTGGCCAGACGTTCCGAGTGGCAGGAGATGATTTCGACAAAATGGGCAGCACAGGCCGGGTCGGATTCAAGGACGCCGTCCAGCAGGGTTTCGGCATAACCTTTGATGATTGTCACCGGTGTCCGCAGTTCGTGAGAGACATTGGCGACAAAATCCCTGCGAATTTTTTCCGCCTTCTTCAGGTCACTGATATCGTGAAATACAGCAACAATCCCCTGCCTCACACCATCGACGTTAAGCGGAACCCAGTGTGTAAAAAGAGTCGTATCATTAGGATGAATTGTAATCTCCCGAACCAGTTCGCTTACTTCCGATTTGCCAAGGTCGTTGAAGGCCTCCAGCAGATCTGGATGTCGAGATATTTCCACCAGTTT
The DNA here is from genome assembly GCA_041738275.1 of Geobacterales bacterium. Lineage (GTDB taxonomy): Bacteria > Desulfobacterota > Desulfuromonadia > Geobacterales > Pseudopelobacteraceae > JACPFJ01. Next base: position 4,293 of record JBGSQD010000159.1, read on the forward strand.
TTTGCCTTCCACATCACCTGAGTTAGGAAAAAGCTTGCAAAAAGCAGGGTTAACCAGTGTGATGACACCATCAGGAGCTGTCACCATTACCCCTTCGCCCATGCTGCACAGGATAGTGTTTAGCCGCTGTTTTTCAGCTGAAAGCCGCTGCACCTGATCTTCGATTCGGCCTGACATCTCATTCAGTACACCCGCCAGCATACCAATCTCATCGTTGGAGGTTACCGGGATTCTGGCCTTATTGTACCCGAATCCGATGCCGGCTGCGACATCAGCAATGTCACGCAGTGGCTTGTATGTGAGGTTGGAGAGAACGTAGCTGAACAGGAGTCCGATAAGTACCGTTACCAGCGTTGCCCCTCCGACCAGGTTGTGCAGTGTATTTCTGGCAGAAGCCAGATATTCCAGCGGCATGGCAAGCCGAATGATACCGTCTACCTTCCCACTGCCGTACGTCATGGCACAGTAGAGCATTGAAATTTGCAGGGTATCTGAATAACGAAGTGAACTTCCGATGCCTTTCTTCAGCGCCTCCTGTACCTCAGGGCGCTGCAGGTGATTCTCCAGTTGCGCCAGGCGGGCCTGACCCACATCCGAATCACCGATAACCATACCGTTCGGTGCAATCAAAGTGACCCTGGACTTGATGACGGTTCCGATCGACTCAGCTAGCTGCTGTGGCGAAGTAAGCTTTTTGTCACTTATCACAAGCATGCGGGCCAATTGTGTCTGGCTGGCCAAGTTGGCCCGGCTCTCATAGATCATTCTTTTTTGAAGGGTATGATCGAAGTAGATATAGAAACTTCCGGTGATCAATGCGATCAGGAAGATGTAAGACAGCGCCAGCTTGGTTCTGAAACCCATTAGTTACTCCTCGATTTTGTAGCCGAAACCGCGGACAGTCTTGATGATGTCGCCAGGCAGCCCCAGCTTGCCGCGCAGACGTGTTACATGTGTATCAACGGTTCTGGTGTCTCCTGAATTGCTATAACTCCATACTTTCTGCAGCAGCTGTTCACGGCTCTGCACATATCCCTTGTTCACAGCTAAATGGAGCAAAAGTTTGAATTCGGTACTGGTCAGTTCAACCTCGCTGCCGGTACACATTACTATATGGCGCTGCTTATCGATGAATATATCCCCGATAGAGAGAATATCGTCTACCGGCTGGTCGGGCTCTTGTCCAAAGCGCCTCATGACCGCTTTGATCCGCAAGGACACCTCGCGCATGGAGAACGGTTTAACTATATAGTCATCGGCTCCGACCTCAAACCCGACCACGCGGTCAATTTCGTCACCTTTGGCCGTTATCATGATAATTGGGATATGGGCAGTGTGTTGATCCTTGCGAAGCGCCTTGCAGATTTCAGTCCCAAGCATTCCCGGCAGCATCAGGTCCAACAGGATCAGGTCAGGCAGTTCTGTTGTAGCCCGCTCCAGCCCCTGCTTCCCGTCATGAACGCAGATGGCGGCATAACCTTCCTTCTCAATGTTGAAAGCCAGAAGTTCCGCCAAGTCTTTTTCGTCCTCGATAATAAGCACTTTTTTCTTGTTCATGTCACGCTCCTGCTCATTAATTCACCATCGTTCAGCTAGATCCAATGCCTGTTTATCCCTTGTATCATACAATTGTTACAGCCAAGTTGCGAACAGATGAAGATTGTGTAGAAATTAATTCGAGTTGATCTTGGACGGGAAAATTCACAAAGATTTTATCTGACCTCCACACGTTTGTAATACAGATCAGGTATACTGATAAAAAATTGAGAGGAGAAAGTTGCCAATGAGAATCAGACTCAATGAAGACTATTACAAATGGTGCTGTGACTGGTGTGATACCGAAAATAGGGTGCTCTGGGTAAAAGTGCAGGATGGAACCTATTGCGGGGCATGCCACCGACCAATGAACCTGCCGGAGATTTCTGGTGTCACAGAAAACACGATAGCAGCGGGATTGTGCTAATCATGAGCGAGTGGCTAAAATATCTTATCGAATGGATTTGTCTGCCCGTATTGGGCCCCTTTGATGAACTGGACATGCAGATTGATAAGTTGCGCGTGTTGCGAGACTCTTATCAGGTCCCTTCTCAAGGTTCAGGTTATGAGACGACAACTGATGTGAGCTAAGACAATGATTTATTATAACCAGTAAATCAGATCCATCGAAAAAAGTAGTGGTTATGCGGGAAAATCTGAGGGGAACAGCTTTATTACATAACCTTCCTGGTTGCAGCAGGGCGGTTTTTTGGCCTGCTATTTCCAAAATATCGCAAACAGATAAAGGTACTCCATCCGACCAGTATCATTCCGACGGTAAATAACGTGTATGAAACCGGCCACGGTATTCCTTGAGTCATCATTGAAAATTCTGACATGCCACCGACTCCGGCAAAAAAATTGAGCGGCATGAAAATTATACTGATAATTGTCAACTGTTTGATGACCTTGTTCTGATTGATATTGACGAAACCAACAATGGCATCCATCAAAAAGTTGATCTTATTGAACAGGAATGCGGTGTGCCCGTCCAATGATTCGATATCGCGCAAAATTTCGCGCACATCCGTCAAGCAGAAAATCGGAGTGTAGATGCACCTCTCCATTATCCTCTACATAGAATCTGGCGCTGGTCTCCAGGTCGGTTATATCCCTAGGATCAGGCAGTTCCACACCAAAAACCTTACTGGCCCAGGCAAGTTCTTCCTCCTCAGGAGTCACCAGATCTACCCAGATCGGTCTTGCTTGTGCCAGATCATCACGGGTATTAATGGGAATCTGCCGCAAGCGCCCTTCATGAAGATCAAACACTCGAATCTTTGTTATCTGAACCCGCGGTGTCCCCTCTTACATCAGGTAAATCAAGATCTCGAAAGCGATCAGTATTATGGTAATACTTTCAAGGAGGGCTGAACGATATGTTTTGGATATACTGGTAAAAAACGGTCATGTCAAGGAAGTAGCGATTGTTGCGCAAATACTACATCCCACCGTTTACCGGTCGCTTGTGAAGCAAATCATACAGCTCCTTGGCTCCAATATCACGCAGACCATCATCATTTGAATCACACAGCTTTTGCACGAGTTCTTCCCATTCGTAGCTCGAAAATGGTTTTTCCGGTGGAATACCTCTAATCAATTGGCCAATTTCTTCATACTTGGCTTTATTAACAACCATCATCGTTGTGATCCTCCCTAAACAAAACTTCCGTTAACCATTTGATTTATGCCGCAAGTTCGGGTTTTGTTTTCAGCCATGCTAATCTGCTTAGTTCTGTGTGATTCACAATATTGGTTGTGGTGACAACATGATTCTTACCTCCGTTATGCGTGAACCGGCTAATCTCATCCTTTAACTCAACTGAAAGACCGGCCAGGGCATCAGATTCTACGGCAATTGCAGCAGCAGCCTTGACAGTCTCCCCCGAGACATGTTCGATAGCCACAATATCCGTGCTGATCTGCTCCGCTGTTGTGGAGAGCTCCACCGTGGCTGACGCGATCTCACTTGCCATCCCCTGCAATGAAATAACACTTTCAACAATCTGCCTCAACGAGTCTCCAGCCTGTCCCGCATGTTCGACCCCCAGCTTGACGCGCTCCAGACTTTTATTCATGGCGGTGACCGCTTGTCCGGCGTCCGCCTGGATGGCCTTGACCCGTTCGGTGATACCAACGGTTGCCTCGGCGGTGCTGGTGGCCAATTTGCGCACCTCATCGGCCACCACTGCGAAGCCGCGGCCATGGTCTCCAGCCCGGGCTGCTTCAATGGCGGCGTTAAGAGCCAGAAGGTTGGTCTGGTCGGTAATTCCGATAATAACATCAACGATCTCGCCCACCTGTTGGGAACGTTCGTTAAGAGTCTGCATCACAATTGTGGACTCTTGCACTGCCCTGGCGATCTCCTGCACCTCCAATCCGGTCTGGCTGACAACCTTGGCGCCATTTGCCGCCAGTTCCCTTGCGTCGGTTGCAGATTGAGCGATTCGGGAGGTGTTCTGGGACACCATAGCGATAGACTGGGACATTTCCACAGTAGAAGCCGCAACCTGACCGACACTGGTTGATTGCTCCAGAGTTGTGGAATGAATTGCCTGGGCAGTTTGGGCCAGTCCACGTGAAGTTCCGGTAAGTTTGCCGGATGACTCGGAAACTTTGGCTAGGATTCTCGAAAATGAATCCAGCAACTTGTTAAATGCATTGATCGTTACTGCAAACTCGTCATTGTTCTTGATCTCGGCCGTTTTGGTAAAATCGCCGGTTTCGGCAATGGCCACGATGGAACCGTTCAGTCTTGCCAGTGAGCGGACAATGCAGACGGTTGTCGTTACAGTCAGGATCAACACCAGGCTGATCACGACGAGGGAAATGCCGGTCAGCAGTTTTTTGAACAGGTCTACTCTCTGAGTGACGACAGTCACGAATTTCTGCTGTTCCTGGGCAGTGGTCAGAACATTGGCCTCGCTCTTCTGTCCCTGTTCAAGGGCGACCATTTTGACTTTTTTCACCGAGCTGTCGACCAGCGTCATATTTTCCAGCACTTTGCGCTGCGAGGCACTGATGGTTCGCAGGGAGTTGCCTGCGCTGGTAACAGCGCCGTTGATGGCGGCAACGGTATCATCCACGAAACCGGAACTCTTGATCTCCTTGATCCCCTTGCCGGCCTGGGACATGTTACGGGTAATGCGTGCCTGAATCGTCTGCACCTCCGCCGTTGCCTTGTCCAGGTCGGCCGGAGTCTCGCTCAGCATGATCATGCGGGCCTTGGCATCCAGGAGCTTGGCATCAACGCCAATTGTATATACAACATCGTTAATGGCGTTGATCTTCTTGTTCACCTCAATGTCATGATCCACTTCATTGCGGAAGTTTTGTACATTGACAAGAAGGTCCGGCGCTGCGCTACTGTTGATGATGGTTTCGTTCAGGGTCTTGGTGGCGGTGGATGCCCGGCGTGATGCGCTGATTACCAGGCTGGATATGATCTCCTTCAGATCGAGCAGCGACTTGTCAATACGTGCCATGGCACCGTTCACCTTGGAGGCCTCAGCCTTGAATACTGCCATACTCTTGAACTTTTCATCGGTTGTCTTTAAAACCTGATCATGCAACTCAGAAAATATTCCGATGTCCATGGATGACTTGTTGAGACTGCTGATCTCATTGTTGATCCGTTCAAGCTTCTCCCTGTTGCGTGAAATAGATGCAGATATTTGTTGTACATCCTGAGGGTCATTAGCCAGGCCGAGTTGCAGCAGGTCAGCGGAAAGCTTTTCCACTGCCTGTTGAAACTGGACTGATTTTACTTGCAGTGGAGTAGACTGAGAGGTCAGCAGTGTGATCTTTTCCTTGACCATTAGGATCGTCATCAGGCTGAACGCCGCAATGCCGATTATGCCTAGAATACTGATTGTGGAACTCAAGTAAAGTCTGGTTTTGATTTTCATTTAAATGCCCTTTCCGTACATTTTCATTAAAGAATAACATACTGATGTTACAGGCAGGTTACACATATGAAAAATTAATGTTAAATAGCAGCTTCATTCTGTCTGATAAATGATTATTTCAAATTACGGTTGGCAGGGGCGAGGCAGATGGTCACAAAAAACGCAGCGATACTCAGAACAACACCTAAATCAAGAATAATCTAATATTCAAGCGGCTCCTGACTGCATCCTTCAAGGGAAACCCTCCCAATGCGGCCATGTGCGCCAGTAGTATTTTTCAGAACCGCTCCTGACAGCTCATTTAAATCATAGCAAATCACTCGTTACACAGGTGTTCCGTGTTGGCAAATTGTGCGTGACAAAGAAACAGGCTCCGCCGAAAACGACGGAGCAGATTGGAACAGTACGTGTATTTTGTCACAAAAAAGTTGCCGAATTGCTACGTTGCGACTCTACAAGATCTGCTATAATTATTCGATTTCAGGGAAAATCAGCTTTATGATTCTGCCTCGCAAATCCGGACATATTCTCCTCCAACAAACAATCCGGCTGCTGGTCACAGCTGTGATTATGATCGCCACAGCTTTTGCTGTTCCTGGCAACGCAGCGGAACTATCCATAAGTATTCAAGCTTCGCCACAGCTGCTGGCATCGCCGGTTGCCCAAACCGCCATCCATGACTCCGTAGAATTGCTGCAAATGGCCATTCCATCAGCCACTGTCGGCATCAATAAGGCAGATGCACGGGTCGTCATCATTCTTCCTGAAACAAGCGAAGCAACAAAAAATCAGCACACCCTTTCACAGGCATCGACCAGACAACGTCTGACAACCCCAGACCGTTCTTATCAGTGGAAATCTCGTTCCGAGGGAAGCCGAACTGTACTCAGGCTGCAAGCCCACTCCCCAGAAGGAGTTGCCTGTGGGCTGTATGGCCTGCTGCAAGGCAAGATGTGCTTCCGCTTCTATCACCCACGGGAGTCTGTTATCCCGAACTACCGCAAATGGCCGCTTCCTGAACTGTTCACTTTTTCAGGCCGACCACGCTTTGAGAAGAACGGCTTTCATCTGCACACCATGCACCCGACCGAACTGGCTGAGCAGCTGCTCAACCCCGACTATCCCAATGCCTTTGAGGATGTGGCCCGTTACGTCGATTGGCTGGCGCGCAACGGTCAGAATGTCATGCAGTTCGTGTTGCTGCGGGGGATAGACAGAGAACACTGGCCCAGTCATGCAGCAAGGATTGTTCAGTACGCTCATAAACGCGGCGTGTTGTGCGGGGTGCAGATATCACTGAGTATGCTCCAGCAGCAGGCGTTCCAGGCCATCACCCTGCTTCGCCCGTATCCCGGTTATCGGCATCAGGTTGACGATACCCTGGGATGGCTTTTCCAGGCGCCTTGGGATTTTATTTCCCTGGAGCCGACCATGGGTGAACATCTGCCGTTTTTGAGCAGGCTTGTGCCGGGTGTTCAGGTCCATCTCGAACAACAGGTAGCAGAGCGTTATCATGCTCTGCTGCTGCTCAGCACCCATGTCATCGGTGGTGCAGATGCGCCTCGCGAACCGCTGTTCCCAGACAGCGGAATCCTGATACATTCCGTGATGTGCTATTCCGTATCGGAGAAGACAGCACCGGTCTATGGCAACCAAAATCAATGTTTTATGTTGAAAACCGCACAGAAGGAGCAACCACGGCGGGAAACATGGTACTGGCCGGAATCTTCCTACTGGGTGGGTTTTGATACTCCTGTTCCGTTGCTGTTGCTGCCATATCTTGATGCCCGTCATCAAGATATCGAGACAATGGCTAAATTACACATCAACGGCCACCTGACCTTCACATCAGGCTGGGAATGGGGTTACTGGCTGATCGACTGGAGCATTGCCCGCTGGTCGTGGGAGTACCATGATGCGCAAACGGTTCGTCAGAGCGACTCCTTGACACCATTGATGGAGATGCTCCCTGATCCACATCTAAAGCCAATGTGGCGAGAAGCACTCCGTCTCCAGAACCGGTACCTGAAAGATCGGGACCTGATGCGCTTCATGGCAGCAGCTACCCCGTTTTCCGAGCTGCCGCACCCCTTTGACAAACCGTTTCAGCCTGCTCCTGATTTTCATTATTCCCAACTGCTCCGATCAGCTACCCCGCAGGAGGCAAATCAGCAACTCGGCAGACCGATCAGTGATCTGGAGGAGTACGCCAGCAAGATGGGTGCTCTTGCGCAGCGGATGGATGTGATGATCTCAAGTGATGATTCGGCTGGAAATGCCGTGGCCATGCAGCGCAGATTGGCACTTGAATTTACCCGCGCCCTTGCCGTCAGTGCACTTAGAGCGCGTCATCGAGCTTTCACCTTAAGGGCGATGTCAGCAAGGATCATTGAGCGGACAGGGGAGACTGGGCATGACAAGACCGAATCAGCAAAACAGCTGGCCAATGCCCGATTGGTACGCTTCAAGGCTCTCGCCCTGGTCAAAGAGCAGGAATCCGGCTACCGTTATTCGCTGTCATTATTGACCAGCCGGCGGGACAGCATGACGGCCTATCCCTTTGGATACCTTTATCCTGCCAGCAGGCTGTTTTTTTGGGAGCGTGAAGAAGAGCAGGTGGAGCAGGGGCGCTTCGATCCACTGTTCATTAATTTGTGGGATGTGTCGCGTACTCTGGGTTTGGGGAGTCTGTTTCTTAAATAAAGCGGATGAAGAAAAACTCGATCTATGATTTTTCAGAGTCTTCCGATTACAAGCTAACGTCGCCCAAGTCCCGCTCTTTCTCACATATCGGGCAGATGAAAAACGTTGCGGGAAGATTCATATCACAACAGGTCCATTCCGCTGAACAGGCGAACTTCTCGGCGCCATCCCACGGATAAGGGTCTCTTTCATAATTGTGTCCGATTTTTTTAGGCATTCGTTGCTCCTTGCTCATCAACTAGATTTTTTCGAAACGATATTTTTAGCGCCTACCTGCTGATCAACTTTGCCCTGAGAACAACTTTGTCCAGAGAGTATCAAATGTGACAGCAGCATCACTTCTCGGTGCAAAAACGCCAACCGGCGACCGGCGGATTCACGCGTTCTCTATGGATTGAAATTGAATACTCGTACGCATTAACCCCTTGATACCTATAAGGCTATGGCCATTATTCCGGTATGAAGTTGTTTCCTCTTGTCTATCATTGAGAAAAATGGCATCAGCTTGAGCGTGTTTTTTTTATGCACTCCCACATAGCAATAACCTTCATAGGCACCTAACTAATCGATATATCACCAGAAAACAAGCCTGTCGTGCTCATCACGCCCTGTGTCGAGACTCCAGTCGCCAAACTGGGGAAGCTGCACCGGATCGTCAGCGTAAACAGCCTGTTCCACCACTCCCCATACCGCAGCTATATTACCGACCGCACGGCTGAAAATATAGTCGTAATGCAGATATGACGGTCTTTCTTGCTGCAATGGCAAATCTTCTACATATTGCCGGTCAACCATGTCAAATGCCGGATAGGCCAGCTCCATCCTTGCAGCGATGACCTCGGCCAATGGGAAAAGTCGCATCGGATCGGTTCCGGACCGGATTGTTGATGCAACAAATTCTCTATACCACGATGAACAATCCGGCGGAAGCGCGTAGAACAACTCGGGATGAACATACTCGAGCATACTTTCCCAGAGAACGACGATGTCGCGATCCAGCAGGCTTCTGTCTTCGGAGTTGCTGCATTGCGCAACGGTCAGGGCAAAATTGTCCGATTCACCGATTTCACCCAGATTCATTCTTCTGTATATGTAGCTGTCCTGATTCATTTCGCAGATGCGGTGTTGACGCTGGTTTTCGGCATACACCCCCACCTTGGCCTGGACAACGGGATGGATGGTCACATCAGCCGTCACATGTGAGCAGTAGCCCAGCAGCCATGCCAACAGTTTGTCTCTGGCAGCACCTTTTGCGCCCCTGACGCGCCTGATGCCATATACCATCATCTCGCATGCCCGAGTGCAGTGCATGGCATCGGCCCATTGCAATGCTCCACCGTTCCAGGTGACAAGATTGGGGTAGTCCGGGCTGACAGCGCCCAGCACACAGTAGGGGAAATACTCCTTCAAAGCTGCTTCAAACCCGGACGAAGTGGAAAAAATTGACTCCAGCCGGTTTGACTGCACCAGTTCATGAATCAGGGTGATATGCGCATAAGGGCCCGGCATATTGCCATCCTTGGAAGATCAGATATCCTGAAAATGGAGTATCAATGTTCTGATAATAGGGTGTTTTCTCTAAACACAGTTATCCTCAGTATCCCGTAGGTAAGCAGTGCTGATGGCAGGACCGTCACCCCCCAGGCTGCGAGTGATTTGAACGTTATCCAAACAAGGATATTTAATGAGGTTGGGTTCGGACTAACGGCCAGTATTGAAAGCATATTCGAAGACACCTGAGGTCCCCAAGGGAACAACCACATCCCCAGCTTGTAAAAGGGGATCAAAAGCAGCAACTGGATCGGATACAGCAGGTAATTGACCGACAGCAGTGCGACCTGGTTGAGCCTGAAAAAATGAGCCAGAAGGATGCAAATAAATGTTGTGCCCCACAATAGTGGCAAAACCCCGATGGCAGTACCAAAGCATAGCGTAAGAGCCAGTTTTTGAGGTGTCAGGCCGCATGTCATTAATGCCTTAAAGCGTTTAATGACTGGACAAGCAATCTTCTGGCACAGGGCCTTAAATACGGTCTTGGTGCACATGAAAACTGAGCGTGGAACCTGTTACCGTGCTGCGGCCGGTGTACAGGAAGGTTATCGTCCAGATACCTTGCAGGAATAGAATAAGCGCCGGGCTCCACAGGCTTCTCAGACCTGCTGAGAGATCAGGCATAACAACTGACCTGTAAGCAAGAAAATAGGCTGCGGCAATGGCATATACAACGCCCAGGATTCCCATGACCTGATAAGCGGAAATATTGCCTTCTCCGCGATAATCGGCCCGGAGTGTTTCGGAAAACGAACGCCATCCCTGGGTAGCAATGGTAGCCAAAAGAAATGCGCCCGTATGATGCGACGAAAGAAACAGCCCCGCTGCAATGAGGCCGCAAACTGTATAGATAACTGCGGTGACGCCCTGTATGGGGATTACCTCGGTTCCTTCCAAACCTCCTGCATAGGCAATTTTCTTGGTGCTGCCGAAAAAAACGAAGCCGCGGCCGCTAAACAGTCGTTTCAGCAGTCCTGAACTGGTCGCCAGCGGTTTCCCGTAGCAGCAACCGAAACTGATGCAGGCTAACCTCCCCAATCCTTCACCAAAGGCGTAGGCAATGGCGATGGCGGCGTAGGCAGACATGATCGGAATATGGAAATCTAGCACCTTACCGGCGGTGCGGTTTATCAGTATTATTACGAATGGCGTTATTAGAATGCCGACAAAGACTGCTCCGCCAACCGTGAAGGTATGGGCCTTTTTTTCCACAATCCGTGCAACCAGCCTTGATGCCGGCACGCAGCAGCAGAGCATGGCCGCCGCCAGCAAAGCCGTCCCCAAAGGCGGGACCCCGACAGAACTCATCAGCACCAGCAGCACTGCAACAGCCACCAGATAGGCATTGGCGGTAAGCAGACCGTACCAGGTGAAGTTGATACCGCTCCAGCCCCCATGTTCTGTCCTGGAAGCAGGTACCGAGGCAACAATCTGCCACCTCTCACCAGGCAGAATTTTGAATCCCCACCAGAAATAGGCGGTCAGGAGTATTACCGCAAAAAACAGTGTAACGGTTACAATCATTGATGCCTCCCTGATGCTGAAGATCTTCGCGCCTGACCAAGAAGCGACCTTACCCGGACATCCGTCTCCACCAGCGTTTTCTGAAATCCCTGGGTAAAGCGGCTCGAAACTCCTGTCTGGAGCATATTGTTCAGGATGTCTGCGGCAAAATCGATTCGCCCTTCCTGGAATATGAGTATGTCGGTGCTGCTGCCGGGACGGTATAGGCTCTTGGGCTGACCCTTCTGCAGAAACATTCCCTTACCGATCTGCAGGGGAGTATCATATCTTTTCTTGCTGTAGGACTGAACAATATCGCCGATCATCAGGGCAACAACCTCAATCATCGCCACCAGGCCGATACCGGTACCTTCAGGCACATCAGTGTTGATGACCGTTACCACACGTTTGTTCTTG
>JBGSQD010000271.1:0-10434 GCA_041738275.1 Geobacterales bacterium
ACCAATAAGGTATTCGTAAGCGGTCCCCTGATCCTTCTGTTCCTGGGTTTCTGCGCCCTGGTGGTGGTAATCCAGTGCATCCCGGCCATAATCTCCCTGTACGGCATGATTACCGGCGCCGCAGAAAGCAACAAGGAAAAAGCTGCTGTCACTGTCAGGCGTTAATGAACACAGGCCGACTGGCCATCTGCCGCACACCATACCAGCCTCAATACAAAACAGCACACACCCTTAGCAAACCGGTGTGTGCTGTTTTATATTGTTATCGAACATTCCCCAAGTGTAGTTGCAATTGCTATACATAATTCATTTTTGCTCTTTGAGCAGATCAGCAATCTCCTCTAGTTTGCGGGTAACATTCCGGGCTGCACTATCAATGGCGCAAGCCTGTATGCATGCTGCAAAAATAATGGGATTCTTTTCTATGTAATCAGCAGAGTGATGGCGGAGAAGGGTGTGACGGACCAGGGCAATACAGTTCTCAAGGGATTCGGAGGTCTGTTTCTTTGACAGGTATTCGTTGTCTTCTGGTTGTGTCATGACAGTTTCCATATAAAGTTTTCAAATAGTATACCATTGCCCACATAAATTTCATGAATAGAAGAATTTATCCTGCCTGCTCGTGTTGATCCTTACAGCATCATTATCTTCCCGTATGAATTAAAATATGATCAGTAACTTAATATCATTAACAATAGACGCATTGACTTTATAATTTTCCACGCAGTATAGTTAAACTCATTAAGGAAAACAGGTGCAATATTGTTCGATGTAATAAAAAACATGACAATCAGTCGCTGGATAGCCTGTTCACTGGTCCTGATCGCTCTCGTTGCACTCGGGTTTGGGCTGCGACTGGGGGTCAGGTTTGATATTACCGGTGATTGGGAGGGACTCTATCTTCTGGCTGGTCCAGGGAAGATGCTCACTGTCACTGACGATCTTTTCCCGGAGGATACCGATTACCTAGTAACGGGATTTGCATTGTCGTGGTTTAGTAATTCAGTCAGTACTGTAAAAAGTGATTCCATGTCAGGTTCCAACCTGGCTGTTCGCTGGGATGATAAGCAGGGACGAGGCTACATCAAGAATTCCTTTGCTGATGGGAGTAAGTTGCTGATCAATCTCAGCCGCTTTAAAAACGAGGAGGGTGTACTGACTTCCGGTGTCTTCGTGGGCGGTGGCCTGCCGACGAGCGACCCGGACTTCCGGGCCAAAGATAAGGATGAAACAGGTATGTCCTATTTTGACGGCAATCGGTGGTATCATATCTGGTGCAGCGTAAATGAAGCGGTACTCCCTGCATCGGGCTCAAACAATCCGATTTATCCTCAACAGTGGAGTTTCCTTGGCAGCCGTATCCTTGAGAACAGTCCAAATAACATCTCCATAGTCAGTCATCACTGGTTTGCCATTGATGGTGTACCGCTCTTTGTTGAAAAATATTTGTTTTATGAAGCTGGCAACAGCTACTTCACCCTGATTACCAGGGTCAAGAATGTCGGCGTCAAGCCGGTCGCATTTTATTATCTCTACGGTGATGAACCCTGGTTAGGCCACTTTGGTTCTGCCAAAGGGAACGTGGGTTGGCTGAAGGATGGCCTGGTAAAAATAGAGACGGAGATCGATACCAAGACAAACTCCTACGCGGGTCTGGTCGATTACGGCAACGACCTGGCCGGAGAAAGTCGACGGTTTACCGGTAAAGCAAATTTTATTGAGTGGGACAATTCGAGCAGACCCGATATGGCCTACTTTTCCAATGTTGCCGGCAGATTCGACCAATCAAAAGGAGGCAAGTCGCCACTCAACAACGATACCTGCCGTTTTCTGGGTCTGGAGTGGGGTCCTCGTCCCTTGATGCCGGCACAGTCGTTTTCGTTTACGTTAGCCATTGGAATGGCAAACAATGACATGACAACCGGTTTTCCTGTAAAGCCGGTTACCCCCCTGAATTGACCGTAGTTAAAAAATTACCCCGAAAAAACTGGCTGTATATCGATGCAGTAAATTGTCGGCAACTTTACTTCTCAAGTAACCGCCTTTTTTACTAATTATTGCATAATCCGCAGACTAAAGGTTTTGCAGGTTAATGTAATCTTGCCGCAAGTCCACTCTCTGTGCTATGTATAAAAATTCTGACTAATTCTGAAATATTAACCTTGGGCACAATAAAACAGATGGCTGCAAGTGCGTCGGCCGCTACACGAAGGGAAATGGTACATGAACTACACGAAATCAAAGCTCACAAATGGCTATTCAAACAAGCTCCTGACCATAGGTCTGGGGACTAACACCATTGCTACACCTGAACTCGACCCGAAAGTGCGGGATTATTTTATCGGCGGCCGCAGTCTCGGGCTATACCTCCTGCATAAGTCCATAACCTCGAAAACCACCGCATACGATCCGGAAAATCCTCTGATCCTTGCCAATGGTCCTTTGGGCGGCATTCCACAGTTTCCAGGCACGAGCAAATGCATGGCCATCTCATTATCACCCCTGACCGGTATCCCCGGCGTATCCAACTTCGGAGGCTATTTCGGAGCCTTTCTCAAGTATGCGGGGTTTGATGCCCTTCAGGTCACCGGGAAATCCGATAAAGAGGTCATGATAGTTATCAACTCTTTCAGCAACGAGGTGACCATTGAGGACGCGCCGGCCATTGATCAGGTTTTTGACCTGGAGAAGGCTCTGGCCGAGCATTTCATTCAGGCCGGCCATGATCGTCGTCATATTGCCTTTGTATCTACCGGAATTGGTGCGGCAAACACTACCTACGGCTGCATCAATAGTCACTATTTCGATGTCACCAAGCCGGTTGACGGCAAAAAGGGGCTTTGGCGAACCAAACAGGCCGGCAGGACCGGACTTGGCACTGTAATGTATGATAAAAAAATTAGGGCCATAGTCGTGTTGGCGGACTATCCTCACGGCGAAAATCCCTATGGCGCTGCCGATTGGGATAAGGCAAAAAAGGCAGGGGCAAAACTCCATACCATCGTCAAAGAGGTCGACCCCCAGTCGTTGAAGATGTACCGCAAGGGGAGTGCCGGGCTGATTACCTTTGTCAATAAAGAGGAATACCAATCTTTGCCGGTCAACAACTACCAGGGCGGTTCTGATCCCCGTGCAGTTCAGATCTGCGGGAAGCATTATGCCGAGAACCTGTTCGAACATCGGGGAATGGACGGCTGCTTTCCAGGCTGCAACCTGCAATGCACCAAGGGTGGGTGGGTCACACTGACCACCGGTGAACATCAGGGAAGAAAGGTATGGGTCGATGGCCCTGAGTATGAGACGGCTGCCGGCTTTGGCTCCAACCTGGGGATCTGGAACCCGGAATTCATCATGGAGGCCAACTGGCATTGCGATAACTACGGGATCGATTCTATAACCGTTGCCGTTATCATTGCCTTTGTCATGGAATGCTTCCAGAAAGGCTACCTGACCAGTGCCGATACGGATGGGTTGGAACTGGTCTGGGGCAACGAAGCTGCCACCATGACCTTCTTTCACCGTATAAACCGTGGTGAGACAGAGTTGGCAAGGGTTGCCGGCAAGGGTATGCTGGAACTGATCGACTGGGTCTGCGCAACATATGCACAAAAAACCGGGATAGATCCCCGAGATGAGCTGGAAAAGTTTGCCATGCAAACCAAGGGGCTGCCTTTTTCCCTGTACCGGACCCATCGCTCGTTGTCCATGCAGGGGTCGTTTGCCGCTGCCAGTGATATCGGGGCGCACCATGCCGCTGCATGGCTCATCAAGGTAGATCTGCTGGGCGCATTCCCAAGTTTTGAGGATAAGGCCAAGGCTCTGGTCACCTATCCGCGGGTCCGTCTCGGCAATGATAATATGGGTCTGTGCAAGCTCCCCTGGGTGGATGTCTTCAATCCGGACTCGGGAAAACGGACCGGTACGGATATCTACATCAACCCAGCATCCCAGGAGATCTATGCTGATTTCTACAACGCCATGCTGGGAAAGGATATGACCTGGGAACAGATATTTGAACAGACCGACCGGGACATCAACCTGCAGAGGGTCATGAATATTATGAAATATGGCAAGGAGACGGGCCAGCACGACTGGATTCCTGAACGTGCGATGGGGCCGACAGACGAAAGGCTTTATGAAGCTGAACTTGCCTATAACGACCGGGTCCTGGTCACTGTTCTCGGTAAAGCGCTGGCAGATATCCAGGCAATGTCCACCAGTGAAAAGCTGGAAATACTGATGATGCACCGCAAACAGCAGCTGCGGGAACTTATCCAGTTTTATTACATGGAGCGGGGCTGGAACACCTCCGGCATACCGACTGTGGCTACCCTGCAGCGACTGGGGTTATGGGATTTCCTGACGGAAGAAGCAAAGACATTAATATCCGGTGTAGTTAGCTGATACAATAGGGAAGTCATCGTCGTTTTTTTTCAGCAGGTTCCGTCGTCATTTGTGGTCCCTGCTGGTTTCAGCAAACAAGTGATGATCAATGTGAAGCGGGTTAGCCATTAATGGTTAACCCGCTTTTTAATTGGGCACGCCCCGCGAAATCTCCTTCCTCAATAACCGGTGAAATTCTTCTTTTAGTGAAATTTGGCGCTGTTGGTCATACAAATATAAAATATCATGAACTCAAACATTATTTATTTGCAATAAACTAATTAGAAATCATATTTGGGACAGAAATTGCTTGAATAACGTAAAAAATTAATTAACTAAAAAAAATCAATAATAACCATCGGTTTCTCCGCTGTATCTGGAAGCCTGCGTTTTTTCACGTCCTATTGTGCGGATATGTGGCTAAATCACGTTGTGTAGATTCGTTTGCAAAACATTTATTGTATTCAAAACTCACCTGAAAAACATTTGCAGCTACTTTTGAGGTGGGGTTGATCAGGTCGTGTTAGGAGGATGCATTGAGGATCTTCAGGGTGGAGGGGAAGTCTCCGCTGGTTATACTCTGTTTGTTGCTGGTAACCGGCATATCTATCGTGGCGGGAGAGGTTCATGCGGCTCTTCCGTGTAATGGCTGCCACGGAACAGCCAGCGACATGCGGCCACAGGATGCAGGATTCCGAAATCCATCCACGGGCGGGTTTCAAGGCAGCCACCAGTCTCACATGGGGCCAGGCGCCACCGTTACCGCCTGCAATGCGTGCCACCACGCCAGCAGCGGGTACAACTCAGCCCATCGTGACGGCAAAATCAAACTCTCCTCAAGAATCAACTCATCTTCACCTGCGGTATTAACGACCTACACCACAACCACCAACGGAGTATTCCGTTCCCACACCTCGTCCTGGAAACAGAGCGCGACCCCGATCCTGGGTAGCTGCAACAACGTCAACTGCCACTTTGAGAAAACCACCCCTCCCTGGTCCAGCAGTGCCGCAACAACCAACTGCACGACCTGTCACGGCGCAGCCCCGTCAGACGGTAAACACCCTGGTATAGAAGGGCGGGACAAACATGGCGACTTCCTTGGGACCGATCTCAACAGCTGCAGCTACTGCCATGTAGATCATAACCTTGAACCGAATAAATTCGCCCATGCCACCAGTGCCGGCAAACGCTCCCTGATCGTAAAATTCAGTAAATACACCAATGCCTCCGGCACCTACACCGGCGGCACGACCTCATACCCCGCCTACCTGCCCAGCCAGAGCCCGGCCAGAAACGGCGCCTGCAGCAACTATTGCCACAGTGACGCTGCCGGAGGCCCCCCCAACATTGCGCTGACCTGGTCAGACACCCGCCAGAGCAAATGCTTTTCCTGCCATGGCGGCACCAGCGCAGACAACACCATAGCTAACTGCACCGAACGGGGCGGGACATGGAACATCGTGAAAAACCCTGACACCGGTGCATTGGATGTCGGGGTCTGCTTCCCCTACCTCAACATGTCCACCAACGGTCACGACCGTCTGGTCGGGTCGCGCTGGATCAGGAAATACGCCTGCGCCAACTGCCATGCCGACACGGTAACCGGGCTTCAGGACGGCCTTGGACACATAAAAGACGGCGCCTTGATCCATGCCAATCACCTGAACGGCAAGAAGGACATCAAGATGCCGGACTTCTGGGCCATCCCGGGCAAACCCTTTCCCTCCTACAGCAGCGCCACCAAGACCTGCTACAACGTTTACTGCCACAGCGACGGTACCAACGACGCCCTGACCGATGTCAAACCCTTTGCCTGGGATGAGGACAAGGCAGAGTGCAATGCCTGCCACGGTCATCCCAACGGCGCGTGCGATAGTTGCCACTACGTCCACACTGACAGCGATAATAAAACCTGGTCATACATTCCCAACTGGGCGCCAGGGGAAGAATGGAAGGCTGCCATACCGATGTTCAGAAATGAGGGCCCCGGCAAGCCACGGGCCAACTCCCATCCCAAACACACCCAGAAGGACTTCACCTGCAACAAATGCCATGCCGAGACAACCAAAGGGGGCCAGTGCGTCGACTGCCACGACGACCTGGCTGCGCTGGGCGGCATGACCGAACTCGCACACATCAATGCCGACAAACATGTCAACAAAAGCAAAGATGTGAAGTTTCTGGCGCCAGGGGCAAACTATAACAGTGACAACAATGAAAAGACCTGTTCCGGCACCGGTGTCGGCTGCCACGCCGGTATGGCTGATCCGCAGTGGGGCGGCTCGTCCAGCGGTGTTTCCTCGGCCTGTATGGACTGTCACGGCAACTCCAGCGCCCCTGATACGGACAACTTCACCTACCACGTTGACGGCAGCAACACAGCCAAGATCAGCCTGCAGGAATGGTACAGCACCGGCCATGGCCGCCTTGCCGCCAAAGGCCCCTACAAATCGGGCAACCCGGCGGCTAACTTCACGGCCAATGCCTGCTGGTACTGCCATGACAGCAGCGTCATGCACAACATGAGCAGCGTCAACCCCTTCCGCCTGCGGCAGCACCAGCAGTTCAAAAACCGTTTTGACAAGGAATGTTCCTACTGCCATATGGAAGGGACTGACGCGGAATGCCTGCGCTGCCACAATAACACAGGATCGATTGCCCCGCAGCTTGCTGCGATATTCTACAGTGAAACCGCCAAGTGGCCGGACGGAACACTGGTTCTCCGTCCCTCCCATAGCGGCCTGACCACCTGTTTCGGTGCATCTGAAGCCGAGAATTGCCACTTCATAGACCGCAACGACACCAAAAAAGATCTGAAGATCCACAATGAGGGGTCCGGGTTCTGGACCAAAGAGCAAAATGACGACGTCAAGAACCAGTATGTGCAGATGGGGGTCTGTCTGCAGTGCCATGACGATGACAGCAACGGCAAATGCGGCCAGTGCCATGCCGAAGAGGGCATATACGCCCTCGGTTTCAGCGTGGATAGTATCAAAATCAAACCGGCCAAGGCCCGCGCCACCTCGGCCCATTTCGGCTATAAGCATTACAAGGCCTTTATGAACACCAGCGGCTGGTCAAAAGATGTCAACGGCAAGATCAAAGGAACCTGGAAAGGCGGCAAATTCTGTTGGGACTGCCATGATCCCCATGGCGACAAAAATATCTTCATGGTTCACGACAAAGTCGCCACTACAACCGACGGCAAGTTCGGTATACCCAAAGATCGCAAGGACGTAGTGTTTTCCAAAAAGGAAACCGGCTCTGACTACATTACAAAAAGCCCCGGAGTTTTGTTCAATGGTGTGGTGTCATATATAGGCATCTGCAATGTCTGTCACTCCTCCAGCAGTGATCATTACCGGAACAACGGCTCCGATTCCCACAACCAGACCAGGGCCTGTACCGTCTGCCATGAACACCGTTTCAGCGACAGTCATGCCAGCGGCCAGTCGTGCAATACCGCTGAATGCCATCGCGCCAAACCGGTGCCGCGCCACTCCGGTTTCGGATTGCCGCGTGACTGCACCAAATGCCATGCCGGTCCGATCCTTGGAAGAATGGATGTCATGACCCAGTTGGGCGCCAACTCGCACCATATCCAGGGTGTGCCCATATCCAACAAACACTGCTATGAATGCCACTGGGAATCCACCAAGACCGGCATCATCGACCTGCAGTACCACACCGGTTTCCACTACAAAAACTACTCAACAGTTCCTGATGATGTGGTTGACCTGGTCCTTTACGGCGCCAACGGTAAGCGCCCCACCTTCTACAGCAGCACCTCAGCGGTCACCTTCCTGGCAATGAATGTTGGCACAAGCAAGGAACGTGAGGAGGCCGGCAAGGTCACCAACCACTGCATCTCCTGCCACAGCGACCAGAACAACGACGCCACTCCGTTCAATGACTGCAAAACCCCACGGCAGTATGCCTGGGACGGCCAGAGCATAGATGCCCGCTATTCACAACAGGGAACCACCTCCTGGGGTAAATACGGCACCAACGGCAAGAGTGCCGTGACCAAGGCTTTATCCGCCCATGGCAATGCCAGGGCTAATCAGGGGGGGTGGGATGACACGACCGGTCTTGACGGCACCATCCCCAACACCAGAGACGGCAGCAGGAATGTTCAGTGTTACGACTGCCACAGTTCGCACGGTTCCAAGGTTATCGGCACCACCACCAGTTACGTCACCTTCAACGGCACCAAGAACGGCGGCAACCTTAAGGAGACCCAAGACGGCAAAGGGGGCTACAATATGACCTACAAGGCCTCGCAGAACGCCATCCCCGGCTCGATCAATCCCTATGCCGCCGGTGCCGGGCAGTGCTTTGACTGCCATATGAACCGCG
Organism: Geobacterales bacterium; assembly: GCA_041738275.1. GTDB lineage: Bacteria > Desulfobacterota > Desulfuromonadia > Geobacterales > Pseudopelobacteraceae > JACPFJ01. The sequence goes on from JBGSQD010000271.1 coordinate 8,746, forward strand.
ACAGGGTGCCCGAAGGGGCGCTAGGCCCACCTTGGGGATTCAGTACCTTCAGCTCATCCAAACCGATCAAAGGCTATAAGGATGGTTTCAAGTTCGGCAGCCGTAATGATCAAAGCGGCCACGATGCTGATACATTCAAGCTCAACGCCTCACCGATGAAAAAGAAAAAAACAACCATTATCAGTAACCATTTGAGGGTTACAGGGGAAATACAGACACCCAACGAACAGAATCAGGGCCTTTGCACCCCCTGTCACGACCCGCACGGGGTCAGCCCGACCCTGGGAAGCAAACAGGCCTACGCAGTGCCGCTTCTGAAGGGGACCTGGATGACCTCGCCCTACAAGGATGATGAACCTGCGCCTAATCCCCCGCCACCAAGGGTGATTCAAGTTTATGGAGGAGCTTGGCAGAATACAGGCCCAACCGATAAGTCATGGGGCAGCTTTGGTTATGAAAAGAGATATATCAACAATGGTCCTCAGCCTGGTGAACCGGTCACAAAACTGTATCTGGACCGGAATACCTTTGGGACAGGCAAGAGCATATCCGAGGATGACCAGACCTTTGCCGGGCTCTGTCTGCGCTGCCACAACAAGGAGAAGCTGACGGACGAAACCCCGGCCCAGCAAAACTACCAGAATCAGGGTTTCAGAACCATTGACCGGATCCATGAAACGGTTAAGGGGTGGGGCAAGAACAAGGAGCATGCCTTTACCTGCTCCAAGTGCCACCAACCGCATAATTCGGCCCTGCCGCGCCTGATGCAGACCAACTGTCTGGATTACAAACATCGTGGGAACAGGGAAAATGGCGGCACGGCCTGGAGGGCTGACAGTCAATATGCTTCTGTCCATAGTTACGTCGATGAACACCGCGGTTATCCCGAGGGGAATCTGCTGGGCAGATATTCGGAAGCGACAACCGCTTGCCATGCCGCCACGCCCGGCAATTCCGGCACCTGGCCTGATAACCAGTACTGGAACAACAAGACCCGTTGGAGCACGTATTAATACCAATTGGAATAACGTGCAGGTTGATTACCCGGAGATTAGTATTGATGCATGAACCAACCGGAGGAGATCTACATGAAGCGGTTTTATAATATGCTATGCAATTTCAATTATTCATCCCTTGTGTCTGCGCCAGGAATCAGATTCCAGTCGCCAACCCCGGGTTTCATCATACGCCGGATATCTTTGCTTGCGCTGCTCTTCACATTGTTGACCGGTAGTGCGTCAGTTCCAAGTGCCCATGCCGCTGTTGGCGGCACGGTTCTCTGGCAGATTCGCGACAGCAAGGCCGGGGTCCAGATGCCGACCGTACCGACCGGTTCAGCTGTTGACGCCAGCGGCAACATCTATATCACCGGTTACCAGAATCTGATAAGCGGCACCAGTGGCGAGGACTTCTACACCATAAAGCTCACCCCGCTCGCCGAGGCCCCATGGGTTGCCGTGGATACGACCTGGGGGCCAAAAACCTACAACGAAGCCAACGATCGATACGTGGTCCATCTGCAACGAGAAGCGATGGAGCTGCTACAGCAATACGATTGGCCAGGAAACGTACGCGAGTTACAGAACTACATCGAACGGGCGGTCGTTATGGCTGATGGTGACGAACTGACGATCGATCTCTTGCCCGATGAAATCAAGGGGGGCAAATCGCAACGTCGTGGCAACCTTC
>JBGSQD010000309.1:0-5991 GCA_041738275.1 Geobacterales bacterium
CTCCTCCGAGCTATCCTTTTGTGGCTTTTCAAAGAGCGGTTCAGGGGCATTGCAATCGACCAGATAGCCCTTACTCAGATATTGGAACGAGAACTTCAACCTGTCTGAAGTAAATTTCAGACTTTTTCAGGGACGACTAAAATAGTGCGTTTTAACAGCTAGTTGATAAACCAGTTAGAGCGACTACCTCACAAAAACAATGGGTTACAGCGACAAGCTGTAGCCCTTTTGTTTTATAAATCCGCTGGCGTGCACCGACACATTTCAGCTGCCATCAGGTCATCAGGAATAATTATTATGTAGCCCAGAAATCGGCAACATCACTCAGAATGCTGTCCGATACAATCTCAGACACATCAGACTCAAACCAGTCCGCCGGCATCGACTGGCTATAGCTTGGCTCAAGGAACCTTCTGTCCATCAGAATGACGAGCCCTTTGTCCGTTTCCGAGCGGATGACCCTGCCGGCAGCCTGAACCGCCTTGGCCATGGCGGGTATCGTGTAGGCATAATCAAAACCGGCACTGTACCTTTGCTGGTAATATGCCCTCATCTGCTCCCGTTCGAGATCAAAGGTCGGCAACGGCGGGCCGACCACGAAGGCTCCGATCACCGTCTCACCCGCATAGTCCATTCCCTCCGAAAAGGAACCTCCCTGCACCGCAAAGACGATCGTGGGAACGCTCACGGAGCGAAGGCTCTCGACAACAGCATCAACGTCAGCGGCTTTCATGCCCCGTTCCTGTCGTAACGCAATGAAGCCGTCAGGTGGCTGAAAGAGCGCAACCACACGCTCAAGAAACACAAAGCTCGGCAGGAAGACGAAATAATTCCCTTTACGCAAAGCGGTTATCCGCTGAACAGCATCGGCGATCTTGTGATAGTTGCGTTCGCGGTGGCTGTAGCGGGTGGATATCTGCGGGATGATCAGCAGCTTGCGCCGGTCGCCCGGAAATGGGCTCTCAAATTCCGCCGTCTTTACCTTCCCGCTATCCAGACCACAAAGGCGCACATAATAGTCGAAGGGCTTCAGTGTTGCCGAGAAGCCGACGATCTGATCGTACTCCCTGTAGCACTCCTTCAGCATTGCCGATGCATCGCAACAGGTTATTTTTACCGTACCACCGGTTGCATGGGGGTAAAAGGTCGTGAAGAACTCCTGCCGGTCAGGATCGCCGACGAACTCCAGGTTCTCGGTGAATTCCGCCCAGTAGTAGCAAAGGCGCAGGATCACATCCTGGTTCAATATCTCCACTCCTGAGTCGAGGTAACGGGACAGGAAGGCGCAGAGCCGGGCGTGCTGGTCATGGAAGAGCTCCACTGGCGGCTCAATCCGTTGCGGTTTGGCGTCATCGCCCTTCCGGCAGGCGGAAACCGCCTGAAGGCAACCGTCCAGCAGCTCCTCTGCCTCATGGCGGAAATGCGCGTGTGCGTTCCGGATCTCGTCCCGCATCTTTTCCAGGATGACGGATGAAAGCGCCGGGGAATAGTAATCCATGGCCCGAGCCGGAAGATTATGCGCCTCATCGATCACCAGGTTCGGTTTCCCTGTCTGATCAACACCCATATCCGTCATCCGGCCCAGCGCCGAGCGGGGGGCAAAGACATAGTTGTAATCACAGATAACCATGTCCACCTCACGGGCGCTGTCCAGTTGCAGCTCAAACGGGCAGACCTGGTATTGCTCACCCAGAGCGCGAAACGTGCGGGCCTTCAGCTTCCTTTTCCTTGCCAGCAGGTCGAGAATCCCCTGTTCTTGAACCTTCCCGTAATAGTTGCGGGCATACTCACAATAGTCGGGATTGCACAGTGGCTCGTTCTTGAAGCAGATCTTGCCCTTGGCGGTGATCGAAAGGGACTTGAGTTTCGCACCTGTCTCCTGAAAGCGGGTGACGGCGTCCTCTGCGACAGAGTGCTGGCTGTTCTTCGGAGTGACGTACACGACTCTCTGGCCACGTAGCAGGGCTTCCTGCAGCACCGGATAAAGCACTCCGACGGTTTTGCCGAGGCCCGTGGGAGCCTGAATGAGCATCGGATGCTGCTCTGCCATGAACTCCTCGATGGTCTGCATGAGTTCGATTTGACCGGAGCGGGGGTTTGCAAAAGGAAAGACAAAGCTGGCGGCAACTTTTCGGCGCCTGGCGGCACGCTTTTCCGCCAGCACGGCTTCAGCCACCAGTTCGTCAAGGCGGAGGTCGAGCCATTGTTCATACGTGGGCAGATCAAGCACAAGCCCCAGGTCAGCAGCGTCACTGTTGCGGGAGGAGACCAGATGAAAGGATAGCTCGGGGAGAATGTGGTGTTCACGCCAGTAAAAGTAACCGTAGGTCAGCAGCTGCAGGCAGTAGGGGTGATCCAGCGGGTTGCCGGCCAGGCGTTGTGACAGTTCCCGGATGTTGAAGGTAGTCTTGATCTCCTCTATCCTGGGCAGGTCGTAGCGGAAGATCCCGTCCATCCGCCCATCAATACGGAATGCATACCCGCCGCGCTCAAACAGAGTGCTGACGGGAACTTCCGCTTGATACAACGGGTCAATCCTGGCTCTCTGCTTCTGCACCCGGACGTGTATTTCCTGACCGTCGGCTGCCGGGCGGCTGTAGCCCGAATGCGCTTCGATGCTGCCGGAGCGTGGCGCCGGAACGGCAAAATCACGGAGCGGTATGGTTATCAGTTTGTTCATTGCACTCCACATTCAGGGCGTGGTTGGGGGAGGCGAAATGTTTGGTGGATGTGGTGAGGTTGGTCATGGTTTTATTCAGATTATTTGAATTTGTGTGAAGCAGGAGCGCAATCTATGAGGCATTTCCAGTTTCAACTGAGCATCTTGGAAGCCAGACCCATTGGTACACACAATATTGAATTAATCAAGGGATTTCACGGTGCCGCCAGTGGAGGTAAACCAGGCCCCATTGGATTTGCATTGGATTTGTTGGATTTATTCTGTGGACAATTATCGCTTTTTTGCTATGATATTGCTATGAAGACTACCTGGACAGTTGAATTTCTCAATGATGAAGTTGAAGCCGAGTTCCACTGTATCCCTAAAGATCTACAGGCTCGGCTTGTGCGGATTACTGATTTGATTGAGTCCTATGGCCTTGAGAATTTGGGAATGCCATATCTGCAGCATCTTCAGGACAAGCTTTGGGAGATTCGAGGTAAAGGGAAATCCGGGATTGCCAGGGCACTGTATGTGGCGGTGGTTGGAAGAAGGGTTGTTATACTTAGGGTATTTGTAAAAAAGACGCAGAAGACGCCGCCGGGTGAAATTACCCTGGCACTGTCACGCATAAAGGAGATTGATCATGGGTAGGAAAATGTCGGAGGTAAAAAAGGATCTGATGAAGGATGAAGAGTTCCGTGCTGAATTTGTAGGGCTCGAAGATGAATTTGCCTTGGCATCCCAACTTATCGAGGCCAGGAAAAAGGCTCATCTGACCCAGGATGAAGTTGCCAAAAGAATGGGAACCACTCAGTCTGTTGTTGCCCGTCTTGAATCAGGTCATCCGTTGCCAAGTCTGCGGTCGCTCAAACGATATGCTCAGGCTGTTTGCGGCAGGGTAGAGATCAGGGTTGTGTAAAACAGGTAGAAAACACGCCATTCCTAACGTCTTCATGATCTGACTTGAGACATTTCCATTTAGTGTCCAGAGTTATGAATCAACAGAAAGGTGGACAGTCTGCTTTCTCGTAAAGTAGCCTGCCCCCATTTATTCCCGCTAATGCAGGTAACGAGTTCGTTCATAGTGTTTTCCAGTATGGCGCTTTCTCCGGCATAATCCAGCGCACGCCGCCGCGCGGGTCGCTCGTGTCACCGACATAGCGCGGAATCAGGTGGATATGCAGATGCATGACCGTCTGGCCGGCGGCTTTGCCGTCATTTATGCCTATGTTGAAGCCGTCGGGGACTGGTAAACTCTCCGCTTTGTCAGAAGGATTTAGCAGCTGTTGTCGCATTTCAGCCAGAAGGTCGAACATTGCCGCCTGTTCTTCCTGTTGTCTCGAAGAACGAGGCGATGTGGCGTTTTGGGACGATTAGAGTGTGCCCGGGGGTGACGGGGTAGCCGTCGTAAATGGCTATGGCATGATCATTGGACAGGATGATTTTGGGGTCGTCCGGTGAGCAGAAGGGGCAGCCTGATATATTGAATAGTTGCATCGTTATTGTCTCATGTCAGCGGCTGACTTTTCCTTTATTTTTGAATTAAGTATGGTGTCCCCGGAATTCCAAGTATGGTGTCCCCGGAATTCCGATATGTATCCTTTGCTCAATATTCCATCGGTTTCAAGCGAACGCACCTGCAATGGTTTCCAGCTCGAGGACAAGCGTTGCGCAGACGTGCTTGAAGTGCTTCGTAAAGCTCTCATGATCCGTAATGACTTCCTGCACCAACGTCTCGACCTCCCGGCCAGATGCATGCCCTTTTGCCTTCGTGCGTATGAACTGAACGGTTCGGAGCCCAGTCAATTGTTGCTTTTCGGTCGGATCGGCACCATTAATCAGCCGTTCAAGCAAGGCAATACTCTGCTCCTTTTGCTCATACGCTATGCCCGATTTCTCGAGTTTTGCCCGAATCGCAGTTATCACAAAGCCCTCCACTACCAGTTTGGCGAGATCCATGAACGCCTCGGCCCATTCGTCGCGGCTTGAGGTTAATGGTGTACTTACACGTTCAAGCAACCGGTCGTCACGCAGCGTCCACCAAGGCACACTCATATCCTGCCAAGATTTCACAATCGACTGCACCTCCTGGAGCGGATCTTTATAAGTCGTGAACTCGCCCTTGAAGTCGTTGGTTATTGCACGCTCCGAAATACCTGTCTTGGGTGCCTCGTTATACGACTGCCAGTGGAGCTGCTCGGCATACGGGAGATTACGCAAATAGCAAATGTAGGCGAAGACCTGACCGGCTTCATTTACATCGAAGGCCTGCAGATGCCATGCCGCTCGGCAAGAAATGTCTCGTTCGCCAACGGTGTATTTCTCCTTATCTGTTTTGTACTTCAGGATGACATCCGGCCGAAAAAACGCCGGCGACAACTCGAAGGGCAGCAAATTTCCATGCGCCTCAAAGTAATTTGTAGTCATATTCGGGTCCGTTGAGATTCTTTCGATGCGCTTATTCCGCCAATCTTGCGCAATGAATTCGACGTACTTTCTCTCTTTGTGTCCACCTCGTAAGTCATCGAAGATGGCTTGATACGGGCGACGCGGCCCGATAAGCTGCACGCCAGTCGTGTATGCGGCCACCCCCGGAGCCACTTTTTGTCGGTAGAAGAAATGATCGTTCTCGCAAATGACAGTCTCCGGCCCCTCGGGCCACATAGTGAAGTTACCTCGCCGCAGGAGAGTGAAATCAAACCTGCGAACAAGGGTGGAGTTGGTCGCTGCCAGGTATTCCTCCAATGGTGCCCAAGCGAAGGAAACGCACAAAACATCCTTCTCGCCAGTGTCCGAATAACCGGTGACTGAAACCACCTGTTGAAGATCGCCGTTCTCGTCGAATCGGCAATAGGCGCGTTGCTCTGGTCGCCAATGAATGCCAGTCACATGCGTATACTCCTGGTTGACCTCAAAGTACGTTCGGTCGGATCCGAACCATCCCTCGAACGATCGTCCGAAAACAAGTTGGGTAACGCCCTCCAACTCCATCGATCCAGTGGAGTCTGTGAGGCGCTCCAGCCAGACATCATCTCGCCCGCCTCCATAAACGTAGCTCGCAATAGATTTATAGGGAGTTCCGCTCCAGTGAAGCAAGTCTTCTTGACTTAGAGCTGCCAACAGGTCATTGGAGACAACCGCGGCATGCACGAAGCTGTAGTCGCCGCTCCCGTAAACTAGCACTTCCTCTGAGCTGGCGTTTCGGAGCAAAAAGTCAAGATGCGCCCTAGCCATGATCCAGGTCTCAAAATCCTCCTGACCGGGAGGTAACTCATCGAGTCTTTTAATCTCCTCGATGATCTTCTTGTGTTCATAGCTTGGCAAAAGCC
>JBGSQD010000324.1:0-5993 GCA_041738275.1 Geobacterales bacterium
GCTGCAACACCGCTGTCATTTTAGTTTTCGGTCATGAAGTGCTGCTCGTACATGTCTTCCAGTGCCTGCAGGTGGCGGCTCTCTTCATTGAGGAGTTGGGCAAAGAGCTTCCCCATGGGTGCGCCGGCGCAACCGATGGCAACATTGCCGTAGAAGTCCACGGCGCTCTTTTCCAGGTGAATGGCATGTATTATGGCCTCGCGCACTCCTGAATCGGGGCCGAGTTCCTGTTTCTTGAGGATGTAGTTAAGGTTCATGGTGGGGACTGGCTGGTCGAGGGAATCGTCACCAGCCATCCGCCCTTCCAGCAGAGCTTTTTCCAACTGGTGTTTATGTTCCAGTTCATCCAGGGCATTGTCTCTCAGTATTTCACGGGCACCTTTGTTTGTTACCTTGCGGATGGCGGCGAGGTAGTTGCGGAAGCCCTCTTCTTCCATCTGGATGGCCATCTCCACAGCCGCGTCAAAGGTGTAGCAAACTGGATTATCACTCATGAATTTGTCTCCTCCGGAAGGTTTATAGTATGAGCCAGCAGTGAATCAAAATTAATAAGTGGGAAATATAGCGTAAACAATACGCTCTTTCAATAGGGCATTTTAAGTAAAGCGTTAACATGCCGAATATAAAGAAAAAAATGCTGCTCTGCTTGCTGTGTCGGGAAGCAGGGCAGCATTTGAGTCAGTTAGAGCTGTTTTCTGCCGGAAAACATCTCCCGTTAACGCAATAATCTTTGTTTGTCAGTCCAGGTGTACCCGTTGCGCAGAATGCCGTTACGGCTCTATCAATCGGGCTGTCTTGATGTATACCGGTTCAACCGGTACATCGCCATGTCCTTTGAATGTAGCGGTCTTGACACTCCGGATTTCATCCACGGTTTCCATGCCTTCCAGCACCTGGCCGAATACACAGTAGCCGAAATTGTCCGGCTGCTTGTTTTTGTGATTGAGGAACAGGTTGTCCACGACATTGATGAAAAATTGTGATGTGGCTGAATCGACAACATTGGTGCGGGCCATTGCCAGGGTGCCTCTGGTGTTGGAAAGACCGTTGGTAGCCTCGTTCTTTATGGCGAACTTTGGTTTCTTCTGTTCAAGTTGGTCATTCATGCCACCACCCTGGACCATGAACTCCTTGATGACACGGTGAAAGATCAATCCGTCATAGTAGCCGTCTTTGACATAACCGAGAAAGTTTTTTACCGTTATAGGCGCCTTTTCCTTGAATAGCTCAATTTTGATGTTGCCCATGGATGTTTCCAACATGACCTGCGGATTCTGCTCAGACATTCAAAGCCTCCTGTGAGTTGTGTGCGTTCTGTTTTTATCTATTAAACTGACTATTTATCACATTGTCTGACAAAAACAAACCACTTTTTGGGCGGTTGCCAAACTGGGAGTGCGTGGTATAATAATTTTGAGATTCATGTCGATGATCTGTGCACTGTTCCTTGGTATTGCCTGTCCCAGGGTAAATTAAAGCTGGAAAATTGTTTGTTTTGGCCATGAATGCAATGGTAACAAGCTGAATTTAAATGAGATTATTTTTTTAATTGACTTAATGAGGACTTAGGGTATTTGTATGGTTCAAATCGTGGAAATGTGGGGTATTCAACATGCTTATTCAAGTGCTTTATCCTGACAACCGTTTCGATTATGTGAAAGACAATATGCTGCACGGCTTGATCGAATCCAGGGCGATTGAGCGGTTCAAGCGCTCTTCCGGCTGGGTGACAGTCGGGGTTGACCCTTTACGGCAATTTAATCGGAGTACAGGTCAAGTCAAGCCGGCTGTTAGAGTGAAAAATATTATCCGTGTGGAGTATAGCGACAATCGTTTTGATTATGTAACGAATGAAATGTTAGACAGCTTAATAGAATCAAACAAGATTATTAGATTCATGCGGTCAACCGGATGGGTCACCTTGGGTGTTGACCCTTTAAGGAAGGCTAAACGCGAGCATAGCTACAGTTATCCGAATGAATTGAGGGGCCGCGCTTAAGATGATATTTTGAGTTGTGATCATTTTAGTTAAGTAAGAAGTCATTTTCTGTGCTTTTTTGGTAGAAAATAAACAGCACTCTAAAAGCCGTCCGGAACTGGGCGGCTTTTTTTATTGCTGAATCCGGAGGTTTCAGTTCTATGTTTTTTGACTGTAGTGGCGTTTCAGCCAGCTGCTCAGGCCGTCCAGGCCGGGGAATAGAACCCGCTCGTTTATATTTGACTGGTCAAGCTTGTCGCGGATTTCCCATTTCAGAGCTGCGGGGATGATAATCTTCCGGGCGATCCAGGGATACGTTGTCAGCCAGTCGTCCAGTACCATGCACGGATCGGACATGACGGAACAAAATGCATACTGATTTACTATCCGGTCGTCAATGGAAGGAGGTTCGAAGAATATGGCAACCTTTTCATCCGAAACGACGTCCAGTTCATGCAGCGAATTGATCTCCTCCAAAAGGAAATCCACGGTCAGGACGTTTGCCCCTTCTTTTTCCAGCTTCTCCTTGATTTTTCTCGGCAGCATCTCATGTGCCTTGACGTAATTCACCGCCCAGATCACACCATCGGTATCGAACTTTTCAATATTGGCGGTTGCAAAGTGCATGGCGATAAACGGGGAGTATGTCCAGTCGAGCAGCCGGGTCGGCAAGCCATGGTGTTGCGCCAGCGAAAGCCAATGCCAGAGGGAGTCGCGCTCAACCACGCTTCTGTGGGCATATTTCTTGAAGTTGCGCAGCATGTGGCGTTCAAGCTCGGCGTACTGTCCTCCAAGCCGGATCAAGGTCGTTTCAAGACGGTAACTGGAGTCGGAAAGCCCACGGAAGGCAAATCTCGATCTGAACCGGCCTATTTCCTCATTCCATGAATCTGCAAAGAGCTGGTTTTGCAAATCGTCCCACGATGAGGCCACAAGAGTTTCCATAAAGATCCGTTCTCCTTGTCATTAAATGAATTCCGGGCCACAACAGGGTCAGGCAAATAAACGCGGCCCGGCCTTGGCCTGGAAGGGATCACCTGATCCGCACGGGATCAGCGGCGGCGGGTACGTCAGGTGGAACCGCTGCTGAGCGAGAATCCACCGAGCTCTTCTGCCGACCTCTGTACCGGTGTTGTATCCAGGCGACGCTTTAGCTCTCGGGCTGCCTGCTGTTCAAGTTTGACCTGCTCCTCCTTCAGACGCCTGTCTCGGGCCTGGTAAGCCTTACGCTCCTGCTCCTCTTCGGCTTCCCGCATCCTCCGCTGGCGCGCCTTATCCTGGCCATCTCGCGCTGCCTCATTGACCCGGCTATGTGACTCTTTATGGGCTTCCTGCACGCCCGGATTGCTGATGGTGATATCCTCCCGCACCTGGACCTTAGTTCGCTTTGAGCGGGGCAGACTGACCGGGTTGTCGGAGAAATGCATATTGCCCTGTTCATCGACCCAGTGGTACGTCTCCGCGCCGACCGTCAGGGGCGCGGCCAAGCAGAAAAGGATAGCAGAAACAACAGGTAAGCAGACGGTAAGATACATGGCAGGCCTCTTTAGGATTAAGCTCCTCCGGGTAGTGCCGGGGTCGGTCAGAAAAATTAGGAGGAAAATTAGTATGGACATTTCCCGGCTTTCTGTCGCTACCAACCCCTTAGCGGTTTCACATTATTGCAAGTGAACGTGTTAATCAATCATAAAATCCGCATGCCCTCGTTAGTAAGTTAGAAGTTGTTTTCTAAGTTTCCAGTGCACCAAACAGCCGGAATTATCTGGAGTGATTCCGGATAATGGGTTAGTATCCGGCATTCCCGAGGAGCTGAGCATGACGCAGCAGGAAACCTGGACAACCTTGAAAATTCTGGACTGGACAAAGACTTATCTGGCCAGCAAAGGCATCGCCAATGCCCGCCGTGAGGCTGAATGGCTGCTCTGCGCCGCCACCGGCCTTGACCGGGTCGGGCTCTATCTCAACTTTGAAAAACCATTGAACGAGACCGAATTGGCGACATACCGGGAGATGGTGGCCCGCCGTGGCCGGCGCGAACCGCTGCAGCATATCCTGGGCAACCAGGAATTCTGCGGTCTTGAGTTTGAGGTTTCCCCGGATGTGCTGGTTCCCCGCCATGATACCGAGACACTGGTAAATGAAGCGCTGGCAAGAATGCCGGGAGCCCGCACTGTGCTTGATATCGGCACCGGCAGCGGCTGCATCGCAATTGCTCTGGCAAAACAACTTCCCCAGGCAACGGTCACCGCCATCGATGTCTCTGAGAAGGCTCTGTCAGTGGCACGGCGCAATGCAGAGCGGAACGGTGCTGCCATCGAGTTTTTGCACGGTTCGCTGCTTGAACCGGTTTCCGGTCGCTGCTTCGATCTGATCGTCTCCAACCCCCCCTACATCCCCACGACAGATATTGATGTTCTTGATCCGGAGGTGCGTGATTTCGACCCGCGCGGAGCTCTGGATGGCGGTGCTGACGGTCTGGATATCTACCGTTTGCTAATACCTGCGGCCCTGGCCTGCCTTAATCCATCTGGCTGGCTGCTGGTGGAGGTGGGTGTTGGCCAGGCTGTGGCGGTTGGTCAATTGTTTCAGGAGTGCGGCGGTTACGGAGAACCGGTCACAGTCTGCGATCCGGGTGGTATTGAACGGGTGGTGGGGGCGATGAGAGTGCAGGTTTGAATCAGCTATTGAAAGGACATATCATGAAAATCGAAGAAGCTAACAAGGTGATGTCGGAGGCTGATCTGTTGGCTGGCGAGGCTGAAGTTAAGGCGGCCATCGGGAGTTTGGCGACAGAGATCACTGACTGCTTGAAAGATGCCAACCCGGTGCTGCTGTGCATCATGAACGGCGGTCTGATCTTTACGGGCCAGCTGCTGACCAAACTGGTGTTCCCGCTGGAGGTGGACTATGTCCATGCCACCCGCTACGGCCACGAGGTAAACGGTGCGAAACTGAACTGGACCGTCAGGCCGCAGCTTGACCTGAAAGGCAGAACCGTGCTGCTGCTGGACGATATCCTGGACGAGGGTGTTACCCTGGCCGCCATAGCCGACTACTGCCGCCAGCAGGGCGCTGCCAAGGTGCTGATGGCGGTGCTGGTGGAGAAACTGCATCTGCGCAAGGTAACCCCCGGCATGCGGGCCGACTTTTTCGGTCTCGAAGTCGGCGACCGGTTCCTGTTTGGTTACGGCCTGGATTACAAAGGGTACTGGCGCAACGCGCCGGGGATCTATGCGGTGAAGGGTCTGTAGCTGTGAAACGGTACTTCGGGTTCGAGCGTCACAGGACGAGTTACCGTCAGGAAACCCTGGCCGGGATAACCACCTTCCTGACCATGGCCTATATCATCATCGTCAACCCGGCCATCCTGGAGAGCGCCGGAATCCCCCGGGAACCGCAGATGACGGCTACCATTCTGGCGGCGGTCATCGGCACTACCATCATGGCGCTCTGGGCTCGGCGGCCATTTGCCATTGCCCCCTACATGGGCGAGAATGCTTTTGTCGCCTTTGTGGTGGTCAAGGTCATGGGCTACACCTGGCAGGTTGCCTTGGGTGCGGTCTTCATTGCCGGCCTGCTGTTCACTGTCCTGACGGTTTTCAAGGTACGCGGCTGGCTGGCCGAGTCGATCCCCATGTCGCTCAAGGCGAGCTTTGCCGTGGGAATCGGCCTGTTTCTGACCTTCATCGGCCTGAATGAAACCGGCATCGTTGTCCTGGGAGTGCCCGGTGCGCCGGTCAAACTGGGAAATATTGCCCAGCCATCTGTCCTGCTGGCCTTGGCCGGTTTTGTCCTGGTGGTGGTGCTGCTGGTGCGGAAGGTACGCGGCGCCCTGGTGATCGGGATCATCGTCACCACCATCGCCTCTATTGCCATCGACATCACGCCGCTGCCGAGCCGCATCGTCAGCTGGCCTCCTTCCCTGGGTCCGATCCTGTTCAAGCTCGATATCGCTTCTGCCCTGAAGCTGAGCTTCCTGCCGGTGGTGATGGTCATCTTTATCATGGCCTTTCTG
>JBGSQD010000340.1:0-11298 GCA_041738275.1 Geobacterales bacterium
TGAAACCCACCTGTATCTGGGCAGGCAATTTCGTCTTGCAATCAGCACAGGGAATCAGGATTCAGTCAAGCTGACCCGTGGCTATTTTGCCGTTGAAGTTAAAAGTGCCGTTTCTTCTGAAAAAGTAAAAAGTCTGCTGGATGGGTGGTATGCGGCAAAAGCTGCAGTCAAGTTTGAAGAAAGTTTCGGTCACTGCTGGCCGTATTTCGACAAGCTTGGCCTGATGAAGCCGCGCCTGCAGATCAGACGCATGCAAAAACGTTGGGGAAGCTTGTCCAGAGGCGGACAACTTACTCTTAATACCGATCTGATCCGCGCTTCAAAAGAGTGCATCGATTACGTTATCACCCATGAACTCTGTCATCTGCAATGCCATGATCACAGCTCAGAGTTCTATCGCCTTCTGGAAAAGGTGATGCCTGACTGGGAAAAGCGTAAGCATAAATTGGAACTGGCTCTGGTTTGAATTTTAGGCATTTCGCAATTTCACTTTATTCTCAACAAGACTAAAAGAGTATTTTTATCCTATTGACTTTGTAATAATTGGCTGGTATGAATTATCCATACAATTTACATTTTCAAAAAGGAGACAATACCATGTGCCTGACAACACTCGTAACCCAGCCAGCCCCTGATTTTACCGCCGAGGCGGTCATGCCCGACAACACCTTCGGCAACGTCACCCTTTCCAGCTTTAAGGGGAAATACGTTATTCTGTTCTTCTACCCGCTGGACTTCACCTTTGTCTGCCCCTCCGAGATCCTGGCCTTTGACAAGCGGGTAAATGATTTCAAAAACAAGAACTGCGAGGTGATCGGCGTCTCCGTGGACTCCAAGTTCACCCATCTGGCCTGGAAAAACACCCCGGTCGAAAACGGCGGCATCGGCAACATCCAGTATCCACTCGTTCAGGATCTGAACAAGGAGATCGCCAAATCCTACGGTATCCTGTTCAATGCCTCGGTAGCCCTGCGCGGACTGTTCCTGATCGATCCCACCGGAAAGGTGCGCCACTGCGTGATAAATGATCTTCCTCTGGGCAGAAGCGTTGTCGAGGCGCTCCGGATGGTTGACGCCGTGCAGTTCTCCGACACCCACGGCGAGGTCTGCCCGGCCAACTGGCAAGAGGGTGAAGAGGCCATGAAGCCGACTGCCGAAGGGGTTGCCAGCTACCTGGCCAAACACGCCAAGTAACAGGAATCTGCATTCAGGCGCGACCTCAAGGTCGCGCCTTTTTTGTTGCCACATAACAAGCTGCTGTCGTAGAGTTGACTATGCGCCCTCATGAGATCGAAAACACGCCGCTGCTCTTCGGTCACGACCAGCGGTCCGGCATCATCGCCGTGGAAACGGCCGGCCATTTCGTGCGCCTCTTTTTCAGGACACCCCAGGGGGTGCATTTTCACGATGATCCGTTCCATCCTTTTATTCTGGTCAGCGACCCGACCCTGATAAGCGGCAGCAGTGTGCCATGTTCCATCCGCCGACTGGAAGGGGAAGACCTCTTACGCTACCAGCTTCTTTTTGAATCCTGGAACGACTGTCTGAAGGCCCGTGATTATCTGGCAGCAAAAACCGGGTTTACTCCCGGCGCCGCAGAGGCCCCCTATCTTTTTATCTCCGATCTGTCCCACCAATATCTCCTGTCCACCGGCACAACCCTCTTCAAGGGGATGGAATTTCAAGATCTGCGCTGCCTGACCCTGGATATCGAGACGTTCTGCGCCAAGGGGTACAAGTTTTCCAATCCTGACCGGGACGAAGACCGTCTCATTTCCATTGCCTGCAAGGATTCCCACGGCCAGGAAACGATTCTGCGTGGCGACAAGCTGTCAGAACCGGAGTTGCTGCAGGGGTTGACCGACATTATCCGAAATAGCGACCCGGATGTTATCATCGGCCACAACATCTTCCGTTTCGATCTGGACTACATCGGTAAACGCGCCCAGAAGCACGGCGTACGCCTGAACTGGGGACGCAATGGTTCTGCACCGCACATCACCCCCAGTTCACGCTGGACCCTGGCGGAAAGAACCATTGATTATCCCCGCTGGGATATCTACGGCCGCCATGTCATCGACACCTATTTCCTGGTGCAGCATTACGATCTCACCCAGCGTGGACTCAAGAGCCACGGCCTCAAGGAGGTGGCCCGCCACCTCGGCGTAGCGGCACCTGACCGCGTCTATCTGGACGGCAACGATATCAGCCAGCAATTTCAAACCGACCCTGATCTGTTATTCCGCTACAACCTGGACGATGTCCGGGAAACCGAGGCAATCTTTCGCATCCTGGCCTATCCCTGGTTCCTGCAGACACGCATCTTTCCCTACTCATTCCAGAACTGCCCCCTGCGGGGCAACGCTACCCGCATCAACACCCTGTTTCTGCGGGAATATCTGCATCGCGGGCATGCCATCCCGGCCCGCACAGCTGAGACCGTCCCCTTTGAGGGGGGGTACACAGACCTGCTCAGGCAGGGAATCTGCGGCCCGATCGTCCATTGCGACGTGGCCTCTCTTTACCCGTCCCTGATGCTGACCTACCGGCTCAAGCCCGGCAGAGATTCCCTGGGGCTGTTCCTGCCGATGCTGGCTGAGCTGCGCCGCTTCAGGCTGGAGGCCAAGCAGACGTCGCGGGAGAGCACCGACGATAAGGAACAGCGCTACCTTGAGGCGCTGCAACAGGTCTTCAAGGTGCTGATCAACTCGTTCTTCGGCTATCTGGGAGCGCCGCTGCACAACTTCTCCGACCCTGAGACCGCCGCCGAAGTGACGCGACTGGGCAGGGTAACCATCAAATCCATGATGGAGCTGCTGCGACGGGAAGGTGCTGAACCGATCGAGGTGGATACGGATGGCATCTATTTTAGGCCGCCAACGGGCTGCGAGGAAGAAGCGGAACAGAGGACCATGGTGGAACGGGTCTCCCGGATGCTTCCCGCAGGCATCGAGGTGGAGATGGACGGCCGCTACCGCTCCATTCTTGCCTACAAGGTCAAGAACTATGCTCTGTTGGGATACGACGGGAAGATTATCATCCGGGGCAGCAGCCTTCGTTCCCGGGGCCTGGAACGTTATCTCAGAGAGTTCCTGCAGGAAGCAGTTGAACTGCTGCTGACATCCGGGGGGAAAGCTCTTGATCAGGCCTACGATCGTTATGTAGCCCGCCTGACTGGTCGAGATTTCCAGATTGACTGGGTTGCCAGGACAGAGACGCTCAACGAATCACCGGACAGGTACCGGCAGAAGCTGCGGGCCGGAAAGCGCAACCCTTCGGCCGCCTTCGAAATCGCCCTGGCAGCGGAGCGACCTTACCGCGCCGGCGATCAGGTCAGCTATTACATCGGCGGATCCCGGAAGGATGCCGTCGCCTACGAGAACTGCCGACCCGTAAGCGCCTTCAACCCGGCTCACCCGGATATCAACATCCCCTACTACATCGAAAAGATCAGGCATCTGAAAAAACGCTTTGATCCGTTCCTGCCAAAGGAGCCGACACTGTTTGATCTTTAACTCCGCAGAACAGTCTTTTTGCCGGAACATAAGGCGTTCCGGGCAAGTGAAGGCGTGGAGGCATCACGGATTCAGGACTTACTTAAATGCTGCCACGCTTGCATGTACCGGTTCTTTATGGTAAGAGACAAAATAGATGATTATTTATACATAAAGGAGATGCCATGAAGAGAATACTTCTTTGCCACCTTTTATTGTTTAGCCTGATGCTTACGTTGCCTTATACGGTTTCCGCCGAACAGCGCCCCGACATGATCGTTGAGAAAATGGCCATCAAGCACCTCCGCGGCCTGGCAAATACGGCTTTCGGTATCGTAGAGTTTCCCAAGCAGATAGTTCTGACCGGCCAGGACATGGGGGCTATCGGATATATTTTTGTCGGCCCCCTCAAAGGGATCGGCATGACCGTCTATCGAACATTCATTGGCTTGACCGAGGCGACCTTTTTCCTCGTCCCCCAGCCTGGCTACTACGATCCCATGATCAATCCTGCGTATGTCTGGCAGGGGTGGGAACCCAGACAGGACTTGGCTCCCCCTTTACTGGAAGAGGAAAAGTAGATCGCAACACTCCCGAGCAAACAGATATGAAAAAAGGCGAACCTTACAAGGTCCGCCTTTTTTTGTTTGAGTACCACACAAATATGTTTATTTACCCTGATGTCAACCAATCCGCTGACGCAGGTACGACAAAAACTCGGCCTGGAATTCGGGCCGTTTCAGGGCCATGTCCACCGTAGCCTTGAGGAAGCCGAGCTTGTCGCCGCAATCGTGACGAAGCCCCTCAAATAGACAGCCATACACCTTTTCCTCTTTGGATAATGTCAAGATGGCATCTGTGAGCTGGATTTCCCCCCCCTTGCCCGGTTCCTGCTGTTCCAGGATGCCGAAGATGCGTGGCGTCAGCACATAACGCCCGATGATGGCCATGTCCGAAGGCGCCTCTTCCCGTTTGGGCTTTTCAACCATGTCAAGTATTTCGAAAACCCGCTCGGAAATAGGCTGGGCCTGGACGCAGCCATATGAGGAGATATTCTCCATCGGCACCTTTTCCAGCGCCAGCACCGAGCTGTTATAGACATCAAAGGTGTCCAGAAGCTGCCGCAGACAGGGACGCTCGCTGTCGATGATGTCGTCTCCCAGCAACACAGCAAACGGTTCGTTACCGACAAAGTCCTTGGCACAAAGGATGGCGTGCCCCAATCCCATCGCCATTTTCTGGCGCACGTAGAAGATGTCGACCAGATCGGCGATCTCACGCACCGCCCGCAGCGTCTTGTTTTTCCCCTTTTCCAGCAGGTGCGTCTCCAGTTCGATGGAGATGTCAAAGTGATCCTCAATGGCCCGCTTGCCGCGACCGGTGACAAACAGGATCTGCTCGATGCCCGAATCCACCGCCTCTTCCACTACATATTGCACCAAAGGCTTGTCGATCAACGGCAACATCTCCTTGGGCGATGACTTCGTAGCCGGGAGAAAACGGGTACCCATCCCTGCCACGGGAAAAACGGCTTTTTTCACCTTCATGCAGACCCCCTGCCGGATTTATTTCAGAACAGCAACCACCTGCGGAACTACCTCGTCACACCCCATGGCCATGATATGGATACCGGCACACATGGTGCGACACTTCACTGCGGTCTCTGCGGCAATCCGGACCCCTTCAGCAGCGGGATCGGCAGATAATTTCAGACGCTCGACAACAGTTTCAGGCACCTTTAATCCGGGAATGGCACGGTTGATAAACTCCGCCATCTTTGCTGATTTCAACACAAGGATACCAGCAATTACCTTAACATCAAGCGGCTGGACGTTTTCGCAGAAAAATGCCAGCCGTTCCGGGTTGAAAACTGCCTGGGTCTGGAAGAAACGAGCTCCGGCTGCACCTTTTTTTGACAATTTGGGGCGGGTAACGGCAAACGGTTCCACCTCCGGCGCTGCAGCGGCACCGGCAAAGAAACTGGTGGCGCCGGACAGGGGCGCGCCGTTCATATCCAGCCCCCTGTTCATTGCGTCAATGGTCTGGAGCAGCAGCACGGAATCAAGGTCGAATACCGACCGACCCTGGCGATGATCGCCACAGCCGATATCATCACCGGACAACGCCAGGATATTGTGAATACCCAGCGCGGCCGCTCCCAGCAGGTCGCTTTGCAGGGCCAGGCGGTTGCGGTCACGGCAGGTAAGCTGCATGATCGGCTCGATCCCTTCACGCACCAGCAATCCGGCAGCCACCAACGGTGTCATGCGCATATTGGCGCCCTGATTATCGGTCACATTGATGGCGTCAACATATGGCGCCAGAAACGAAGCAGCCTTCAGAAGTCCGGAGGTGTCGCTCCCCTTGGGTGGGGCAACCTCGGCGGTGATGACGAATTCACTGGCAGTCAGCTTTCTGGCAAGAAGGGAAGGCATATTATTTCTCGAGTATAAGACTGTTGGGATGGCGTTTGTGGGCAAAATCGCGGGCAGGAGTGATTTCATCCAGCCGCTCTGCCCGCTGCTGACGTTCCAGCCGTTCATAGATGGTAACCCAGGCACAGCGGCTGTTCTGATCAACCTCGCAGGCGCCATCCTCCATGCCTCCACAGGGGCCATTGAGGAGCCCCTTGGCGCAGACCGTCACCGGACAGACACCACCGGTGTCGTTCAGGCGACAATCACCGCACAGGGAACAACGCTGTTCAAACTGGCCGAATCGCCGGATATTACCAAGAAACTTTGAATCCGTACCGGCCACGACCTTTTTCTCCGTTGCCTCGGCAACCGACTGGATACCGGCGCCGCAGGACAGAACAAGCAGGAAATCGGCCTCTTCCACCTGTTCGCGCCTGGAGCGCAGGTCGCGACCAGTACGCAGCATGTGGCAGGTCTCATCAATGACTATGGTACCGGTCACATCCTTGCCGGCCGCTGTCAGGGCTTCCTGCATGCGGAAGACCTCTTCCTCGCCGCCTGACTTGCAAACCGTGGCGCACTTGGCACAACCGATGATAAAAACACGGCTGCCCCCTTCCAGAGCGGTCATAATCTGCTCAAACGATTTCTGGGTGGATACTATCACTGCGCGATGTACCCTGCCGAGCGGCGAGCCGACTCAAGCGTATTGTGCAGCAGCATTGTGATCGTCATGGGACCGACCCCCCCCGGCACCGGGGTAATGGCTGCTGCTCGTTCACTGGCCGCTGCAAAATCCACATCACCTACCAGCTTTTTCTCACCAACACGGTTGACACCCACATCTATTACCACGGCCCCTTCCTTGATCCAGTCACCCTTGACCATCTCGGGGCGTCCGACTGCGGCGATGACTACATCGGCCCGGCGAACAACTGCGGCCAGATCGCGCGTCCTGGAGTGGCACACAGTTACAGTGGCATGCTGAGCCAGACACATCATGGCCACCGGTTTGCCCACGATATTGGAGCGGCCGATCACCACCACCTCTTTCCCGGCCAGATCTACCCCCTCCTCTTTGAGCATGACCATGACTCCGTATGGGGTACAGGGCTGAAACAGCGGTTTGCCCACCGACAGGCGCCCCACATTGTAGGGATGGAAACCATCTGCATCCTTTTTCGGCGAAATAGCCTCCAGCACCTTGTCGGTATCGATCTGTTCCGGCAACGGCAACTGCACCAGGATGCCATGGATACGCGGATCGTTGTTGAGTTTGTCCACCAGCGTCAGAAGCTCGCTTTCACTGGTTTCGACCGGCAGCTTATATTCATCCGAGAAGATGCCCGCATCATGGCAGGCCTTTTCCTTCATACTGACATAGACACGGCTGGCAGGATCGTCCCCGACCAGCACCACCGCAAGGCCTGGGGTTATCCCCTTCTGTTTCAGTTCCTGAACCCCTGCAGCAATCTCGGTCCGGATTTTTGCGGCAATCGCCTTGCCGTCGATAGTCTTGGCCATTTATTAATCCCCTTTTAATAAACTAGAAATGATTTCGCTAACGCACTTATCCTGATTATCAGGATAACCGTGAATTCCGGGCATCATACCGTTATGCCGTCTGCTTTGTAAAGATGGTTTATGCCGCAAAAAAAAGACCTCCGAGGTTTTGAATACCTCTGAGGTCTGGATTTCAGAACATCTGTCGACTGTCAGCCGGCGCAACATCCCCCTCCGGCACATCCAGCCGGCTTGGGCGCTTCTGTCTTCGGACAATAGCCGGTATTGAACCAGCCGTCGCCCTTCAGGCTGAAGGCGGTAGATGAAATCATTTTCTCCACCTTGCTGCCGCACTGAGGGCATTCACTGGCAGGCGCATCGGAAAATTTCTGTCGCAGCTCGAACTGGTGATTGCATGCTACACAGCGGTACTCATACATGGGCATAGCTATTACTTCCTCCTGATTATTAAGTTGTGCATTTAACTATAATGATTTCACTTATGGTTTGTCAATGCCGGTTCAAGCCAAATGGCCCGAAAAATTGCTGTGAAATGGCGATATGCGGCTGTTTGCATATATTATTCCCGGAATATTGCCGCCTACTCCATGATTATTTTTTCTTATGCCTGAACCTGTATCTAGTTATAGTTGTGGTGCATTCATTAATACATTTCCGGTTCCAGCCCAAACAGTACAAAATCAGAGAATTGGGCAGGAAATATGCATTCATTAAAAACTCGGATTTATTTTGACCTGACAATTCTGCACCATTGCAATTCATTTTTGAGAAGAAGGGGGGTGAACAATCGTTTCATTCAAATGCTTACGGACAGTGTAGTAATGTTATCAGATTGGAAAGGAGGTTAATTTGATGGGAATAAAATGGATTCTTCGCACTCTCGCCTGTATCCCGCTCCTGACGGCGACTTCGGCCTGGTCAGCGGAAGTGCATGGCAGAAGCTCCACCCAATTCCAGTGGTACAACGACGTCTTCACCGATAAAAAGGTGGCTGAATTCGGCGAATATCTCAACCTGTCAATCACCAAGATCGACAAGGCTGAGAAGTTCTCCATTCAGGGCTATGGACGTGCAACCCAGGATGTCCGTAACGGGCAGGGTCTGAATGGTCGGCTCTATTATCTGTATGCAGACTACCGTGACCTGTTCGACAAGGTCGATATTCGCCTGGGACGGCAGTTCGTCAACTATGCCGCCGGAAGCGCCTTGATTGATGGCGGCCAGATAGAGCTGAAAAAGGTGGGGCCTGTGGCGTTTTCTGTCATGGGTGGCCGCAATGTGTTTTTTGATCTGAATGGAGAGGGTACACGCTCTCATGACTTTGCCTTCGGCGCAGCGGCGTATCTTTCGGGATTCAAAAGCACCGATGCCGAACTCAGCTATTTCATGAAGTTCGACAAGGACGGTATTGCCCGCGACCAGTTGGGCGCCTCCCTCAAGCAGTATCTCTTCAATTCACTCAAGCTGTACGGCAACACCCGTTTCGACATCCCGAGCGAAACCTTCAGCGAAGTGCTGGCGGGTGTCAAATACTTCCCGACGACGGACCTGGTTCTGACCGGTGAATGGTACCAGAGTTATCCGACCTTTGACTCCACCTCCATCTATTCGGTGTTTGCCGTCAGCCGCTATCAGGAAGGCGTCTTCCGTTTGGACTACACCATCAACGACATGATTTCGGTTAATGCCGGCTACAGCCTGCAGGATTACGAAGGCGAAGACGCCGATGTTTTCGCGATTGGCTGCCGTATCCGCCCGGTAGAACAGGTCCAGCTCAATCTGAGCTATGACCGCAGAAAAGGTTATGGCGGCGATCTTGATGGCGGTATCGCCGAGATCACCTACGAGCCGATCAAGCCTCTGGAGCTGGGCGCGGGTATACACTTCGACGTGTATGAGCGCGACCGTGTAACCGGCGAGGAAACTGCCCGCAAGTACTGGGCCGGGGCCAAGTACAAACTGGCACAGAACATGTCCGCCTCAGTGCGGATTGAAGACAACGTCAATGCCCGCTATAAGAGCGACTGGCAGGGACGTGCCGTCTTCAACTATAACTTTTAGAAAGGGGGGACATCAGTGAAAAAGTTCTTTTTCATAGTTGCGCTTCTGGGATGCGCCCTGGTGTATCTCCAGCAGCAGTCATACGCAGAAAAGGTGGCGCATAAAGAGTATGCAAAGATGGCGATCAAGGATTGCAATGAATGCCACAAGGGCGAAGGCATAGCGCCCAACCATGATGCCGATTTCGTACGCGGCCACAAAGTTCTTGCCGGCAAGGCCGGAAACAACTGCAGCCAGTGCCATGAACAGAAATGGTGTCTGGATTGCCATCAGGGCGGCGGTACAGGCGATGATCTCGCGAGGGAAAACTTCGGGCGTGACTACAAGCCCAAGAGCCACCGCAGCGACTTTGTCAGCATCCACCCCATGAAGGCTCAGGACAATCCTCAGCAGTGCTATCGCTGCCATGAGGCGAAATCCTTCTGCAACTCGTGTCACAGCCGTTTTCCCAAGGGTTCGCTGCGGATCAAATCGCACCTCATGCTGGGAGCAAACGGACAGAAGATTAATTGGGGAATCAACGAGCATTCCGCCGAGGCTCGCAGAAACCTGCAGTCCTGTCAGACCTGCCATCCTGAAGGTGACGTCTGTATCCAGTGTCACAGCAGCGGCAAGGTCAGACCTCATCCAAGAAGCTGGAAGTCAGGCAACATGAAAGACCGCTCAAATGAAAAGGTCTGTCTGAAGTGCCATGTGCCGGGAACTTATTAATAGTAAATTTACAATCAAAGGAGACAACGTATGCGGAACATGAAGTTAAGTATAATCACACTGCTCTGTGCTCTGTCACTGGCCGCATTTTTAAACGGCTGCGGCTCGTCCAGCAGAGAAGGAAGCGCATCGTCGGACCAGGTAGGCCGGGTGGGCGATTCAGCCTGCATACAGTGCCATAGCGCTGTTATTGATCCATTGACCAGTGAATCAATTATCAGTCAATATGCTAAATCAGCGCACAATACTGATGCTCTAGGTTGCGAAGGCTGCCACGGCGGCGGCGCTCAACATCACGGTATCGGACCGATAGCCTATCCCAGGCCCGATGCTGCGCGTTGTGCCACCTGCCATAACGGCACAATTGCCAGGGCTACCAACTCGGCTCAGTATGTCGACTCCAACCATGCACTTCTCGATTTGCACTACAGTGCGACCAGTGCCTCACCGGTATGTCTGCGGTGCCATTCA
This sequence comes from Geobacterales bacterium, assembly GCA_041738275.1. Classification (GTDB taxonomy): domain Bacteria; phylum Desulfobacterota; class Desulfuromonadia; order Geobacterales; family Pseudopelobacteraceae; genus JACPFJ01. Next base: position 10,679 of record JBGSQD010000340.1, read on the forward strand.
CATGAAGGCGCGGTTCTTTTCAACCAACTTGGAATTACCGGTGACTTAGCATTTCTGACGGCAGCGACAACCACCAGCCAGCTCACACTTGATCGCGATGGCACCAAATTCCAGGCCATCAACTGCCAGACCTGCCATGAGCATGGCGGCGCCCTGCGCGCTCAAAAAGCTCAGGATGCAGCAGGCAATGTAATCTCCTGGGATCCGAACAGAAACAACAAAGCAGATCAATTTGACCTCTGTACCAGCTGCCACACCTACGTGGCCAATGATGGAACAACTATTTTAGCATCCGCCACCGCAGGACAGGCAGCGTTTTTCCACAATAATCGCTGGACCCGTATGATTGCATCCACCCACTATGACAATCCGGCAACCGGCGTTGGACTGGGATCAACCCTGATCGAGGGCTATGTCATACGCGCCAAGGGTGCCAACCCCTGCTTTGATTGCCATGGTCACGAAGCAAAAACTGCGACCGGCTCAGCCACAGAGTCCACCATTCACACCGACTGGGCAAAGTCAGCTCATGCCGGAGGCCTTTTGAATCAAAAACTCGCTGCAGTGGCAGCCAATCCTACTCGTAATGATGCGCAAGTTGATGCGGTCATGGCAGCAGG
>JBGSQD010000099.1:0-2745 GCA_041738275.1 Geobacterales bacterium
CAGGCCGATACCGGTACCTTCAGGCACATCAGTGTTGATGACCGTTACCACACGTTTGTTCTTGGAGTAGGGGGTTGCAACGCTGACCACTGCGCTCGGGTTGCAGGAGTGATAATCGCCGTCGATGGCGTAGAAATCGACAACTTCCCCGGTTACCGGGGCGTGGTTGTAATGATATTTGTCTGGGGTCAGGCGAAAGACGGCAAAATCACCATTGCTAAAGGCGTCTCGCCATTTGGTGTTGCCATAACCAATTAACTCCTCGAAGGAAAAGAATTTATCCTTTAAAAACAGTAGTGATGTTTCCTGTAGTGACCCTACCAGCACCCGCGCGTCTGCTGGAGATACGATTGCATCCGTATCAGCCGGCATGGGCCGGCATTCCTGATAACGGATTTTCCGTTCAAAAATCTTGCGAGGTGTGTCCAGCTGTTCAGGCCGGTCGAGGCATTCGGACAGGTCGATGCCGCAGTTGGCCAGAAAAGCGCGTTTGGCCAGCACTGGACGGTCGAAGTTGACCATGCCCAGGATATGGGACGACCAGCTGCTGGTCAGCATCCTGAACAGGGCTGTGTTATTTTCGCGCACGCCATGATAGAGCAACCGTACCATACGGTCTCCCAACAGCTGTTCGGTTACAACCCTGCCGCTATCCCGCTCGATATACTGGTGCTGCATCATCCGGATGGCTCCTTTGGTTGTCGGAAGTCTGCTCTGCCGTGAACTGATCGTGGTACACTTTGAAGAGCACCAGGTTCATCAGGCGTTGCAGGATGGAAATGTCGGCCCTGTCATTCAGGACATCTTCTTTGGCGGACTCGACGAATCGGGCAGCATCCTGTCCCTGGAGGATGACCCGCAATGCCTTGCGTTGCGGTTCATCAAGAGAACCCTGCTCCCGGTCAACTACGCTGCAGTCATGGGCCAGAAATCCGAAGGCCTCTTTAAGATGCTGAAGGCGAAGGGTAGTGCGATAGTAACGTTCGGCGCCGATATTGAAGTCACGGGCATTTACTTTCATGGGTGAAGATGCGTTCACCTCGTTGAGGATGCCTCTGGTCAAACGCCCTGTAGCGGAATGCAGTGCAGGCTCGTTGATTCTCATTTCCAGGTCATGCAGGGTGTCGTGCAGCCCCATCAGCTCGATCAGATCGGCAGCATCCTCCCTGATCACCTGAATCAGTGCGCGGCGGTACTCATGGATCTGAACCCGAAGATAGCCGGGATAGCGGTGGCTTGACCTGATTCCCGCGGTTTTCTTGAGAACCTTTTCCAGAAAGGCGTTGGCACTGTTTTTGTGAACATAAAAAGTGGGGATACCGATGGCCGCACCGAAAAAAATCTGGCGCCGTTCGCTTTCAACAGACGGAGAGTCGGGAATATGGGCATGGGTCGTACCGAGGGCCATGTATTTGTAGGCCAGTGCCGTGATCAATGTCTGCAGGTCAGCCGCCCGCCCCATGTCTTCTCCGAAACTCTCGAACAGGCTGTAATAACGTCCTTCAAATCCGGAAAAACCCATTTTTGCGAATTCACGCTGTTTGTAAAGCAGATAGACCGACATCTGCTCATCAAACACACCCATGTCGGCCAGATCGCTGCGCAGGCGATCACTGTTGCCTGGCTGCCCGTTCAATCCGGGGCTACGTTCGGTGGACAAAAGGCAGACAAGGTAATCGATCAGGCGATAGTCAGGAACAAAATCACCCCTCAGTCTGAAAACCGAGCTTACCAGCCTGTCCAGCGCCTGCGGCCCGAAGGGGGTGAGTGGCTGGCCGAAGATGGAAAGATCGGCCTTCTTCTTCCAGCGGCGCCAGATCATCCTAAGGTGGGTATAATCCAGCTCATGCGGCAGAAACCCAAGCGCCTTTTCTGGATGGAAATCGGTAAAAGCCTGCCGGTAGGGGGCTGCGGTGTAGGTGCCGACAAAGAGCGGCAGGAAATGTTCCGTGATCTTGATGGCCAGGTCGCCGAAGTGTTTTTCGTGTGCTGCGTTAAAACCTGAGCTGTTGTCGCTCAGTGCCTGTGTCAGACGCCGGCTGCCGATGCTGATATGGGTGCCGTTATTGGCCAGACAGACATTGGAGAGATTGGGCAATACTACCAAATTGGTAAGGATGATGCGGGCGTCGCGCAGCTTGGCGACCGCATTTAACTGGCTGCGCGACAACACCTGGTGGCATAACTGCATGTAGCGGAATTTGTCCTCCCCTTTGTCCCACCCGGAAAGACAGGGGCTCATGAACAGGTCACGATAGAAACTGTCCGAGACATGGTCGTTCAGCTCCTTCTGTCGTACCGGTGGATGTGGGGCAAAATAGATCATGGCCTGCTGGCCGAGTTCGGAGATCCCAAAGGCCTTATTGGCATACATCACCAGCAACTGTGTCATCAGAAAGCGTATGGCGGTCTCACTGGCAATGGCCCGGCCCATTTTATTCTTCGGAGTGAGTGAGATGACATTGAATGAAAAGGTTTCCGGCGAGGTGTTGTCATTAAGGAAATGCTCCAGCAGACGGACTCCGGTCTGACGGATAATATCGGGAAGTATCTGCTGGGAGCCGATCAAATCTGCCAGTGCAAGCTTGATCAGGTAACTGATTGGCAGCCGCAGCATCTCTTCGCCGGATGCATTCCGAAACATGAAGCGGTCAAGGTCGGCACGTTTGCCGGCAATCGGGGTCTTTTTATCCGCTAATAGATCGTTTTCAAATACATCCTGAGCAAAGCGGGAAAGGTTGCGGC
>JBGSQD010000176.1:0-4502 GCA_041738275.1 Geobacterales bacterium
CATAGCTGGCTCTGCATTCCAGCTTGTCGTCTGAAATGAACAAATAGATACTGTAACCGAGTTTTTTATACTCCTTTCCTGCCACTCCGCTCGGCGTACTATTGCTTTGGCCATCACCCAATGAACTCTTATCCATCAGCAGCACTCCTATCGATGTTTGCTGAGCAAAAAATAACTTATATTTTGTACCATTATACACATTAATTTGCCACTATTCATACGTTTCATTCAATCAAATCTGTTTATCGACTTTAAAACCCTGTGAATTCAGATCCAGATCAAAGATTAAATCACGGCGTCAAGACCCAAGGAAACGGCAAGTCCAGACTACCATCACAAACTTCAGTAAGATACACATATTTCATTCCCTTTTCCGGCAGGTTATGGTTCGATGCAATTGATCTGAATATCAGGATAATTGTTCATAAGAGTAGTTAATTGTACGGCATGGGGAAAAAATCATCTTGACTCAGCCATCAGTTTCAGGTTATGTAGAAAATCCATTTCATGGTGGCCATGGTGAAGCGGTTAACACTTACGACTGTGACTCGTACATACGAGGGTTCGATCCCCTCTGGCCACCCCAAAAACTCAAGCACTTAGGACATCCTAAGTGCTTTTTTGCATCCCAAACCCAAATACACCTGACCTGTATCTTTGATCATTTTGCCTGATCCTGTAAGTGGTTATCAATAAAGTTGATTTTTTATATTTAAAAGGATATTCTAAAAAAGATTCAAGTGATCAAGACAATCTGCTAGACGCCTGAAATTGACTTATGAAGTCCCCTCATAAAGGAGGTAATCCCAATGTCAATGGCTCAACTTTCTCCGAATAGTGTTGTAGCAAACCCCTCTTATATCAATCCACTGGCGCAAAGTGATCAGCACGCCCCAATTGTCAAGGCAAGTGAAACGGCGCAGCAGACCATACAGAAAACCAAAACTGATTCTGTCACAATTTCAAAGCAGGCCTTGATGATGTCGGCACAAACGAACCGTCCCGCTGAAGAAACGCGGGAAAATGAGGTCCAGAATCCTTACGAAAAGATTCAAGGCAGGAAATAACTGCAAATATCAATATAAACCATTACTATTAATTATAAAAAAAACCACGCCATTGCGTGGTTTTTTGTTTTAAACTAATGAAACCCTGAAACATGTTCACTACCCCACCTCGGCATAATCCCTGACCCGGAACTCCGCCCCAAGTGACTCAGCCAACCGACGGCATGCATCTATATCTATTCCCGGCACTGTCACAGCGCTGGCAACGACGACAGGGATGTACTGTTTAGCTTCGCGAATGAATTCACAAACTGCCTTAAACCCGGATTCTCCAAAAGGGGTATTACAGATCTGCCCATAGGTTTGAGCATCGGGGGCATTGAGGCTGACCGAGATACAATCCACCAGACCCGCCAGTTCCGGCAGAATATTGCGACCATGTACCAGATTAGCCTGGCCATCGGTGTTGATGCGGATGCGATAACCGCGATGCTTCAGTTCAATTGCCAGCTGCTTGACCAGATCCAGCCTTATGAGTGGCTCGCCATAACCGCAAAAGACTATCTCATCGATCCCCTCCGGCTTTCCGACCGCAGCCATGACTTCAGCAAAAGTTGGCTCGCCATCCAGGAGCAGGTTGTGTCCCTTGACAGTAAAATCATCGAACTTTGCACAGAAACTACAGCGGTTTGAGCAACGATTGGTGATGTTAAGATAGAGGGAATTCCTGATCCTGTAGGCAATCTTGGTGGACTGATCCCACAAGCGGATACCGAACAGATCACGAACATTTTTGGTGGTTATCCTGGAAACATCCGCCAGTGTGAGCCCCTTGACATCTGCCACACGTTCGGCCGCCAACCTCACGTAAGCCGGTTCATTGCGCTTGCCGCGATAAGGGACCGGAGTGAGATAGGGACAGTCCGTCTCCACAAGCATGCGATCGATGCTCGTATTCCGAACCACATCGCGTAAGGCCTCGTTGGCTGGATAGGTGATCGTGCCAGGGATAGATATGTAGAACCCCATCCTGATGGCTTCCGCTGCCATGTCATTATCCCCGGAAAAACAGTGCAACACACCGCGCTGCGCCCCTTCCTCACGCAAGCAGGTCAATACCTGTTCGTGGGCATCGCGGTCGTGGATAATCACCGGTTTGTCAAGCTCGATTGCCATCCGCAGAAAGGCACGAAAAACCCGGTCCTGTTCATCCCTGGGCGATCGGTCACGGTAAAAATCAAGACCGATCTCACCAATAGCCACCACCTTGGGACTGGAAAGTGCCAGCTCGCGGATCACATCGTAGCAGGCCTCCGTAATCCGGCCGGCGTCATGGGGATGAATACCTACGGCAGCGTACAGCTGGGGATATTTTTCTGCCAGTTCCACGGATTGACGACTGGATTCAATGTCGGTGCCGACCACAATCATTGCACCAACTCCAGCCTCTGCGGCGCGCAGCAGCATCTCGTCAAAGTCGCCGCTATAATCGCGGTAGTAGATGTGGGCATGGGAATCAATAAGAATATTTTGTTCGGGCATTTTAAATCCTTTTAGTAAACGGTTAACTTATTTTCAAAACGTCTTGGTAATCTCTCGCACCACCGAGGTGGCGTAACTGCCCTTCGGCAGACTGAACTCCAGCACAAGATTGTCATCCTCAACCCTGGATAACGGCTCGCCAAGTGGGACCCTCAAAGGCCGGCGTTCCCCTTCCATACGCAGCCCGCTCCCCAGATCAAAATCCTCCGTATTGATACCTTCTTGTGACAGAATCTGCTGTTCCAATTCCAGAACCACACTGCCAGGCATTGTCATCTTCGTGCCGAACATCGGCCCGGTGGCTGATATTTCAAACTGCGCTGCCCGCTCTGCCTCAACAGCCACATCCTCGACCAGAAAACAGGCGCCGTTGACATGCTTCCACGCCAGGTCCCCCGGCATGAGAGTGTCGATCTCCGGCAGTCGCCGCTCCACAACCTTGTCAAACAGGTGCGATTGATAGGCCGAAAGATACAGCTTCTTCAGCATGGGATGAACTGCGCCAAAGGCCCGCTCCCAGGCCTCCGGTCGTGCCGCGAGCCGCTGAAGGACATCCCGCTCGCTGCGGCAGTGCCGAGGCATCGTGTGCAACGCCCCGAAAAGATCGCCGCTCTGATAGGCGGCAATGGCAGCCCGCCATTCCTCGTCGCGCACGGCCTCCGGATCGCCTATCAAGCGGTCCACGGCGTTCTGCCAGTTTCGTTGCAGCATGGCTGCGCCGATCAGGTGGGAGTTGCCCTGCACCCCGTAGCGCTGGAAACCGAACCAGTTGGGCACGCCCCGCGACGCAAGCACTGCCAAGACGCTCGAAGTGATTGAAGCGGCATCGGCAGATACTCCCCGCACGACGATGCAAAAGCGGTTGCCCTTGAGGTGACCGAGCCTGAGCTTGTTGCCATGCCGCGCAGCGGCAATTACCCTGACCCCGTCCAGGTCGCGCCCCAGGGCATCCTCCGGCCTGATACGCTGGATGGAGATGGTCTGACGGGTGATGCCCACACTATCCTTCATACCGGCATAGCCGATGTCCCGTTCCGGAGTACGCAGCTCCCGCGCCACCCGCCGGATGGCCTCCAGGGTGGTCATGCCCCGTTTTTCAATGGTCAGGTAGCAGTGTTCGCCTGAGCCGCTGGGAAGGTAGGCAGGGATCTCCTCCACCAGGAAGTCCTCTGGAGATTCCTTGATAGTACCGCCAGTACCAGGAACATTCACTGTGAGATAAGAATGCTTTCGCATAGGATCTATGTTAATCATCTGGCAAGCACCCCGGTCTGACGCAATGCCTCATACAGCACGATGCCGGCCGAGGTGGACAGATTGAGGCTGCGCACAGCCCCGGCCGGCATGGGGATGGTAATGGCCGTATCGGGATTGGTGCGCAGGAGCTCCTCCGGCAGACCTTTGGTTTCCTTGCCGAAGACAAGGAAATCGCCTGGGCAAAAGACCGCATCCAGGTAACTCTTCGCAGGTTTAGTACTGAGGAAAAAGAACCTGCCCTGCGGAAATGTGCTCCTGAGTTGTTCAAAACCCGGCCACAGGCGCACCTCTACACTGTCCCAGTAATCCAGTCCAGCCCGTTTCAACTGGCGGTCGTCAATTGAAAATCCAAGCGGCTCAACCAGGTGCAGAACAGTTCCGGTCGCGGCACACAGCCGCGCAATGTTACCGGTGTTGGGAGGGATTTCCGGTTCCACAAGTACGATATTAAACTTCAGTTCATCTGCCACGCCATATTCCTCGATCCGGATCTGTATTTCAGGTTTTTAACATAGACCACTCGCCCCCCAAAATCAACCAGTCGCAACGTATACCGTTCCCCCTCTTGCATTTTTTTGCTGTCGGGACTACTATGATTTTCTTTAATTCCTAACCCTGATAAACAGGATAAGAGCGTTAACGAAATTATTTTCTGCCTGATAACGCAGAAAATAATTTCTAACTTACTAATGACAC
>JBGSQD010000233.1:0-8726 GCA_041738275.1 Geobacterales bacterium
AAAAATATCGTGGCGGTCGCCCCAGTCCAGAACAGCTGCGTCAGCGATGAATTAAGCAGAAAAGAGCTGATGTCGCCAAAGTTTCGCCCTGCGTTCAAGGATTGGCTATACTTGGTCTCGACATTGAAAATCGTATCATAAATGGATCTGTTCCTGTTGATATCCGCCTCGAATTGCGCCGGATTGTACAGCTCGGCCCTTACATCCAGGTTGTTCTCCACCGCCATGCGGATCGATTCCTTCAGGGTAAGCTGCAGTGCGTCTTCGGCAGCCAGTGCAGATGATGCAATGCCCATTAACAGCACCGTAATGATAGTAAGCAGTCTCACAACAGATCCTTTCCCAAAAAAACAGGGCGAGATGAAATATCTCGCCCTTTATAACACAATTTACAGTAAAATTCTAATCCCTGTTTTCCACGTAGTCGATATAATCGTCTGCCGACATGAGTCCCTTCAATTCATCCGGGTCATCCAGCGACACCTCCAGCAACCAGCCGCCATCGTAGGGGTCGTCATTGACAAGGCCGGGATTATCCACGACCTCGTGATTGACAGAGCGTACCGTGCCGCTGAAAGGGGCATAAAGCTCGGCCACGGTTTTACGGGCCTCAATGGAACCGACGGAATCATCCTGTTCCACTTCATCCCCCTCTTCCGGTAATTCCACGCCGGAGACGATTCCCAGTTCCTCTTGGGCAAAATCCGATATGCCGATAACAGCAAAACCGTGCTCCACCCTTACCCAGATATGTTCTTTGGAAAACTTCAATTCTTCAGGAAATTCCATATGGCTACTCCAGCACAATCCTCTCGAGAAATGAGGTATCTATGTTACCTTCGATGAAATCCTTATTGGCCATGATCCGCTTGTGAAAGAAGATGGTGGTCTTTATCCCTTCGATAATGAACTCATCCAGAGCCCTCGCCATGCGTTTAATGGCGTCCTCTCTCGTTTCCGCATGTACAATCAATTTTGCGATCATGGAATCGTAATGCGGAACAACCGTGTACTGGTCGTAGACAAACGAGTCCACCCGCACCCCCAGACCGCCTGGTGGATGATATGCCGTGATCTTGCCGGGGCAAGGAGTAAATTTAAGCGGATCCTCGGCATTGATCCGGCATTCGATGGAATGACCGCTAAACTTGATATCTTCCTGCTTGTAGCGCAGAGGTACGCCGGCGGCTGAGAGGATCTGTTCGCGAACGATATCCACACCGGTCACCATTTCCGTCACCGGATGCTCAACCTGGACACGGGTGTTCATCTCCATGAAAAAGAAGTTGTTATGCTTGTCAACCAGGAATTCAACGGTACCCACACTATCGTAGCCTACTGCTGCAGCAGCGTTTACCGCTGCATCCCCCATGGCCTTGCGTATTTCCGGGGTGACAACGGTGGAAGGCGCCTCTTCGATGAGTTTCTGGTGACGACGCTGGATGGAGCAATCCCGTTCACCCAGATGGATCACATTGCCATGTTTGTCTGCCAGAATCTGTATTTCAACGTGCCGCGGCTGTTCGCAGTATTTTTCTATGTAGACTTCCGGGTTGCCGAATCCGGACTGGGCTTCGGCACGTGCGGTGGCAAAGGCGTTCGGCAGGGCAGCCTGGGAATGAACGATCTTCATGCCTCGCCCGCCGCCGCCCGCAGTAGCCTTGATAATCACAGGGAAGCCTATCTTCTTGGCAATCTTGACAGCCTCATCAACGGTTTTAACCCCTTCCTTGGTACCGGGAAGGATCGGAACTCCCTGCTTGATCACGGCCTGCCGGGCGCTGATCTTGTCCCCCATGATCCGCATGCTTTCAGGGCTGGGACCGATAAAGACAATGCCGCAATTCTCACATACCTCAGCAAAATTGGCATTTTCAGAGAGGAAACCATACCCGGGGTGAATGGCCTCGGCATCGGTCAGTTCAGCGGCGCTGATAATGGCGTTGATATTGAGATAACTCAGGGCGCTTGGGGCCGGGCCAATACAGACACTTTCATCGGCCAGCTTGACATGCAGTGAGTTGCTGTCTGCCTGGGAATAGACCGCAACCGTCTTGATACCAAGTTCCTTGCAGGCGCGAATAATGCGAATTGCGATCTCGCCACGATTGGCAATAAGTATTTTATGGAACATTAAGCGTCTCCCGTTAATTGCGTGCTTTGGCACGTTCGGCATCGAATGGATCAAAGGGTTCGATGTTCCGAGCATGTTGCATAGTGAGGGGTGAAACGTTATTAAAGCTTTTCAACGACAAAAAGAGGATCGCCAAACTCTGTCGCCTGGGCGTTTTCCTTGCAAATCTTCACGATTTTACAGCGGAACTCGGATTCAATTTCATTCATCAGCTTCATGGCCTCGACAATGCAGAGCACCTGGCCCTTTTCCACAACCTGCCCGACCTCCACGTAAGGAGCCGCATCCGGAGCCGGGGCGCGATAGAAGGTTCCGACGATCGGCGAATTGATGGTTTCACCCACCTCCTCGACAACAGCGGCAGGAGCTGCTGAAGGAGCCGGCGCTGCGGGGGCAGCCATGGGAAGTTGAGTTGCATATGCGGCGGCAGGAGCAGCGACAGAAACGTATTCCGTCTTCTGACCACGCTTGATGATGATCTTTTCTTCAGAGTTGTCCATCTCGAACTCGGTGATATCGGTTTCAGTGATCATCTTTATCAGTACTTTCAAATCCTTGACGTCCATCCTATTCTCCTTTGAATGCAGTCTAGCAGTCACACGGCAACATGGTGCCGGTGATCCGCACGTTAGAATAAAGCTACAAAATCATCAGTTCCTTTGGAACCTTCGTCAGCAGATGGCAACCGTCAGACGTAACAACTACGGTATCTTCTATGCGAACGCCACCAAAACCGGGGATGTATATCCCAGGCTCAATGGTAAAGACCATCCCATTTTCAACGATCGCCTCGCTGCGGGGTGACAGCACCGGCTTTTCGTGTATCTCCAGGCCGACACCATGTCCCAGGCCATGACCGAAGAAATCACCATAGCCACGTTCATGGATATAATTCCTGGCTATGTCGTCCAGTTCACGACAGGTGATTCCAGGCCTTACCTCAGCAATTGCCCGGTCATGGGCTTCCTTCACGACACCATAGATCTCACGGCAGCGATCATCAGGTTGACCTACCGCCACCGTCACCGTTTCATCGGAGTAATAGCCGTTTCTGACCGCTCCAAAATCGATTGTAACCAGTTCACCGGATCGGACGGTTTTTTCGGATGCCCGTCCATGGGGCATGGCACCCCGATCTCCCGATGCGACTATGAAATCGAATGCCCTTCCTTCAGCACCACGCCGACGCATCTCAAACTCAAGTTCCCGGGCAAAGTCCAGCTCGCTGATTCCAGGCTTTAAAGCAGGGAGCACGGCAAGCAAAGAATTCGATGCGAGTGCGGCAACATCCTGAAGTCGATCCAGTTCATCACTGTCCTTACAGGATCGAATCCGGTCAAACTCTCCTTCAATGGCCACTAACTGACTGCTGCTTAATTTCCCGGACAAAGTCTTGAAATCGGCCACCGTTGTATGGGCTGCTTCAAACCCGATCCGAGAAAATTTCATCTCAGCGACCAAATCAGCTATGGCATCCAGCTTAACCGTAAACTGCCTAATGTCAACACCAGCGACCTCGGCAGCGGCCTGCGTGGTATAGCGCGAATCACAAAGGAACCATCCGGCATCACGGGTAAGCAGCAGTGCGCCTTCGGAACCGCTGAAACCGCATAAATAGCGAATATTCAATGGGCTCGATAACAGGATTGCATCAAGTTCATCGGAATTGAAAAAGCGCTCCAGTTTGGCGCGCCTGCTTTTTAGCATAAGTGAAACCGTAAATACAAACTGTTTTTTATGAAATTCACCAAGAACACCACCCAAAATGCCGGAACAGGTATAACTGCTTATTTAGTAGCATTAAATAATGCCCGTAATCCCAGCAGGTAACTATCGCAACCAAAACCGCAGATCTGCCCCACAGCCAAAGAGGCCATCAGGCTCTTGTGGCGAAATTCCTCCCTGCGATGGATGTTGGAAAGATGCACCTCAACAAAAGGCAGACCTACCGAGGCCAACGCGTCACGGATAGCAACGCTGGTATGGGTATATGCGGCCGGGTTGACAACAATACCGTCGTACGCTCCAGCGGCCATCTGGATCGCATCAATCAGTTCCCCCTCGGCATTTGACTGCAGAAAGGCAACATTACATCCAAGCTCTGCAGCCAGGATCTCGATAGCATGATTGATCTCAGCCAGCGTCAGGGTACCGTAGACCTCTGGTTCGCGCCTGCCGAGAAGATTCAGATTGGGTCCGTGAAGTATGAGATAGCGCATATCAACCAAGCTCCTCTGCCATGGCAGGTGATTTGAGACGGAGCAGGTAGCGTCCCTTGCCGAAATTGCCGTTTTTGGTCATAATCAGCACGGTAAACAGTTCGTCATTCAACACGCGCATGACAACCCGCACCTGACCGGTGGCAATCGAAACCTCCTCCATCTCCCCTACCTTGATGACCGCAACAGCACGCTTGATCTCTTTCAGGACAGTAGCGTATTCAACCGTTAAAAGCTGAAGGTCGAATTCCGTTTGAGCTGCCACAACTTCGTCGATAGGGATACCGTCGTACGCCATAATGATGGCGGCAAGCGCCCCATCCACACTTTCAACGATCTCTCTCAACGAACCTCTTAGTGACATGCCTTCATCCTCCTGATGTTGTCAAGCCAACCCTCAAGAACGGAAACCGCATTGTCCGCCTCCCCTTGGGCGGGAAGCTGCGATATTGCAGATGTATTTTCTTCAGGTTCCCATCCGGCCTCGGAATACTCGCTGAAGCTTGTGTCCTGATCCATCTGAGAACCAGTTGCCTGCCTGCCCTCCAACTGGGCAATGCGCGACTGCACCTCGCTGTTGGCAGGATCATCTGCCAGGATAGCGTGGTAAATATCCAAGGCCTTGTCAATGAATCCCTGCTGAACATAAAGTTCCGCCAGGGTGACCGTGGAAAGGGGGTCATGGTGCAAAGCAGCAGGCGCCGCAGGAGGAACAACTTCCTGCTCGGCACCATCGACATCCACCAAATCTGCCTCGTCCAATTCAAGGATTTCCATATCCTCGATAATCTCTTCAGATTCATCAATCGCTTCTTCATAAGGACCAAACTCGTCATCCGGTTGTGCACAAACGGATTCAACACTACCCATCTGGCCTTTGCCGGTTTGAGAAGATTCCTTCAATGAAGCCGATTCCGTGCGCTCCAGTACTTCCAGCTCCAGTCGGCATTCCACGTCGTCCGGATAAAATTCCAATACCGTACGAAAAGCAGTTATGGCGGCTTTATAATCGCCGCTCATGGACTTAAGGCGCCCCAGGAGTTTTTGTGCAGTCACGTCTTCCGGCAGGGCAGCGGTAACCTTTCCCAGGGCTTCACAACTTTCCTCCAGCAGCCCTCTTGCATGGCTGGCCAGCGCTAACGCCCTCTGGCCGGCGATGTACCCGGGATACCTGGCCACCCCCTGTCGCGCAGTGTAAAGTGCGTCGTCCACGAGTCCGACCTTGAGGTAGACTTCTGACAATCGCGCAAAAATGTACGAATCAGGGTTCCGGGCCAGACGTTCCTCGTAACTTTTGATATCAGCCCAGAAAGATGCGTTATCATGCTGCATGGCTCACACCTCCAGACGGCTTAAGACAAGCAATTGCTCAGGCAACAGCTTCTCCTCGACATAATTGCCGATTCCCTTGTTACAGATAAAATTAATGGCTCCATTACGGGTTTTCTTGTCCTTTAAAAGAGCATCCAGCAGACTGGTGCGCTCAACAGTCGGCGGTGTCACGAAAAGCCCGAAATCTTTGATCAGCTCCACAATCCTGCTGCCATCCGTCTCGGAACAGTATCCTTTAGCCATGCTGATCCGAACAGCCAGAGCCATGCCCATGGCAACAGCTTCACCATGAACTAGTTCCCGATAACCGGCCAAAGTCTCAAGAGCATGTCCCAGGGTATGGCCGTAATTGAGAACGGCACGCAATCCTGATTCCTTCTCGTCAATCTCAACGACCTGGGCCTTCAGTGCACAACAGCGATGAATCACTTCAACCAGGCACTCTCGTTCCATGGCAAGGATAGTTTTTACATTCTGTTCCAGGTATTCAAAAAAGGCATGATCAAGAGCAACGCCATATTTGACAACCTCGGCCATGCCGGCACGAAACTCGCGTTCCGGCAGTGTGGCAAGGGTATCAACGTCTATCAGCACCAGTTGCGGTTGATAGAAGGCGCCAATCAGGTTTTTACCCCTTGGGTGATCGATGGCTGTCTTGCCGCCCACACTGCTGTCGACCTGTGCCAGCAGCGTTGTGGGCACCTGAACAAAAGGAATCCCTCGCAGGTAAGTGGCTGCGGCAAAACCGGCCAAATCCCCCACAACTCCCCCGCCAAGGGCAACTACATAAGAATTGCGGCCCAAGCCTGCTTCGATCAAACCATCATACACACTATTCAGGGTTGCGGCGTTTTTGAATTCCTCCCCATCAGGAATAGTGATCATTGTGACCATATTTCCGGATGCAACCAATGAAGTCTGAACCACAGCACCATAAAGCGCCGCAACGGTCGGATTGGTAATCACGGCCACGTGCCCGACAAGACCGACTGCGGCGCAGCGCTGCCCTAGCGATGAAAGAATACCGCTTTCAATGAGGATATCGTAACTGTATTCGCCCAAATGGACCGTCAGCACACTCACGCCTGAAACCCCTTTAAATCCTTATAATCTCTGCCGCCATATCTTCTACGGATTTACCTTCCGTGTCAATTCTAATATCAGCGCCGGCATAAATTGTTCATACTGTTTAATAATCACCAACTTACCTTGATAACGAGTGAACCACAACCGGTTCAGGTATTGCGGATCTGCTGCATATAACCGTCGTAATTTCGCCCTATCTCCTGGAGCGAGTCTCCGCCGAACTTATCGAGAAATACGTTGGCCAACTCAATGGCCACCACCGCCTCAGCCACCACCAAAGCAGCAGGCACAGCGCACGTATCGGAACGTTCCACGGTCGCCTCGAACGGCTCATGGCTGCGGATATCAACAGAGCGCAACGGCTTGTACAGCGTGGGAATCGGTTTCATGGCCGCACGCACTATGATCGGTTCACCATTGGACATGCCGCCCTCGATACCGCCGGCATTGTTTGCGATTCGGTAAAAGGCGCTGGACGCGCCCTGTTCGAGTCTGGCGGCATCCCAGAATATTTCGTCATGAACCTTGGAACCGGGCAGGCGGGCAGCACCAAAACCGAGGCCGACTTCAACCCCCTTGATAGCCTGGATACTCATTAACGCCATGCTCAAACGGGCATCCAGCTTGCGATCCCAATGAACATAACTCCCCATCCCTGGAGGAGCGCCGGCCACATGCACCTCCACCACACCACCCAGGGTGTCACCGCTGGCCTGGGCAGCATCGATCATCCGCTTCATCTCAAGCTCTGCAGCTGCATCGCAACAAAACAACTCAGATCCGGCTGCCATCTGCCACAGTTGAATCAGAGGCAATTCCGGTGCCTTTGCGACAACACCTCCGACCTCGGTCACAATGCCACCCACAAAGATATCAAAGGCACTCAACAGCGACTTGGCAACGGCGCCAACCGCCACACGAACCGCTGTTTCACGGGCGCTGGAACGCTCAAGAATATTGCGCACATCAGCATGATCATATTTCAGTGCACCGGTAAGATCGGCATGCCCGGGGCGGGGCCGGGTAACTGCCAGCGAGTCATCCCGATGGGACGACAGCGGTGACATCTTGTCAAGCCAGTTCTCCCAGTCACGGTTTTTCACAACCAGGGTCACCGGCGAGGCAAGTGTCGTTCCCCAACGGACTCCGGACAGTATCTCAGCCGTATCCGTTTCTATCTTCATCCGTCCGCCACGGCCATACCCCTGTTGACGGCGAGCCAGTTCACGGTTGATGCTTTCTACGACCAGCGGGATACCAGCAGGCATTCCTTCGATTATGGCTGTCAACTGTGGTCCGTGGGATTCACCTGCGGTTAAATAACGAAGCATATAATATAAAAACCTCCTTCCGTAAGAAAGGAGGTAAATTAGCATTTCTGCCACTAATTCGGCAAGATAAAAGGTTGCAGGTCAAACATCAGATTGCAGCGCTGGAAATAAAAACAGCCCGGTGTTGGCACCGGGCTGTAAACATCAATAAATTGAGACAAATAATACTTAGGCGCTAGCTGCAATGGCCTTTTCAAAACCCATGCTGAAAGCAGTTTTGTTCAGCTCGATGAAAGCTTCTGGAACGCTGGAAAGAACTGCCTTCTCAGCATTTTCTCTGCTCACTTGGCCTGTCAAAGCAACCATGGCACCCAGAGCAACGATGTTGGCAACAATTTCACGACCAACTTCATTTTTCGCAGTGTTGATGATCGGGAAGGCAACAGTTTTGAAGTTGCCCGGTGGGATATCCTTGACCAGATCTGAGTCGATCAGAAGAACGCCACCTTCCTTGAGATCGTGAGAATACTTGTTGGCTGCTTCCTGGGTCATAGCCAGCAGAGCGTCACACTGGGTAACCTTCGGATAATCGATCGTTTCGTCGGAAATGATTACCTCCGACTTTGAGGCTCCGCCGCGGGCTTCAGGGCCGTAACTCTGCGACTGAACGGCCTGTTTCCCTTC
>JBGSQD010000237.1:0-18465 GCA_041738275.1 Geobacterales bacterium
CACCCGCACTATCCCTTCGACGATGTCGTCGATATAGGTGAAATCCCGTTGCATGCGACCATGGTTGAAGACATCGATCACACGATCCTCCAGAATAGCTTTCGTAAAGGAGAAATAGGCCATGTCCGGACGGCCCCAGGGGCCGTAAACAGTGAAGAAACGCAGCCCGGTGACCGGCAGCCCGTAAAGGTGCGCATAGGTATGGGCCATCAGTTCGTTGGATTTTTTGGTGGCTGCGTAGAGTGAGACCGGATGATCGACTGAGTGGTGCTCCGAGAACGGCACCGTTGTATTGGCGCCGTAAACCGAACTGGAGGAGGCATATACCAGATGCTTGACGTTGTTGTGGCGACACCCCTCCAGCACATTCATAAAGCCGACGATGTTACTGTCTATATAGGCGTGGGGATTCTGCAATGAATAGCGCACACCAGCCTGGGCCGCCAGGTTGACCACCATGTCAAAGCGCTCGCGGGCGAATAATTCCGCCATCCACGGACGATCAGCCAGGGAAGCCCGCAAAAAACGGAAACCGGGCTGACCTTCCAGCAGACGCAGGCGGGCCTCCTTGAGCCCCACCTCATAATAGTCGTTGATGTTATCCAGGCCAACCACTTCACTGCCCTGCTCCAGCAGGCGATTGGCCAGGTGAAAGCCGATAAAACCGGCTGCGCCGGTTACTAGTATTTTCATCAATTCATCCTGTCTGTTTTTTTACTACTCCAGCTGAAAAAGACGCTCAGCCGAAACAGCAATATAATGCAAGAATTGTGAAAGTTCCAGATTATATTCCGCTCAAAAGGCCGGATGAAATGGTAGAAAATTTGTGCGGTACAAAAAGTGAACGAACTCATTCTGAACGAGTTTGTTATAAATTACGACACTGCGTCAAGGAGCCGTTTACCTTCAAGATAGCGGACATAACTCTCAGCGAGGTTCCGATCAAGTGGCGGCAGGGTAACCTGACTTCCTTCCAGGGCGCGGCGGGTGTTCTCGATACTGAACCGCCGCTCTTTGCCACCAACCCGCTCCAGAGCCTCCTTCTCGCTCTCCGGCAGCAGTGCCAGGAGCGGTTCGAACTTGAAGTCAGCGGCCCGAGAGAACATCTCTTCCCGCCACCGGCTGTAAGGGACCAGCTCGACCGGGATCCCCATGGCGCAGATCCAGGTGATGAGGTCTTCGACCGGGGTTGGCTCCGGACTACAGAGATGAAAGACTCTGTCGTGGTTGTCGTTCTTGAGGGCAATGCTGACAATGGCCGCCACCGCCTTGTCAACCGGGGTCACATCCACCCGCATTCCCATGTCCGGAAGACAACCGATACGGCAACTGGCCAAGAAAATCTGCAACAGGGCATCATTGAGAGGCGAAGCCCCTGTCCGGGTATCTCCGGAAAGCACCCCCGGACGATAGATCTGCACCGGCAAACCTTGCCGCATCGCCTCAACAACCAACTGTTCGGAGACCCACTTACTCTGACTGTAGCCGTCGGGCAGGCCGGCAATTTCGTAAGGGAAGGAGTCCTCCATAATTGTCCCTGTGTAGTGGGTGACGCTGAACACGGCAATGGACGAGATGTAATGGAGGATCTTCGGGCGGCCGGCACAGGCCAGACGGAGCACCTCCCTGGTTCCCGACACGTTGGCGGCGCGCATGCCGGCATATGGTCTGAGGAAGTTGACGATGGCGCCGGAATGGTAGATGGCATCCACGGTGTCGCAGAGAGCGTCGAATGCTTCGGCGGCAAGTCCTAAGCGAGGCTGTTCCAGGTCACCGGGGACCATGACGACCCTCTGGCTAACGGACTCCTCCCAGATGCCGTAGGATTCCAGCGTAGCGCGGAGCCTTGCCATGGCAATGGTCGCGTCGGAGGCGCGGATGAGGCAATGAACCGTGGCTTGCGTCCGCGCCAGAAGCTCCTTAAGGAGAAAAGCACCGACCAGACCAGTGCCACCGGTCAGAAAGATATACTCCGGTTGCACCTCAGGGCAGATATTCCCTTGTGGGGTGATGTCGGGATCGAGCTGCGCCTCAGCCCGCAGGTCAACCGTTGCCGATTGCGTCTGCGAAGTGCGACCCGCTGTCCTGTCTTCCATGAGAGTAACGAGGAGACTAGCCAATTCTGCAGTGGTGGGATTCCGCATCAGCTCAACGGTAGGCAGCTTGAGATCAAGGGCCTGCTCAACCCAGGTAACGATCTCAACCGTCATCAAAGAATCGAGGCCAAGATCGCTCAGCGGTTGATCAGCCTGGAAGCTGTCGGTTGCTACCCCCAGCACGCGGCCCATCTCCTGCACGAGAGCTGTAAGCACCAGAACTGTTCTTTCTTCCGGGAGCGCATTTTCCAAGGCATTGAGCAACTGGCGGTCTTCACTCTTGCCTGCCCCGCTGCTACCCCGGTTGGCAATCAGCAAATCAGCGAAGCGCTGCGGCATCATTCTCCCCATGGGACTGGCGGCAAGGCGGCCAAAATCGAAACGGGCAACCCCCACCTGAGCAATATCGCTGCCGAGCAGTCGGTCAAGGGCTGACAGAGCTTCGGTCGGCGCAATTGGCGGGAAACCCATGTTGGCCAGATAGGCAATCAATTCCGGATGGCGGGCCGCATAACCCACCGACTCAAATGCTCCCAAATTAAGCGTCAGGGCTGGCATGCCTAAGCCATGGCGATAGTGGGCGAGACTGTCGAGAAAAGAGTTGGCTGCAGCATAGTTTGCCTGGCCCGGCGCCCCGAAAATTGCGGAGATGGAGGAAGTCATCAGGAAAAAATCCAGCGGTAGAGTCAGTGTCTGCTGGTGGAGATTCCATGCCCCGAGTATCTTTGGTCTGGTAACCGCGGCCAGCCGCTCCCGGTCCAGTCGCGTCATCATGCCGTCGTCAAGAACCATGGCAGCATGCACAATCCCACGCAGCGGGGGCAGCTCCGCCGCGATGCGGTCGAGCACCTGCTGTAGTTGTGCGGAATCAGCCACATCGGCGCTCCAGATATGGGCATTACAGCCACGTTCTGCCAGGTCGGCGAGGCACTCCACTGCATGGGGGGCAGCGGTACCGCTGCGGCTTACCAGGACAATATGGCGCGCACCCTGATCTGCCAGCCATGCTGCAACCGTGCGGCCGAAACCTTCAACACCACCAGTCACCAGGTAGGTGGCCGCAGCGTGTACCGGCAATTTTTCCTGAACGAAGACCACCGGTACCTCAGCAACTTCATTGCTGATGATTATCTTGCCGATGTGCTGCGCCTTGGACATGTAGCGGAAGGCCTCCACAATCTCCGTTATCGGGAAAGGCGTAATTGGCAGCGGAGTAAATGACCGGTCGGCAAAACCGGCCATGACTTCGCGGAAAAGTTCGTGTACCAACGTCGGCTGTGTCCTGATGGCTTGGTCAAGATCAACGACCACGAATGAGATATTATGGCGGAACGGGCGGAGTCCCACCCTGGTATTTGCATAGATGTCACGTTTGCCGATCTCGATAAAGCGGCCAAAGGGACGGAGTACCGAGATTCCCTTGGCGATTGCCTCTCCTGCCAGGCTATTAAGTACCAGGTCCACCCCTTCGCCGTCGGTGGCTGCCATGATTTCGTCGGCAAAATCGAGGCTGCGGGAATCCATGACATGATCAATCCCCAGAGAACTCAGGAATTCGCGCTTTTCCGGACTTCCCGCCGTGGCGAACACTTCCGCCCCGGCACGGCGGGCAATCTGGATTGCCGCAAGACCTACTCCTCCGGAAGCGGCATGGATGAGCACCCGCTCTCCCTTGCGGAGTCGGCCCACATGGTTAAGGGCATACTGGGCGGTCAGATAAACGATGGGAATGGCCGCTGCCTGATCAAAGGTCAAACCTTCCGGCAGGGGGAAAACATAGGGTAACGGGGTGGTGACAAATGACCCGAAACAGTGGGGCGCAAGGGCTATCACCGGATCACCGACCTTTAGAGGCGTCAGGCCGAAGAACTTTTCAGCCGCCTCATCCCTTTCACCTATGGCCGTGATGATGCCGGCGCATTCAGCGCCGAGGGTTATGGTATCGAGAGAAACCCCGGGGTAGAGGCCGAGGGCTTTGAGAACATCGGCAAAATTGAGTCCGGCGGCCCTGACCTCAATGGTTGCTTCACCCGGTCCCGGCAGCAATGCCGGTATGGCGGTGGGCTTCAGGTTGTCCAGATTGCCGAGCCGGGTCGTTTTGGCACGGAAGGGTTGAGAGCCGGGCGCCACAATACGGATACGGGGCGGGGCGCACCTTTCCAGGGAAGTCTGAACGTAACGGTAAACAAGGCGCTCAGTTTCACGCAGGATAATTTCATCCTCAACCGGATCTGCCGCAAATTCCTTCAGCAGTGCGGCGATCTCTGCCGGTGATTCTGGGTTGCTGATATCGACAATCGCCGGTCGCAACCGGGCCTGTTCGAAGGCGGCCACGCGGCGAAAGCCCCATAACGGCGCCTGGGCCACGGCAAGATCGGCCTGCTCAGCGTTATCCCGTGCCTGGGCCCGACAGGTGACCACCCAGAGGCGCGGCGCCAACTCCGGTCTCCCGGCAAGGGCCTGGAGTAGATGGAGCAGGGAGACAATACCGTATTGTTCATCTGCGGCAAGTGTCTCCAGGGTCGTTTCCTCCGGCGCAACGGTATCGATTCCCCACAGGTAGACAATCCCTGCCAGTGGTGGCAGTTCTTTTCCGCTCAAAGTTGCGAGGAGCTGCTTCATCTCTTCCGGTTCTTTCGGATCGACCGTATAGACGTTGTCAGCATCCTCGGTGAACCGGCTGCCGGGATGGACGAAAACAGCCTTTTGACCTGAGGACTCCAGGCCTTCGCCGAGTTTACTGCCGAGCCCTTTGCGGTCGGTAAAGACGAGCCAGTTCCCACCGGCAACGGCAGGCGCTTTTGCCGGGGTCTCGGCATGGGGTTGCGGGTGCCACTCGACCGTGTAGAGAAGGTCGTCCAAGAGTGACTTGACGGCTGCCTCCCCCTCAATGGAGCGGCAGGTCAGTCCCTTGATATCCAGTAGCAGGTTTCCCTTTTCATCGATGATCCTGATGTTTGCTGTCACGGCTTCGGCAGTCGATTCGGTAATTGTCACGTGACTGAAGACGCGTTCTCCCGGAATCCGGAAAAGACGCAGCCGCTCCAGGGAAACCGGCATGACCGCCCGTTCCGCTATTTGGGGAATCGGGGCTTCGGAATGGGCCGCCTGGATAACCTGCAGGCAGGCATCCAGCAAGGCCGGGTGAATCAGGTAACTGCCACAGTCGAAGTCGGTACCGGGCGGTAGTCTGATTTCACCCAGTGCCTCGTTATCACTGCGCCAGGCATCGCTTATGCCGCGAAAGGCGGGGCCGTATTCCAGACCCACGGAGTTGAAGCGATTGTAGATCGATTCGCAGGAGACGTTTGTGTGCAGCCGGTCGGCAATACTTCGGGGTGTTTCTCCCGGCGCAGGCGCTCTCCCGCCCGGCAACAGAATCCTCCCGGCGGCATGTCTTATCCAGCCAGTGTTCCTTTTGTCGCGGCTGAAAATTTCAAAGCGTGACTCTTCAGGAGAATAACGGAATTCAATGGGGATGCGCTCGTTTTCCGCCAGGAAACATGGATTCTCGAAGGAAACATCCTCAAGCAAACAGCTTTCCAGCTGCTGCATACTCTGGCCGGCGGCCAGAGCCATCTCCAGATAGCCTGCGGCGGGAAATACCGGAATCGCCTGAAGGGCGTGGTGGCCAAGATAGGTCTGTATGCGCAGATCGAGCCGGTTCGACCAGACAGGGCGTGCCGCAATCTGCTCAGTTCCGAGGAGCGGGTGCGCTTGTGGCACGAAACGGTCCCGCCAGCGCTCCTCTGCCTCGCTCCAGCAGCGCTCGCGCTGCCAGGCATAAGCGGGGAGCGGCACAATGCGACCGGTTGGCCGGAGTCGCTCCCAGTTTATGGTGACCCCGCGCGAATGGAGCGCGGCAACAGCATTCAGCAGTGACTCGGAATCGCCCTTGCCCTCCCGGAGAGAAGCGACGACCGTGCCGTCGGCGTTTCGGTGCCGCAGACAGTCTTTAACCGATCCGGCCAGGGCCGGCATCGGACCGATTTCCAGGAAAACACCGAAACCTTCGCTGACAAGGTGATCTACCGCCGGACCAAAGCGGACGGTCTGCCGCAGATTCCGGCACCAGTATTCGGCAGTCCACTCCGTGCCGTCGCTCCAGTCACCGCTGACCGTTGACAGGAGACGTGTCCGGGTTTGCGCGGGAGCAAGATCGCGCAAAGCCTCCAGCAGATCTGTTTTTATCGGGTCCATTTGCGGGCTGTGGAAAGCATAATTGACATTGAGGTACTTGCTGCCGATCTTGTTATTTTTGAGGGCGCGACTGATCTCTTCCAGGGCCTGCGGATCTCCCGAGAGGGTGAGTGCCAGAGGGCTGTTGACAGCCGCCACGGAAACCCGGTCCTCATACCCGGCAAGATAGGTGGATATCTGCTCCACGGTAGCGCCTACCGCCATCATACGGCCGGTGGCCGGGATGAGAGCCTTCAGGCGGCCGTTCTGGAAGGCAACGACGACCGCCTCCTCCAGACTCAAGACCCCTGCGGCATATGCTGCAGCGATTTCCCCGGCGCTGTGGCCGACAACGGCGTCGGGAACTACACCCCATGACCGCCACAGATCCACCAGCCCTGCCTGGACCGCGAGCAGCGCCGGCTGG
Source organism: Geobacterales bacterium (assembly GCA_041738275.1). Classification (GTDB taxonomy): domain Bacteria; phylum Desulfobacterota; class Desulfuromonadia; order Geobacterales; family Pseudopelobacteraceae; genus JACPFJ01. Next base: position 6,703 of record JBGSQD010000237.1, read on the forward strand.
GCAAAGGAGGTAATGTGCATCTTCGAGCCTTCCTGGTCAGTTACGAACTGGTCGAGGAGCGACCACCCACCCAGTTCCCTGACGACATGATCGCAGCGTTCAACCACTTCACGAAAGACCGGTTCCCGCTCCAGCAGTTCCCGACCCATGGCCCACCACTGGGAACCCTGGCCGGAGAACATGAAAGCGATGGGGGGGCGCTGACCAGGAGACACCTTGCCACTGGTCAGTCCGGAAGGACTTTTGCCCTCAAGATAGGCTGCGAGTAGCTGCCGGAGCTCAGCAGCAGACTTTGCCGTCGCCGCCAGACGGTACGCATGGTGAGTGCGGCGTGCCGATGCCGTGTAACAGATATCGCCTAGGGGTGACGGGCCGGATTCCGGCAGGCTTTCTAGGAGACCGTGGTACGAAACAGCCAGGGCCTTGAGCGCTTCAGGAGAGCGTGCCGAGAGGGTGAGGAGGAAGGGGGGCGTTTCCTCTATATCTGCTGTCAAAGAGGGAAGCGTTGGTGGTTCGGCGATAATGACGTGGGCATTGGTGCCGCCGAAGCCGAAGGAATTAACTCCGGCCACCAGCGGTGCCTCTCCGGTCAAGGGTTCTGCCACTACCGGCACGCGCAGCTTCAGCGCGGCAAACGGTATACGAGGGTTGGGCTGTTCAAAGTGGAGATTTGGCGGGACGAGACGGTGCTTGAGAACCAGACAGGCCTTGATGAGACCCGCGATACCTGCGGCCGGTTCAAGATGACCAATATTTGTTTTGACCGAACCGATCAGCAGATCCTGTCCTTCCAGGCGACACTGACCAAGCACATGACCGATGGCATTGGTCTCGACCGGGTCTCCGGCCTGCGTACCGGTGCCATGGGCTTCGAGATAACTCAGCCGCTCCGGCGCTATGCCGGACTTGGCATAGATATCGCTCAGAATCTTTTCCTGCGAAGCTTGGCTGGGGAAGGTAAGTCCCTGATTGTGTCCATCCTGATTGACTGCCGTTGCCAGAATGGTGGCATAGATGCGATCACCATCAGCAACTGCCCGTGACAGGGGTTTGAGAATGACGACTCCGACCCCTTCACCGCGGGCAAAACCGTTGGCCTGGGCATCAAAGGCCATGCAGCGGCTGTCTGGGCTGAGCATGGAAAGATTGCTGAAACTTACGAAGGTGGTGGGGTCGATGAGCAGATTGACGCTGCCGGCCATGGCCAGTGTCGACTCACCGTTCCAGATGCTGTTGCAGGCCATATGTACTGCCACCAGCGCCGAAGAGCAGGCAGTATCGACAGCAACGCTGGGGCCGATAAGGTCGTAGGCGTAGGAGAGCCGGTTGGCGACCATGCAGGCAGCCTGGCCGATGCTGGAGTGGGTGCCGATGGATTCAATGGTCTGCAGAAGACCGTATTCATGGGCGGAGACCCCCATAAAGACGGCGGTCCTGCTGCCGGCAATGCTTCCCAGAGGAATCCCGGCATCGTCGAGCGCCTCCCAACTCACCTCCAGCAGCAGTCTGTGCTGTGGGTCCATCTGGGCCGCTTCCCTGGGTGATATGCCAAAAAAACCATTATCGAACTTGTCTATATCCGTAATGAAGCCGGCCTGCCGGGCAACAGTCTTGCCTGGCTTGCCAGGTTCCGGATGATAGAAAATGGAGTGGTCCCAACGTTCCGGGGGGACATCGCTGATGGCGTCAGTCCGGTCGAGCAACATTTGCCAGAAGGCTTCTACTCCCGTAGCGCTGCCCGGAAACCGGCAACCGATGCCGATTACGGCAATAGGTTGCCGTTCGGGATTTGTGTTGCTGTCTCTTTCGTTGAAATTTTCCATTTAAAGGATACTCCTTGAACTGACGCTCATGATTTTGTAGTGATACTTAATTAGAAAAAGTACCATAATGTCTGGTCAATACATAACATTTTTCATTTATTCGGATTGACGGCAGCTCATGCCTGGCTGTATACAATCTCCACAAGAATAAGAATTCCCGGCAAAATGAGAATGGCTGAATGACTCCAAATCAGAGGTACGAGAGGGATGTTGCGGCAATTACGGCAAACTACCGCAACCTGCTCGCATACAGCGGTGGAAGAACCGACCCGAGTCGTCTGCTCGTCGTGATTTCTGCCACCTACGGCTCCGAACTGCACCTGCCTTGCAGTTTGCCGCATCTACTAAATCAAATTCGGGCTCTGGGGCGCTCCGTTGATTTGCTGATTGGCTGCAACAATGGCTTCGAATCGCCATCCCTGGAATATTATCTGGAGCAACTCTCGGGATGCAGCGTTATCCACGGCTTTTGTACAAAGTTTAGTCCCAACAAACCGGCGCCGGTATTCGACAAGGCCGGGAAAACTCTGTTCATCGACACCGGCACAACCGGCGAGGATCGCTGCTTTATTGTCCATCAGAGTTCCGCGCCGGACGGCAAGGCCGGAGTTGCTGCCGGCAAAATTCGCATGTTCGGTGACCTGTTCGGCCTGATTTCCAGTTCAATCATGTCCGGGTGGCTGTCACCGCAAAACCTGCTGATCTGCGATGCTGAATCCGAGTTCCATCGACTTGCCCCCTGGTCAAGCGAAGGGTTTGGTGAAGCGGCTCTGGCAATACTGATCGAGCGGTTAGAACTGGACCCTGAGCTGCAGCTGCTTGGCACCCGTAACCGGTTTGTGGTGTTTGAGGCTGCTGCCGACGGCATTCGCCACCCCAGCCCCGACGTGCCGTTACCCGCTATCCAGCTCTATCTGAATCTAGTTCACGCGCGGACCTCTGGTTTCATGTGGCTGCCGGGTGGCGGAACAGTTGGTCGTACCGAGACTATGACCGCCCTCCTCTCCGTTATTGCGGAACACTATCCAAGCGCCTGGATTGAAGATGTACTACTGTCGGTGCTGGCACAGGCAGCCGGCTTTGCCGTGGCGAGTGAACCTAGGGTTGCCTGCCTGAACCGGTGTCCGTCCGCCTCCGAAAGCATGTTGGCCAGAGCACAGATGTTGCGCTGGATCAGTGGCAAAAAGGATCTTGAAACCATCTTCGACCGATCCCAGCTGGCGGTATTTACCTTGAAGGACACGACTAACGTGATATCTGCAGGGCTACGGATGGTCCTTGAGGAACTTTGCCAGGTACGGACAACTCGTGATTGCGTGAGGGTGCTGATAAACTGTCTGCGGATACTTCGCGCATTGCCCGAGTATCTGTATCTCGAACGGACTGCCCATGCGGCGCCGAGTGAAGATCCGGATGCCCCCTCTGTGTGGTGAAGCAGATGCGCAACCCTTGATTGTGACTTACCAGGAATAGACAAGTTCCGCCTCAACCTGATCATTCCGGGAGAATCTTCCGAAAACGGATTGAGCATCTCCGGCAAAGATTACTGCAGTGATCCCGCCTTTCCAGGAATCCGTGAAAACGTATATGGCGTTCGCCTTTGCCATGTAATCTCTATGCTCCGGGTTGTAGGCAAAGTTCAGGTTGGTTTCCAGCTTCTGATTCATCCATCCGGTCTTGACGTTGCCCCAGAGGATAGTCTCAAATTGCCGCGCAAACATAGCCTCAGCCCTGTCCAGGATGACCGACTGTTGCCCCTGCAAGGTAAGAAGACAGTCTTCAAAAAGGCGGTAATCAATGCCGATCCCGTATTCCAGGGCATCGCTTTTATGCTCGATGGGATTCAAGGCAGTCCTCCCCGGTTCCGGAGTAGAAGGGTATCCCCAGAGTTCCAGTCTGCTGTTGAAATAGCGCCCCATCGTGTACGATGCTTCCCCGCGCAGACTCCACTCCCCTGCGACGGTCGCTGCATCAACTCCTACTGACGTAATTTTATGAAAGTCCGGCACATATCCCGGGTCGATAACAAGAACCCCGTTTATAGGGGTGATGACAAGCGCGGTAGTCTTGAAAACCGGCCTGGGGTCGTAACCGTGAAAAAAATTGACACCCCAATCAAGAGTGCCTGCATGACGTAAACGCACACCGCCGGAACTGTTCTTTAGTGTGCGGGGAGAAAGTTCAGGTTCATTCGAATCAATTTTTGCGCCGGGTAATGCCGCTAATGCAGTTGTTCCGGTGATACCAGACCAGCGTTCGCCAGGTAATGGGAGCCGGTAAGGGACGTGCAGGGGAACCCAGACCGCTTCCAGGCTCCAGTCGTCTTTACCGAGGCGGGCGAAAAGCGAGGGTACACCGATCTTGCGGTCTTCTAAAGGCTTTCTTATGAACTGGGTATAGTCCCAGGGATTAAGGAGGTCATTGATGGGGTACTCATCAAGCCTGCCCCAGGCAAAGCGCTGGACGCCCGCGCGAATTTCGAACAGATCGGTCTCATAGGCACCGTACAACTCCTTGATTTCAATAAAAGGGGTATTGCTTTGATAGACGTTTTCAAGATTTCTTAGGACCGCATGGTCCCTGGCCGGGAGGTCCACGGTTCCGTCCCATCCCCCTTCAAGCCAGGTATGGAGGTGCCAGTTGCTGGGTAACGTATCGAGCTTAAACCGTCCGAGAAGCGTGGGCAACTCGGTTGCGCTGTTACTGTTGAGCGGCACGATGCCGCGCAGCTGCAGACTGCCGGCAGCAGTGAGGAAGTCATCGGCAAAGCCCGTAGTAGAAACAAACAGCAGAAATATAGCCGCCATAAATGCATTTTTCATTCTGGGCCTTTCAGGTAAGTCCGGGGTTTATTTCTTGCCCACTCCCCGTTCCAGGGAGCGTTGCGAAAACAGGTCATCCGGGAATCTGGTGCGGTAGCGAATACTTTCTACCGTTAAAACCGTCCGGTGACTGGTTTTCAGATTTTCCATCTCAAGTCTGAACGGAGAAGGAATGCCGTCGATGATCCTGATGTCCTTGAAAATACCGGCGCGGTAAAGCACCTTGTCCTGGTAATAATCTATCTTAGTGTGCACCCAGAGATCCTTGGCAATCCAGGCGACAAACCTTGAATATTTGCGACGCGTCTTGGGCGTCACTTCGACGACATAGCACGGTCTGCCATCGACGACATCGTCTTTAAGAACTTTGTAGGTATAGTCATTCAGGTTGGGCGGTCCGCTGAAATCATCGTAGCTGAAATCCGATCCGAAGAATGAATCATCCTGTGACGAGGTAGGAAGTCGCCGGACGCGCTTGTATTCAGGGAAATAAGCCCAGAGGTCGCGGTCGGCGAAGGTATGTGCATGAATCAGAAACGCGACTCCTTTCAAGTCCGCCGGCGAGTTGAAGACCACAAGAACTTTACACGCTTCGGGAAAGGCGTTTTTGCCGTATTCCGTCAGAGTCCTGATCCGCTTGCCGCCCCCCTTGTCAAAAAGGGTCATCGTTGCTTCGGTCTTCCGGTCCAGTGACTTTGTGCGCACTTCATGCACCTTGTCATATATTTCACGACCGTTCAGGGCAAAGGCCGCGGATGTAGCGGTGAGTAGCATCACCGCCGTGATGATGCCGACAAGGATTTTATTCATAGGCCAGTGCCTCCACAATTGTTGTTTTTGCCGCCTGCCGGGCGGGAATCAGGCCGGCCAGCGCGGAGAGTCCGGCTGACAAGGCAAGTGCCCAAAGAATCGAGCCGTAGGGGATATAATACCTGGCAGCTGAACCGTAATCAGCGGTAAAAAAACCTTCCAGACAGACCCACCCCGAGATGACTCCGGCGACTGAACCGAGGATCCCTCCGGCAAGTCCCATGAGTATGGACTCAAGCACTACAACTGCCGAGATCTGGCTTCTGAGCATGCCGATGGAGCGGAGTGTGCCAATTTCGCGCGTCCGCTCCAACACCGAGGCGAACAGTGTGACAATGATGCCGAGGCAGGCAATGGTCAGGGTAATGACATTCAGGGCATAGTTCAGGACGAACATGCCATCCAGTACCTTGCGGATCTCGTTTCTGAACTCCGCTGCCGACAGGACATAGAGCTTGCGGTCGCTACCGAAACGCTGCTGGATCGTATTACGGACATCATCAACCTTCGCACCTGGCTTGACGCGCACGGAAAATGAGTTGGCGAGCATGTCTCCCCAGTGCCGCTGATAGGTATTCAAGTCCATCACTACCGTGCCGGTATCGCACAGGTAGTCGATGATCACCCCGACAACGCCGAAACGGACCGGCCCTGAGGGGGTTGCGAGGGTAATGCTGTCTCCGGGTTTGACTCCGAAGATGGCGGCAAACGGCTCGCTCACCATTACGTTTTCCTGATTCGGCAACAGAACCGGCAGATCTTTTCGGTCTCCCTGGACAAGCAGGAAGTCATTATATTCCAGGCGCCGGGCGATATCTATGGTCGAGAGGAGTACGCTCCGGCCATTGTAATTCATGGTAACTTTCCGCCAGGGTTCCGCAGAGAGAACCCCCGGGAGCTTTTCCAGTTCCCGGTACATGCTTACCGGCATCGGCACGGTCTGGGCGTTGGCGCTGGAGCTCGGGTGACCGGAGGTGACCATAATATCGGCGCGAACAACCGCTTCCAGCCAGCTGGTCGTCGACTCCTTGACGCTGAACACAAAGCCGGAGGTGCTGACGAATACCGCAATGCCAAAAAAGACAGCTGCGACAGCAACTGCGTTGCGGGGTATGTTCTTGCGAAGATTCAACCCTGCCAGTCTGCCCGCAACACCGAAACGGGACGAGATGAGCCGGTGAAAGACGGAGATAAACCCTTTCAAAAAGGTTGGAGTCAGCAGCGATATGCCGAGGAGGAGCAGCAGCTGGGCAGTGAAAAGAAAGGCGGTGTTCCTGGTAAGAGCCGAATTACCCAGGGATTTGTAAACTATGAGGATCACGAAGGACATAACCAGTGAAATGGCTGCGGCGATATTCATCCGTCCAGGGGTGAAAAAACCGTCTTCATTATATGGCAGCGAGCGTATGGCCGAAACAGGTGAAATACGACAGCTGGCACGAGCTGGGAAAATAGCTGCGACAAGGCTGGCGCAAACTCCGCTGCCGAGACCGATTGCCGGATAGGTCCAGTTGACATAAATCCGGGTGACCTCTGTCCGGACGTAGGTTTCAGAAATAACGTTACCGAAAGCACCCACCATGGTCTTGGCCAACAAAATGCCGACAACAACACCAAACGACGATGCGATGATCGAGATTATCAGCGTCTCTCCCAGAAACAACAGCATGACATCCCTGCGTGAAGCCCCGAGGGCGCGCAAGATGCCGATCTCCTTGCGCCGTTGCACTACGGAGATGGCAACGGCATTGTAGATGAGATACATGCCTACGATTATTCCCATAAAACTGACCAGATTGAAACCGCTCTGAAATTTGGCAAGCATGGTTTCAACCTGTCTTGTCCTGCCCGCCGGCGTATCTACCATGTAGCCTTGCGGCAACGCATTTACAATTCGTTGCCTTACCGTTTCGAGGTCTTCACCCCGCAAAAGGCTCACATCAATCCGGTCGATTCGCCCCTCCTTGCCGAAGGCCATTTGTGCCGCAAAGATGTCCATGACCGCCAGATTCCCACCCATGGCCTTTGCCGGACCGCTGGGGTCCAGTATGCCCCGGACTCGAAAAGTGCGGATGCCATGAACTGTCTGCACCTGTATTTTATCATCGAGCTTGATTTTCTCACGCTCGGCCATGGTTCGGGTAATGAGTATGGAGTCAGGCTTGGCGAGGAAGAGGAGCGGGTCCGGGACGTCGGCGCTTTCACCGGCAAGGCTGTAATCCCTGACCTGGGTGTCGACGAGCACGTCAACACCCAGGATCATGATGGAGCGTTCCTTGCCTGCGGCAAGCAGTCCGTCAGTTTCGATGACCGGTACCGCGTAATCGACCCCCGGGACGACCCTGACTTTTTCAATAAGATCTTCGGGAAAGCCGGCCTGTGAGCCTATTACCTGGAGAGCGGCACGACCGGTAACCTGGTTGAATGACTCCTCGACAGAGTGAATGACACTCTTGTTGACGATGCCTATGGAGATGATCGCCGCCACCCCCAGGCAGATGCCGGCGCCGGCCATGAACGTCTGCGCTTTGCGGAGCCGGAGATGCTGCAGGCTGACATGGCGGAGAAGGTTCAGCAGATTCACGCGCCGTCCCCACTTATGGAAACATCTTCAGCCAGACTGCCATCCTTCATGGTGATGAGTCGCGACGCGTATGCTGCCGACTTGGGATCGTGGGTAACCATGACGATGGTCTGGCCGTTTTCATTCAGCTTTTTCAGGAGAAGGAGGATCTCTTCACTCGTATGTGAATCAAGATTGCCGGTCGGCTCATCCGCCAGAAGCACAGCGGGGTTGGTGATAAGCGCCCGGCAGATCGCCACCCGCTGCATTTCGCCGCCAGAGAGCTGTTCGGGGCGATGCCCGGTGCGCTCTCCCAGTCCCACCTGTTGCAGCAGACTGACCGCCTTCTCCCTGATCTGCGGAAATGACTGGCCGTCCAGCAGTAGCGGCAGTCCCACATTTTCAATTGCCGTGAGAATGGGCAGTAAATTGAAAAACTGAAAGATGAAGCCTACCCGCTTGCGCCGGATAAGAGTCAGCTCGTCGTCGGTGATGCCGTGGAGCGGGGTGTCGTCAATAAAGATGTTGCCGCTCGTCGGCTGGTCGAGCCCGCCGATCAGGTTCAGGAGCGTGCTCTTGCCGGAACCGCTTGGGCCCATGATGGAGAGAAACTCTCCTTTACAAATGCGCAGTGATATATTCTGTAGCGCATTTACCTCACGAGTTCCCTGTTTATATTGTTTGCTGACGTTTTCTAATTTGATCATGGATATCCTACGATGAGCTGCATGTAAACAAAGAAGAAACAACAAATTTCTGGATATTGAAGCGGAATATATTGTCCGCCAACAAACCTGAAAAGTAGCGCAGGCTGCACTACTCAACAGATGGAAATACCATTGTGAATAAAACATTAGCTGCCGGACATCATGAGTTTTGTCAAGTTTTTTATGTCATCCAGGTTTAAAGACAAGATGAAGTGCATTCTCGATTTTCGCTTATCTCCAGAGACACTGTTTCGGCTCCTACCCGGTTAAACCACCGTATGCGGTATATGACCGCAGCGACATTTCAGGATTCCAGGATGCCAGCTTGGGCCTTTCTTGGCCTTACCTTGTGCAGCAACCGATCCATGTAATAGTAGACTACAGGGGTGATGTAGAGGGTCAGCAGCTGCGAAGTCAGCAACCCGCCCACAACCGCCAGTCCCAGCGGTTGCCGCGACTCCCCGCCCGCGCCCAGTCCCAGGGCAATCGGCAGGGTTCCCATAAGTGCCGCCATGGTGGTCATCATGATCGGCCGGAAACGGACTATCGCCCCTTCGTAAATGGCATCCAGGGGCAGCTTCCCGCCTTCACGTTCAGCCTCCAGGGCAAAATCGATCATCATGATGGCGTTCTTTTTCACAATGCCGATCAACATGATAATCCCCACAAAGGCATAGATGTTCAGATCACACCTGAAGATCATCAGGGTGATGAGCGCCCCGAAACCGGCGGCCGGCAGCCCGGATAGGATCGTGATCGGGTGAATGTAGCTTTCATAAAGCACCCCGAGCACCACGTAGATGACAAAGATGGCCATGGCCAGCAGCAGCCATAACCCGCTGAAAGAAGATTTGAAGGCCTGGGCAGTACCCTGAAAACTGGTGCTGACTGTCGGAGGGAGGGTTGCCGCGGACACCTTGTCAACGAGCTTCATGGCATCCCCCAGGGCAACGCCGGGGCGAAGATTGAATGAGAGCGTCACTGCCGGCAGTTGCCCCAGATGGTTGACCGCCAGCGGGCCGATGGTTTTGGAAATGGTGGCGATGGTTTCAAGCGGAATCAATTCCCCGCTTTTCGCATTGATATAGAGCATCCCCAACGCTGCCGGGTCTCCCTGATAAAGCGGGTCAAGCTCAAGGATCACCTGGTACTGGTTGGTCGGGGCAAAGATGGAGGAAACCTGGCGGGAGCCATAGGCATAGGCCAGGGCGTCCTCCACCTGCAGGACGGAGAGCCCCAGGGCGGCAACCTTGTCCCGGTTGATCTCCACATGCACCTGGGGATTACTGATCTGTAGGTCGCTGGTCACGTCCTGAAGTTCCGGGATCTCCCGCAGCCTTGCTTCCAGATCCATGGAGGACCGGTACAGCTCATCCGTATCCTGCCCCTGCAGGGTGAACTGGTACTGGCTTTTGGAGCGGGTGCCGCCGATCTGGATCGAAGGGATGTTTCTCAGATAGGTGCTGATTCCCGCGACCTTGGCAAGTTTGGGGCGCAACTCCTGAATGATTTCATCGGCAGACAGTTTCCGCTGATCCCGTGGTTTGAGCCGCATGAATAAACGGCCGGTATTGCTGCTGCCGCCGCCGCTGCCGATGGATGACATGAAACCCTCGATATTGGGATCCTTGGCAATGATGGCGGCAACCGCTTCCTGGTGCAGCTGCATGTCGGCAAAGGAGGTCCCCTGGGCCGTCTCGGTGTCGGCGTTGAGCCGGCCGGTGTCTTCGGTCGGCAGAAACCCCAAGGGAATGACGGTAAACAGCCAGCAGGTAAACAGGGAAAGAATGATCGTCGCCGCCATGACCGTCCGCCGGTAGCGCAGCACCTGATTAAGGGAACGTTCATACAGATGGCGCATGGCGTCGAAGAAACGCTCCATGGCCAGAAACAGCCGACCGTGGCCCTCTAATGCGGTCGGCTTCAGAAAGCGGCTGCAGAGCATGGGGGTCAGGGTCAGGGAAACAAAACAGGAGACCAGAATCGCCACGCTGATGGTTATGGCAAATTCGTGCAGCAGGCGGCCCAGGATCCCTCCCATGAACAGCACCGGGATAAAGACCGCCACCAGCGATACCGTCATGGAGATAATGGTGAAGCCGATCTCCCTTGACCCTTTGAAAGCGGCCTCCATGGCGCTCTCTCCCTTTTCCATGTGCCGGACGATGTTCTCCAGCATGACAATGGCGTCATCCACCACATAACCGACCGCCAGGGTCAGGGCCATCATGGAGATGTTGTTGAGAGAGAAGCCGAGCAGGTGCATGACGGTGAAGGTGCCGACGATGGACATGGGCAGCGCCAGCGACGGGATGATCGTTGCGGAGAGATTGCGCAGAAACAGGAAGATCACCATGATGACCAGGCCGATCGTCAAAACCAGGGTGAACTTGACGTCATGCATGGATTCACGGATCAGCACGGAGCGGTCATACAGTACGTTCAGGTCGACCGAGGCCGGCATCTGCCCCTTGAAGCCGGGCAGCAGCTTTTTGACATTGTCCACCACCTCGATGGTGTTGGTCCCGGGCTGGCGCTGCACGGACAGGACAATGGCGCGGGTATTGTTGTACCAGCTGGCTGTCTTGGTGTTCTCCACACTGTCGAGAACAGCGCCCAGCTCACCCAGGCGGACCGGTGAGCCGCCCCGGTATGCAACCACGATCTGCCGGTAGGCAACGGCCTTGAACAGCTGCCCGCTTGTTTCGATGGTGTAGGCCTGCTTCGTGCCATCCAGTGTCCCGGTCGGTAGATTGACGTTGGCCTCATCAATGGCGCTCGCCACTTCATCGATGCCGATTCTACGGGATGCAAGGGCCTTGGGATCAAGCTGGGCCCGCACGGCATATTTCTGCGAGCCCCACACATTGACCTGGGCTACGCCGCTGATGGTGGAGATGCGCCGGGCGATCAGGGTCTGGGCATACTCGTCAACCGCGGAGAGCGGCAGGGTGGGGGAACTGAGCGCCAGGTACAGGACCGGCTGGTCGGCCGGATTGACCTTGCGGATCGACGGCGGGGTCGGCATATCCTTCGGG
>JBGSQD010000240.1:0-5743 GCA_041738275.1 Geobacterales bacterium
TAAGGCTTGATGACCTGAACTTGAATATGAAGAACGGGCAACCGCTTGCCAAACTCCCAAAAGTGGAATTCAAGGCATCCCGTCTGGAGATATTTGCACAACTGTTTGAATTCGAATCCATTACATTGGATGGACTGGAGATAATTGTCAGCCGTGATGAAAAGGGTGAGTGGATGTATTCTCGACTGATGCCGGCGGCAAAGACAGGCCAAAAGACGGAGTCAACACCGGAAAAAACTATTGAATCCGGTAAACCAGCTAAACAACCATTGGTCCTGGTTTCCACGCTATTGCTTAAAAGCGGCACTGTACATTTCAGCGATGCCCTGCCCAAGGGCAGTTTCAAGACAACAATCTCCGATATCGATTTTGCGCTCAAAAGATTCAGCACCGCGCCTGACAAATCAGCGGATTACGAACTATCCCTCCTGCTGGATAGCGAGACAACATTCAGCGCCAACGGCACGCTAACCGTAACACCATTACAAGCAACATCTTCCGTTGAACTCGCAGGGTTCAAGATCCAGCGCGGCTGGCCCTATCTGTCCCAATACCTGACCGCACCGATCAAGGGGATGCTCGGTCTGTCTGCAGATGTAGCCTTTAACAGTGCGGACGGGCTGAAAGTTGCACAAGGCAACCTGACTTTGAAAGAAACGTCGGCACGCTACGGCTCAAAAGAGGGGTTCGATCTGGCACTTTTCCAGGTAAACAACGCTTCCTACAGCCAGAAAACGAACCGGCTGGAGATTGGCGACATCGGCCTGTACAGAGGCGATTTATCCCTCTCCAGGGAAACCGACGGAAGCATTTCCATGCTTTCCCTGCTGAAAAAGCAAACGCGCCCCGCTGAAGCTGAATCAAAACCAAAAGAACAAAATTCGACTCTCAAGTCGCCTCCCCTCAACTACGCCCTGAAGCGCTTCCAGATAGAGAAGTTCAACCTGGCATTCACGGACAAGACCTATGAGGATTCGCCACGATTTACATTGCGCAACACCAAACTGTCCCTGTCAAATCTGAATGGTCCGAAATTTACGCCGGCAGCCCTGCGTTTCTCTTCGACCTTCAATAAAGATGCCCCACTCAAGGCCAGCGGCTACATTACCCCCCTCCCCTTTCGTTACAAGGGAAGCGTGACCGTTGGACGACTCCCTATCCGGGCATTTGAAGCCTACTTCCCCGACAACCTCAACGTCTTTGTCATCGGCGGCACCGTGGACACGGCCATGAATGTGGACATCATGATTAAAGATAACAAGCCGGCAGGCAGTTTCAAGGGAAGCGCCGGGGTGCGTTCCTTCCACAGCATTGATGCCTTTGCCGAGGAAGACCTGCTGAAATGGGAAAGTCTCCAGTTTGACGAGATCCAGGGGAATCTTGAACCTTTCAAGCTGAGCATCCACCAGGTGGCGCTCAACAATGTCTACTCGCGCATTGTGGTCAGAAAAGACGGCAGCCTGAATCTGCAGAATCTGGTCGAGAAACAGGAACCGCCCGCGCAGGCAGCGTCAGCGCCTTCTCCGGCTGTCATTGCCGCACCTCGGAAGACAGAGCCGCCTCAGCCTGCTGCTCCTGCGCCAACGGCTCCGGCACAGCGTCAAATATCGGTGGAGAGTATTACCATACAGGATGGCACCATTTCCTTTACGGACAACCATCTGCCCCAGACCTTCAACAGCACCTTTTTCAACCTGGGAGGGAGAGTCAGCGGCTTGTCGTCGGAGGAAGCTAAGTTCGCCGATGTTGATCTGCGTGGCAATCTGGAAAATCATTCCCCCCTGCAAATCACCGGCAAGCTCAATCCGCTGCGCGACGATCTGTTTGTCGATCTGAAGGTTTCCTTCCAGGATATCGATCTCTCGCCGGCAACCCCCTACTCAGGCACCTATCTCGGCTACACCGTGGACAAAGGCAAGCTGTTTCTGGACCTTAAATATCTGATCGACAAGAAACAGCTCAATTCCGAGAACAAGATATTCATCGACCAGTTTACCTTCGGCAGGAAGGTGGAAAGCGACAAGGCCACAACCCTGCCGGTTCGTCTGGCAGTGGCTCTGCTCAAGGACCGCAAGGGGGAGATCCATCTGGACCTGCCGGTCACCGGCCGCACCGACGACCCCAAGTTCAGCATCTGGGGTGTCATTGGCCAGGTGCTCAAAAATCTGCTGGTCAAGGCGGCGACCTCCCCATTTGCCCTGCTCTCCTCCATGACAGGCAGTGGCCAGGATTTCAGCGCCATCCGGTTTACGGCCGGTTCCAGCAAACTGCCCTCCGAGGAGGAGCAGAAGCTTGGCCTGCTGGCCAAGGCATTGGCTGACCGCCCCGGCTTGAAGGTGGAAATCAAGGGCTTTGTCGACAAGGAAAAGGACCCGGAGGGATATCGCCAGGAACTGCTCAACCGCAAACTTCGCAATGAAAAGTTCCTGTTTCTGGTAAAAGAACAACGAAACAAAGAGGGGGAAAACGCTGAAACCGTTCAGGTCATGGCCGACGAATACTCGAAATGCCTCAAGTCGGTCTACAAAAAGGAAAAGTTTCCCAAACCGCGCAATGTCCTGGGACTGGCAAAGGATCTGCCCGATAATGAGATGAAGAAGCTCATTATTGCCAATACCCCGGCAGGTGACAAAGAGCTGCAATCGCTGGCACGAGAACGGGCTGTTGCTGTCATGAATTATCTGGTTTCAAAGGGGGGCTTGCCACCGGAGCGGCTCTTCCAGAAGAATGAGGACATCTACAAGGCACCGGAGAAGGAGACGATCAGCCGCAGCCGGGTGGAGTTCAACGCCATTGCGCAATAAAAATGACGGCAAGGTTACGTGGTTTTTCGGCAATTATGTATTTTTGCTTGCCCCCTGACCTTCTACCGCTTACCCTGACGGCATGACTACCGACCTGACAACCGCACCCATACCACAGCTCGTGCGCCGCCTGGCCATCCCGGCCGGAACGGGTTTTTTCTTCACCACCATGTTCAATATCGTGGATACCTGGTATGGCGGGCGGCTTTCAACAACAGCCCTGGCAGCAATGTCGCTTTCTTTTCCCGTATTCTTCATCATCCTTGCATTAGGTGCCGGTGTCTCTACCGGCGCCACAGCCCTGATCGGCAATGCCCTGGGGCGCGGTGCAAAGGATGAGGCCTACCAGTACATCCTGCAGTCATTCTCCTTCGCACTGATCCATGCCATTGCCCTGACCACGCTGGGCTTGATATTCGCGCCTCGCATCTTCATGTTCATGGGGGCAACCGGCGAGTATCTTAACCTGGCGTTAAGCTACATGAATGTCATCTTTGCCGGTTCATCCTTTTTTATGCTCAACTTTGTCATGAACGCCATCCTCAATTCCCATGGCAACACCCTCACCTACCGCAATTTCCTGATAACCGGTTTTTTCCTAAATCTCATCCTCGACCCCTGGTTCATGTACGGCGCCCTCGGGATTCCGGCATTGGGGCTGCCCGGAGTGGCCCTGGCCACTGTGGTTATTCATTTCCTGGGCAATATTTACCTTTTCTGCAGCCTGTTACGTCTGAAGATCATAAAGCAGTTCCGCTGGCAAGAGCTGCTGCCTCGCTGGCATTACTACAAGGAGCTGTCCAGGCAGGGTTTTCCGTCGGCCATGAATATGATGACCGTTTCACTGGGCATCTTCATCATCACCTGGTATGTCGGCCGATTCGGCAAGGAAGCGGTGGCGGCCTACGGCATCGGCACCCGTATCGAGCAGATCGCGCTGTTGCCGGTGATGGGACTGAACGTCTCCACGCTGGCCCTGACAGCCCAGAATTTCGGCGCAGGGCGCATCGAGCGTATCCGGGAGGTTCTGCTCATTTCCCTGCGCTACGGCTTCATGCTGGCTTCCATCGGGACTATCGCGGCTCTGACATTCACCAGCGAGCTGATGGGGGTCTTCACTGGCGACCAGGTTGTAATCGCCACCGGTGTCAGATTCCTGCGGATTGAAGCCTTTGTCTTCCCGGCCTATGTCCTGCTCTACGTCTGTATCTCGGCCATGCAGGGCATAAAACAACCGGTCTTTGCACTCTGGATCGGGCTTTATCGACAGATCGTCGGACCGTTCCTGGTATTTCAATTCTTGGCTACGTTCCTTGGTTGGGGTATCATGGGCATCTGGTGGGGGATCTTCCTGGTCACCTGGTCGGCCGCCGCAATTGTTGTCATCTACGTCACCTGGATATTGAAAAAATTAGAGAAGGATGCCATCACTACATGAAGCGCGTTGCCATAACAACCTTGGGATGCAAGACCAACCAGTTCGAATCGGCCTCAATGATTGAACAGTTCAAAAATGCCGGTTACGCGGTCGTGCCCTTTAAAGAGTCAGCCGACATCTATGTGGTCAACTCCTGCACGGTGACGTCCAAAACAGACGCCGAGACCCGGCGCCTGATCCGCCGCGCCCGCCGTCTGAATCCACAGGCCCGAATTATTGCCACCGGTTGCTATGCCCAGGTCGCCCCCGGTGATCTGGAACGAATGCCCGAGGTGGACAGCGTGTTCGGCAACCGGGAAAAGCAGGATATAACCGATCTGTTGGAGTCGGGAGAAAGCCTGGTTTCGGATATAGCCAGCGAACTAACATCAGGTCCGCTCAAGCTCGAAAGTTTTGCCGAACACACCCGAGCTTTTCTCCAGGCCCAGAATGGCTGCAACTCCTACTGTGCTTACTGTATCGTTCCTTATGCCCGCGGCAGAAGCCGCAGCGTACCATTGGCGGACGTACTCGAGGGGGTCAAAAACCTGGCTGCCAACGGCTACCAGGAAATCGTGCTGACCGGCATTCACCTGGGCGCCTACGGACTTGACCTGGCAACAAAAAGCTCTTTGACCGAACTGGTACGAAGTATCGATAATGAGCAACTCGTCCCGCGCCTTCGCATCGGCTCCGTGGAACCAAACGAATTGAGCGACGAATTGCTGGCAGTGATGATGCAGTCCAAAATCATCTGCCCACACCTGCACCTGCCGCTGCAAAGCGGCAGCGACAGCGTCCTGGCGCGCATGGGACGAAACTACACGGGTGCGTTCTTCCGGGAGCTGTTGAACAGGGTCAGTGCCGCCCTCCCTGATGCCTTCATCGGTGCCGACGTAATTGCCGGTTTTCCGGGCGAGAGCGAAGCGGAGTTTGCGGAGACCATGAATCTGGTAAAGGCGCTGCCGCTTTCCGACCTGCACGTCTTCCCTTTTTCGCGCCGTCCCGGCACCAGGGCTGCTGACCTGCCTGGTCAGGTGGGGGCAAATATCATCAAGGATCGATCAGAGATGCTGCGAAAAGTGGCCGTAGCGAAGAAGGAACTGTTCCTGAAGCGGTTTGTGGGAAGAGAACTGCAGGTGCTGGTGCAGGGATATGATGCCAAAAACGGGCTCTGCCGCGGTCTTTCGCGAAATTATATCACAACAGGTTTCACGGGAAATGCCGGGATGATCAACAGGGAAATTTCGGTAATTGCCAGCGGTATGGGATCAGGTGCCGACCTTGCCGCTGAAATCGTGGGCTTATGAATTCACAACAGCAGTACCAGCACCACACCGCCCCCTAAAACAATCAGATTGCAGACAGCCGAGACACCATGCAGCTTGGAAAACTCTTTACGAAGAGGGTGATCCTTCGGGGTCGTCTCAAAGGAGACTATTTCCCGTTTGATGGCAGCTGCGCGCGGCTCGACATAGTACGACTGCACAGCCGTCAGCGCCAGCATCACCATCAGGATGCC
>JBGSQD010000258.1:0-16627 GCA_041738275.1 Geobacterales bacterium
GAAGCTCGGCAAAGTCCCAGGCATGGGGATGCTGTGAATTCAGACGACTGGCGTTACTTTTAAAGCGGCCGCCCTTGACCTGCAAACCGGCTGGCAGACTTGTGGTAACAAAATATGCTTCTTCCAGCTCTGCACCTGCAGTTGTTACCGGAACATTTACATACAGATTGAAGTACGGGTCAACCGGGGCAAAGATCATCAACTCTGCCGCATCCACATTGAAACCGTTGCGCAGCCCCAGCCCCTCTGTTGTGTAGCCGGGCACACCTCGCCCTTCAAGCTGACTGTTTTTAAGATTTGATACATACCCTTTTGCATCAAGAATAACTGAGATATAGGGGTTGGACATAAGCGAACCACCAAAAAGGCCGCCGGTTTTGTCCGTAGCCGCTTTGCTCATCTCATTCGGTTGTTGGTCTTTTACAGCCGACTTTTTCAGATCATCTTTCAAAATTTCAATGGTTTTCTGTTGACTGTTAATAGTATCCACTTGGCGACCCATTTCGGTTTCAAGCTTTTTCAAACGCAAATCCAGATCATCCGCCGCCTGGGCAAAATACGGATTTAAAGCGGCCACAAACAGGGCCGCAGCTAATGTAAACGTACGCATACACTCCTCCTATGTTTTCAGGGATTTTTTTTGATCAGAGACTACAGTTGGGTAAGCAGATCAGAAAACAGGAGGAGCGCGGTTTTGTGGTGAAGGGTAATAGCGGAAAAATACAAAGGCGGAAATATAGGCTGAAAGCAGACTTGCAAAAACCAATGGCAGATAGTTGAGGCCAGGAACCGGCGGTATCACATCTGCCGTGCGGTGACTTAAAACAGAACAGATGGAACAGTCGGAATCGTGTTCAGCAACATCATCGTGATGATGAAAAACAGACAGTAGTATCGCACACAAAATGACCATAGACATGAAAGCGGCCACTGCATGCCGCATATTTCTGACCTTGGTCATAAACGTTCCATATGTGATAGCTTTATTTTTCATGCGTATTAAATAGAACCTTTTTGAGTATTATTGTCAAGTTTCATTAACACAGGCGTTTTGCTGCAATCTATTTCTGGTACCGATTATACGACCAGACCTGTTCCACCGGTTTGCGGACCTTGGGACGAATCGTCTGATCAGCGGCGTAACCTAGCGTAATAACCAGCGGCACTCGTTTATCTTTCGGGATTCCCAGCAGCTGTTTGACACCCTTCTCATCAAACCAGCCAAGAATGCAGCTCCCCAGCCCCTCATCCGCTGCCTGCAGGCAAAAGTTCTCAACAGCCATGCCTATGTCCATCAGGTAATAGGGCTTGTCCTTCAGCTGTCCCGCCAGGCGCGGGATCAGACCGGGCAGTTCGGCAACCACGGCAATCAGCACCGGAGCAGACAGTACAAATTTATTCATCACCATATCATGCAGTTTTTCAGAAACCGAACGACAGAGGGCCGGCTCATCAACCACCACAAAAGACCAGGGCTGGCTGTTGCAGGCCGATGGCGCCAGACGGGCCGCCTGCAGACAGCGCTCAATCAACTCACGGCTGACAGGGTTGTCACTGTAGCCCCGGTCGCTCTGTCTTTTTTTCACCAATTCAAGAAAGTTCACTTACAACTCTCTTCCTACAGTAAATGCCTTACCCAATACGGGCCCGACCGAGTGATAAGCTTTACGAATCGTTTCGTATACCATCGGATTGATCCTGAAAATATCCGGCAATCCATCTTCATCCAGAACAGCTTTGGCAACTTTGACATCCATAATCTCACCGACCATCATGGTATGAACACCCAGTTCCAAAGTATGCAGCAGTTTGCATTCCAGCGACACAGGAAATTCCAGCACATAAGGGGCATCAACCAGCTCGCTTTTAACCGCCGTCAGTCCTGTAACAGCAAATTTATCAACATTTTTACCTGAAAATATGCCCACATAGTCGGCCTGTTTCATGTGATCAGCTGACGGAATACCGATTGTAAAGGACTTACGCTCCATAATGGCCGTATAGGTATGGCGCTCCGGACGGATTGAAATTGAAATACACGGCGGCTGCGAACTGCAGATACCGCCCCAGGAGGCATTCATCAGATTCGGTTTGCCTTCCAGATCATAAGTGCCGATCATCAGTACCGGCAATGGGAAGAGGATCGGTTTTGCTCCCAGTGATTGATGCATTCTTAACTCCTTTGACAATATTTACTCAGATTACTTTAGCATGAAACGGGTCTATATCATCAAAAATGAAGGTTGTGTACGGCTTATTCCAATTTCAAATCAAAGATGAAACCAAGGCGGCGAGGATTGAGGCGACGAAGGCGTACACGCAGTACGTTGAGGAGCCGAAGACGAGACAACGAAAGTAGCGCTTTGATTTGGAATTGGTATTACTGCAGGACCGGGAGAGTGACCGTAAAGGTCGTACCACCGCCGCTTCTGCTAGTTACGGCGATTTTACCCCCCATGTTTTCAACCAGATTTTTTGTCACGAACAGCCCCAAGCCAGTGCCTTCACCCGGTTTTTTTGTAGTGAAATAACGGTCAAAGATTCGATCAAGTGATCCGGCAGGGATTCCGGGACCATTGTCTGTTACAGTGATGCTCACATTATCGACTCCTGCAGATGTCGTTTCGACCAGCAGCTTGCCGCCATCATTACTCATGGCCTGCAGTGCGTTCATAATGATATTCAGCAGAATCTGCTTCAGAAGGTTGGCATCTATCCGGATAACCGGGAGAGAGTGGTCAAGCTGCCTCAGCACGACAACCCCGCGGCGCGCCGCTTCAAAGTTCAGAAAGTTGAGCATGAATTCGACCGTAACATTGAGATCCGCCTCACCAATGGTATCATCATGACTGCTGAAGTTCAGCAACCCCCTGGTCAGATGGGACAGGCGTTGTGCTTCGGAGTTGATGCGGTCAACCATTTCCAGCACGGCTTCCGGGACACCTTCTTCGCGCATGATCATCTGTGAGGCCGAGATTATGACCGATAGCGGAGCATTCAGTTCATGCACTACGCCTGCGGAGATCTTCCCCAGTTCGGCCATTTTTTCGTTATATGCCAACTGGGTCAGCAAGTCAGAGCTTATGCCGCTAGCCGGGGCCAGCAGGTCTTCGTTGATCGCTACATCGGTATGCCTGACTGGCTGGTTTTTCATGCGCACTCCGCTCAAACAGCCTTTATTCCAACCACACAACACCAGCTGATTCTGCAAGAATCTTACCGAACATCCATCAGCTCTCGGACAAATGGAGCAAACCGCACTGAAGCGCTGTTACCTGGGTCTCAGCGCCGGAAACTTTAAAACGGGTTCTACCTGTGTTGCCTAAATTACGGGCTTTGCATATGCAGGATGCCTTTTTTTTATGCAAATATCCTTGATGTGTTTGTGATGTGAGCCGTTGACAGCTTGGAGGTAATTGGATAGGGTTATTCTGCAACAGGAGCACATTCTGGAGTGCATTGCGGCCGCACATATCCGACAAAAATATTGGCCGGGTGTATTTCATAAAATATGGCAGGTATTTATGCGTACTTTACTACTAATGGTGATACTCATGACCTCAAACGCGCATGCCGATTCCGCACTACCTCTTCCGTTGTGCCCCGGAAAACCCAACTGCGTCTCCAGCCAGGCTGCTGACGACCATCATATCGAGCCGATAAAATTTACGGAAGACCCCGGGCAGGCATTTGAAAAGCTCCGGAAACAACTCAATGTGCGCAGCGATACAAAAGTGATCTCATCGGACAGCATAACCATCCGGGTCGAGTTCAGAACCCTCCTTGGTTTTGTTGATGACGGCCTGTTCGTACTGGACGCTGCCAACAGCCTCATCCATATTCGTTCTGCCGCCCGTCTCGGGTATTGGGATCTGGGCAAGAATCGCAGCCGGATGGAGGAGATCCGAAAATCTTTTGCAGGAAACTTAAATCCGTGAGGTAAAAGAAGAGGCTTAATTACGGCAATTCACTCTCGCAACATAGTTGCATAAAAAAAGCCGCTAAACTCTGTATGAGGATAGCGGCTTTTCTATCGGCATAAGTGCTGTTGACTACATGTTGTAGCCGGATTCCGAGTGCTGGGTCTGATCGAGGCCCATGATCTCGTCTTCCTTCTCGACGCGCAGACCGATGGTCTTGTCAAGGATGAAGGCAATTACCAGGGTGACGATGAAGGCGTATGCACCGGCTGCCACAATGGCAATCAGCTGGGTGACAACCTGCTTCGGTTCGCCGGCAATGAGACCCTTGGCACCGACTGTTGCCAAGACACCGGTAGCGATAGCACCGAATGTTCCGCCGACACCATGTACACCAAAAGCATCCAATGAATCGTCATATTTGAGTTTTGCCTTGACCAGGATAGCAAGATAACAGACAACACCAACGGCGGCGCCCAGAATAATTGCGGCACCTGGTGTCACCAGGCCTGCTGCAGGGGTTATTCCGACAAGTCCCGCCACGACACCGGAACCAAAACCGAGGGCACTCGGCCGACCGGAGTGAATCCACTCTGCGATCATCCAGGAAAGGCCGGCTGCTGCCGGGGCAACAGTGGTGGTGGCAAAGGCGAGAGCGGCAGTACCGTTAGCAGCCACGGCACTACCTGCATTAAAACCGAACCAACCGAACCAGAGGATACCAACCCCCAGCAGAGTCAAGGGCAGGTTGTGGGGGGCCATACGTTCGGTCGGAAAACCGTGGCGCTTACCAAGGAAGATCAGAACTGCGAGGGCCGAAATACCCGATGACAGGTGTACTACAGTACCTCCGGCAAAATCGAGTGCACCCTTTCCAAGCAGCCAGCCGCTTGGTCCCCAGACCCAGTGGCAGATTGGATCATAAACCAAAGTGGTCCAGAGCAGGGCAAATACACAGTAGGCAGAAAATTTGATTCGTTCAGCCAGCGCGCCTGATATCAGCGCAATGGTGATAATGGCAAACATTCCCTGGAACATTACAAAGACATACTCGGGTATGGCATTGGACGAAGAAGCGACAAACTGGAACAGGGTGTCAGGGGTAATTCCGCTGAGCATGAACTTGTTCATCTTACCGAGAACCCCCCCGCCTATATCGTCACCAAAGGAGAGCGTATACCCCAAAACAACCCACTGGACTCCAACAATTCCCATAGCTACGAAGGAGTGCATCATGGATGAAAGGACGTTTTTTGAACGAACCATGCCGCCATAGAACAGTGCCAGACCAGGCACCATGAAAAGCACCAGGGCAGATGACATCAGCATCCATGCAGTATCAGCACCATTGAACACTGCGGCGGGATTTGCCGGTGCAGCAGGTGCTGCCGCTTCAGCAGCAGGTGCCGCTTCAGCTGGGGCGGTTGCGGCCGGAGCTGCAACCGCGGCCGCTGCCGGAGCTTCTTCTTTCTTTTCTTCTGCCATGGCACAGATTGGGATCAGGCCGGCCATGATTACAAACATTATTGATGCAAGATATACTTTAAATTTCATGATAATCCTCCCTGTGAGTGGTTGTACAAGCCCCTCTAACTAAATCGCGTCGGAGCCTTGTTCGCCGGTTCTGATCCTGACAGCTTCCTCCAGCGGGATGACAAAAATCTTTCCGTCGCCGATCCTGCCGGTCTTGGCGGTATTCTGGATCGTCTCCACCACCTTGTTGACCAGCTCGTCGCTAACCGCGATTTCCATCTTGATCTTGGGGATAAAGTCAACCACGTACTCGGCGCCGCGGTACAGCTCTGTATGTCCCTTCTGTCGTCCGAATCCCTTGACTTCACTGACGGTGATACCCTCGATGCCGATCTCGTTCAGGGCATCCTTTACTTCATCCAGTTTGAAGGGCTTTATGATCGCTTCGATAAGTTTCATTGTGCAGACCTCCTTGTGTGCGTATATGTGGACTCTCTTCAAAAGGTGGGGGTGGGTGGCGCCCACCCCCGAATTGAAGGAGGTACAGCCTAGAAGTTTAAGTCAAGCTGGGTTGTGAAGGTTGGCTTACCGCCGTAAAGGGTAGCCTGACCAGGGTTATAGACATTGGCGCCAAGGAGAAGTGATACGTTTGGAGTGAATGCCCAAGAACCACCGACACTGACGGCACCAAGGAAGTTCTTGCCACCCTGATAATCCACTGCCAGCCAGAGTTTATCGGAAATTTCACTCATGATGCGATCCCAGGATGCCAGTACGCCGTTATTGGTTTTTTCACCCAGGCTTCTTTCAGCACCGTTGTAACCACCGACAGAGATACGGCCAATTATGGGGAAGGTTTTTGCAATCAGGCCGTAAGCCACATTAGTAGAGCTGGAGGCCGGATCACCAGCGGTAGCCGTATTCAGTCCATACATCCCGACAGCTACTGCCGGCATGCCTTTGAAAAAAGCATCTTCTGGAACGCCAGCCTTGAAGTTGAAATAAGCAGGATGTTTTGCAGCATAGCTATCAGCACCACCATCTGTTATATAATCGACCCCGACTTCAACCTTGAATTTTTCCAGTGGAATGATGCCTGCGGTTATCCCCACATCGTAAGTATTTGCACTGACGCCCGTCGCTCCGTCGGGCTTTGAAGAAAAACGGGCATAATTATCTATGCTGATATTTACTTCCTTGAAGCCCTTGACATCGGTAGAAGGTATCCAGATCTGACCTGAATAAGTTGCCATTGCCGAACCACTTGCCAATGCCACGATTGCTGAAGCTGCTGCCAGAATTCCTTTGAGTTTCATCTTTCCTCTCCTTTTCATCGTTGATTTTGAACGGTGATGGGATGAAAGCTTCGTTGGTCTCATCGCTGCACGTTCTGTAGAGTAGAATGTTTGTGGCCACACACCTTGAATCTTTAACTGCTTGCAGGCTCATTAAGCATAGAGCGTGCCAGTTGTTATATATTCAAACATATCGGAATGTTGCAGGTAAAATGCCCTGATATTCGAGTTACAAACCTGAAGATTGAAGCGGGTTTGCATATAAATTATGCAGCGACTTTTCCTTATAATCCATATGGACGGATCAAGATCATGCTCGGAACCCGTAAACATAGTAGTTGGCGCCGGACCAATACCCCATCGCACAATAATTACGCATCCTGACTAAACAATTTGATGTAAGGTTAATTTTCGGTTAGTCTGTGGTATGCAGAGATTAATTTTCTTCCTGGAGGTTATTCTATGACGCACGTGGCAAAAATAAGCGAGGTACCTAATTTCGGCAAGAAGCTGGTCTCCGTTTCCGGCGTGGATATCCTGCTGATCAACATCAAGGGCGTCATCTATGCCTGCGAAAACGAATGCCCCCATCAGGGAAGCCCCCTGAGCGCTGCTGTGGTAAAGGACAATATCCTCTCCTGCCCACGCCACGGCTACCGTTTCAACCTTGTTGACGGCAATTGCGCCGATCATCCCGAATTCATCCTCAAGATCTATCCTGTTCAACTTAGTGGAGACGACATCCTTATCGATCTGGGATAAAAGTGGACCACGTACTGATCTCCATCTTAGCGTCCTGTGTCGTTGCAATTTCCTTTTTAGCCGCCGGACATGCCTTGCTGTATAAGCGCGATTCGAGGGCAGCCTTGGGGTGGATGGGCGTGAGCCTGACACTGCCAATGCTCGGCCCGTTTCTGTACTGGTGTCTCGGTGTAAATCGCATCTCCCGCCGGGCGCGAAGCTGGAAACTGAGTGGACGCAGAGTCAGCGGCAGCAAAATCTACCCGATTGAAGATCAAAAGTGGGAATCAGCCCAACTGCCGGCTACAGCACTTCATCTCCGGGATCTGCGCATTCTGGCTGATCGTGTCGTGAATACTCGATTGCAGGCAGGCAACCACATCATACCGCTGGTAGATGGCGAGACAGCCTATCCTGCCATGCTATCCGCTATCAGGCAGGCGCGGGTCAGCATCAACCTGAGCAGCTATATCTTTGATGCCGACGGCATCGGCGAGGATTTTGTCCGAGAGTTACGAGAGGCTACGGAACGCGGCGTAGCAGTGCGGATCATCATCGATGCCATGGGAGAAAAATACAGCCGTGTTTCACCCATTAAGGCGTTGAACGGGTCACAGGTGCATCTAGTACGTTATTTACCCCTAAGTGATGGAGCCCACATCAACCTGCGCAATCACCGCAAGCTGCTCATCATCGATGGCAACGAGGCCTTCACCGGCGGCATGAACATTCGCAACCGCCACCAGCCGTCAATCTCCGACAGCAGCAAAGCCATTCGCGACATACATTTTTGCGTTCAGGGGCCGGTGGTCAACGACCTTCAGCGAGCCTTTCTAAAGGACTGGCACTTTGTCACCGGTGAAATTCTGGACAATCCGGACTTTTTTCCCTTCATCGAACAACAGGGGGACGCCATTGTACGCTGCATCAGCGACGGCCCGGACAGTGAATTCAGAAAGCTGGAACAGATCATCATGGGGGCCCTGTCATGTGCCGGCCAATCCGTCATGATCATGACCCCGTACTTCATCCCCGACCGTCCCATGATATCGGCGCTGATCACCGCCGCCCTGCGCGGAGTCGATGTTTGTATCGTATTGCCCGAAAAGAACAACCTTCCCTTTGTCCAATGGGCCTCCAATGCCATGCTGGGTGAATTGCTGGCCAATGGCGTCAGGGTTTTCTACCAGCCCCCCCCCTTCGTGCACACCAAGCTCTTCATGGTGGACGATGTCTGGTCCCTGATCGGTTCCGCCAATCTGGATGCCCGCAGCCTGCGCCTCAATTTCGAGCTTGACCTGAGCGTCTATGACAGCGCCTTTACCGCACTGCTGAATTCCCATTTTGCAGCAGCCCTGGCGATATCCCGCGAGATAACCCTTGCCGAGCTGCAAAGCCGCAGCCTGACAACCAAAATCAGGGAAAACTTTGCCCGTCTTTTTTCCCCGTATCTGTGAAGCATCAGGTTGCCGGTGGCAGCGAAGAAATTGATCTTCTCCGATTACGCAGAAAATATCTCTACTGGGGGATGTGGAATTTGGAGACATTTGCAAATTTTGCGCAAGCCGGTGTCGGAAAGTGAATACTCCTTGGCAAGAGATGACATGGTTTTACACACACCTCCTCATAAAGCCCTTCTCGTTAAACTCCACCTTGATGTAGTTTAAATCCGTCACCACAATACCAATATAAATATTTCCAATATTGATAAACTAGAATAGCCCCTAACAACCGCCAATTACAGTAATGCCGTTTTTGCATTTATAATTGACAGATTGCATCTCTTATGGTATTTAAAATACAGTAATAGGATTACTCATAAGGAAATGTATGAGAACTTTATTGAAAAATGTCGCTTCTGTGCAATCAGGATATTCATTTCGCTCGCGACTTGAGTCAATGGATTCCGGCACAGTAGCAGTTATTCAGATGAAAGATCTGACCGGTGATAATCGAGTCAATTGTGATGAATTGACAAAGCTTGATATGGAAATCCCTAAGGTACATCATCTCGTAAAGCCAGGCGACTTGATATTTCGCTCTCGGGGATTAACCAGTAATTCGGCTTTGCTTGAGGAAGATCCCGGTTATGCCGTTCTTGCGGCTCCCTTGCTACTGATAAGGGTAACGAGTGACTGTATTCTGCCCGCATTTTTGAATTGGTTTATCAGTCAGAGACCAGCTCAGGTATACCTTGCAAGTTGCTCTGAAGGAACATCACTCAAGATGATCAGTAAACAATCTTTAGAAAACCTCGAAGTAGATGTGCCGTCATTGCTACAACAATGGGTGATAGTCGAATTGGCATCCCTGGCTGAAGAGGAGCAACGATTAACGAAATTAATAGCTGAGAAACGCAAACAATATATTACAGCTACATTATTACAGATTGCGGAAGGAGATTAATATGGCGACAAATCCACCCAAAGGTGATGGGCATCGTAACGGTGCTGTTAAAGAAAGATCACAGGCCTTCAACCAAGTTAATGAACGCTGGACCAAGCGTGATACAACGACCGGTAAATTTATTGACCAAAAAGCGGACAAGACCCAATTCAAAGGCGTGAGGAAAGAAAAATGAGCCAGCTAATAGATCAAAAAGACATCAACAACGCGGCCTGGGCGGCGTGCGACACTTTTCGTGGCGTTGTTGATCCGGCACAATACAAAGATTACATACTGACTATGTTGTTTGTGAAATACATCTCGGATACCTGGAAGAGTCACTACGAAGAATACCGCCTGCAATATGGTGACGACGATACCCGTATCCGGCGCAAGCTGGAGCGTGAGCGCTTTGTGCTCCCCTTTGCCGAGCTGAAGAATCATGATACCGGCGAAGTGGAAGACCGTTTTCTGGCGGATTATTACAGTCTGTATGAACGGCGCAACGCGGCCAACATTGGCGAACTGATCAATATCGTTTTGGATGCGATTGAAGAAGCAAACAAGGCAAAACTGGAAAGCGTGTTCCGCAATATCGATTTCAACAGCGAATCAAACCTCGGCAAGACCAAGGACCGCAACCGCCGCCTGAAGACGCTGCTGGAAGATTTCTACAAACCGCTGCTGGATATGAGCCCCGGCAAGGTTTCCGAAGATGTTATCGGTAACACATACATCTACCTGATCGAGCGCTTTGCCTCCGACTCCGGCAAAAAGGCGGGAGAGTTCTATACTCCGCACAAGATTTCGACGCTGGTAGCCAAGTTGGGCAGACCAAAACAAGGTGACCGCATCTGTGACCCGACTTGCGGCTCCGGTGGGCTTTTGATCGAAGCAGCCAGAGAGGTTAATGACCGCAACTTCGCCTTGTTCGGCATGGAATCCAACGGCAGCACATGGGCGCTGGCCCGGATGAACATGTTCCTGCATGGTGCCGACAGTGCCCGAATAGAATGGTGCGACACCCTCAACAGTCCCGCTTTGGTGGAGAACGACCGCTTGATGAAGTTTAACGTGGTGGTGGCAAATCCGCCCTTTTCCCTCGACAAGTGGGGTGCCGAAGGTGCCGAAAGCGATCGCTTTAACCGCTTCTGGCGCGGCGTCCCGCCCAAGTCAAAAGCTGACTGGGCCTTTATCAGCCACATGGTGGAATCGGCTCTGGAAAAGGAGGGGCGGGTCTCCGTGGTGGTGCCGCACGGTGTACTGTTCCGTGGCGCTGCCGAGGGGCGCATCCGGCAGAAGATGATCGAGGAAAATCTGCTGGATGCCGTTATCGGGCTGCCGGGCAATCTCTTCACGACCACCTCAATTCCGGTAGCGATTCTGGTCTTTGACCGTAGCAGGGAAAAAGGCGGAGCCAACCAGGGGCGCAAGGACGTGCTCTTTGTCGATGCCAGCCGTGATTATCTGCCGGGTAAGAACCAGAACTCCCTTTCCGACGAGCATATTCAGAAGATTGTCGATACCGTCGCTGACCGTCAGGACATGGATAAATACGCCCATATAGCCCCTTTTGAAGAGATCAGGGATAATGACTTCAACCTTAACATTCCGCGCTATGTGGATACCTTTGAGGAAGAAGTTGAGATTGATATCGATGCTGTTCAAGTGGAGATTGAACAGTTGGAAAAAGAGCTGGTTGCTGTGCGGGCGCGGATGGCGGAGATGTTGAAGGAGATTGAACGAGGTTAGCCAGAAAGGCATTAATCACGCGACGGCGCAACGACGCAACGAAAGGCTTTAAACATTTTTTCTTGGTTTTACGTTGCGTCGTCGCGTCGTTGCGTGAAACAAGTTTCTTTTGTTCCTGGTTTATCTGGCATAGTTGACCACTTTCGTGACGTCACGCAAATGGTCTAGGATATGGCACCATTTTGCTAATCTCAGCAAATTGGTCTGAACGGAGGGATACGTTATGCGTGGAAAAGACATTGAGAAGAAACATCATCGTACCTTTGAAGAACTGCGGGAAACAGACGAGTCAGGCCAGGAATTCTGGACTGGCCGCAGGCTGTCAAAGGTTTTGGAGTATTCAGAATACCGGCATTTCTTACCGGTTATAGAAAAAGCCAAGGAAGCATGCCGAAATAGTGGCTACGAGATTCAGGACCATTTCGAGGAGTTCCTCGGAATGGTCGATATCGGTTCAGGCGCAAAACGAGAGGTGCCGGATGTCAAACTTTCCCGTTATGCCTGTTACCTGATTGTTCAGAATGCCGATCCGACCAAGTCGGTTATTGCCAATGGCCAGACCTACTTCGCTCTTCAGACTCGCAGGCAGGAACTGGCAGATGATGAAAAGTTCCAGCAACTGAAAGAGGATGAGAAACGCCTGTTTCTGCGCAACGAACTGAAAGAGCACAACAAGCAACTGGTTGAAGCGGCCCAACTGGCAGGTGTTGAGACCAATATCGATTTTGCGGTGTTTCAGAACCATGGCTACAAGGGGCTGTATGGCGGCCTGGACGCAAAAGGGATTCACGGACGCAAGGGGCTAAAAAAGAGCCAGAAGATCCTAGACCACATGGGAAGTACCGAGCTGGCAGCCAACCTCTTCCGAGCCACACAGGCCGAAGAGAAGTTGCGTCGGGACAAGGTCAAAGGAAAAGACAAGGCCAACCAGACCCATTTCGAGGTTGGCGCCAAGGTCCGCCAGACTATCAAGGAGTTGGGTGGCACCATGCCGGAAGAGCTGCCTGTGCCGGAGAAGAGTGTCAAGAAGTTGGAGAGAAAGCAGAAGCTGGTGGAGGGTGGGGAATGAGTAAATCCATGTGGCCAACGAAAAAAATCGGAGAACTCTTCGATGTGCAACTTGGCAAAATGCTAAATGAGAAAGCTAAACAAGGAGTGTTGTTGCCATATCTTGCAAACTTCAATGTCAGATGGGGTGTGTTTGATCTTTCCCGACTAAACGAGATGACGTTCTCGGAAAAGGAACGAGAAAAATATTCATTGTGTCCTGGTGATTTACTGATGTGTGAGGGGGGTGAAATCGGCAGGTGTGCGGTATGGAAGGGTGCAAACGAAACCATATATTTTCAAAAGGCGCTTCACAGACTTCGACCGCTTAACCAGGACATTTCGACCGAATTTATTTACTACTACATGCAGCATATTGCTTCAAAAGGAGAATTGCCCAAGCTGGTTGGCGAAACCAGCATTGCACATCTCACAAGAGAAAAGCTTCTATGTTTGCGCGTCCCCACCCCAGAGCACTCTGAACAAACCGCCATCGCTTCCCTGCTTTCCACCTGGGATCTTGCCTTTAAAAAGATCGAGCGGTTGATTGCGGAAAAGGAGAAACGATTTGCATGGCTACTTAACGAATGGATCGACAAACACATATCTGCAGAAGACGCAGATTCGCGCAGATCAAGCGAAATGCATTGGCAAAAAGTTAAGCTGTGTAACGTAGCCAAGATAACCAAAGGTCAACAACTAAATGTTGCTCATATGGTAGATAACGGCAAGTATTATGCGCTGAATGGTGGAATAGAACCATCAGGGTATACAAATGATTGGAACACGCCAGAAAACACAATCACAATAAGTGAAGGTGGCAATTCTTGTGGTTTTATAAATTTTAACCGAGAAAAATTCTGGTCTGGCGGTCATTGCTATTCTCTACTAAACATCAACAATTCAGTTCATATCGAATTTCTCTATCACTTCCTGAAATCCAAAGAAAAACTAATAATGAGCCTGCGAGTCGGCTCTGGCCTGCCAAACATTCAGAAGAAAGATATAGACTGTTTTATTGTTGCTATCCCTGAGCTTGACCAGCAAAAGCAGATCGCAGCGATCCTCACCACCGCCAGACAGGAAATCGACCTGCTGAAAAAACAGGCTGACGCCTACCGCAGGCAGAAGCGCGGGTTGATGCAGCGGCTGTTGACCGGGGAGTGGCGGGTAAAAACTGACAAGGAGGCTGCATAATGGCAAAGAAGTTAATTCCATTCGCGATTGCTTATGATTTTGACGGTACGCTGGCACCAGGAAATATGCAGGAATACGACTTTGTACCTGCAATCGGCATGACCAAGAAAGCATTTTGGAAAGAGGTTAGTGAACTGGCAAAAGAGCACAACGCAGACAGTATCCTTATTTACATGATGAACATGCTCGACAAGGCGCAAGCCGCACATGTACCCGTTCGCAAAGCTGATTTCGTAAATTTCGGGCGGTCAGTGACTCTGTTCGATGGAGTTGCTGGCTGGTTTGATCGTATTAATGCTTATGGAAAGCAGCATGGTTTGAAGGTGGAGCATTACATTATTTCCTCCGGAAATAGAGAGATGATCGAAGGAACGCGAATTGCCAAGAAGTTTACATCCATCTATGCATCTTCATTTATTTACGACCACAACGGTGTCGCCAAATGGCCCGCTCTGGCGGTGAACTATACGACGAAAACCCAGTTTCTCTTCAGGATTAATAAGGGTGTGCTGAACGTTTACGATAACAGTAAAATCAATGAGTTTGTACCCAAGGAAGATCGCCCGGTTCCATTCAAAAATATGATTTTTATAGGTGATGGCGACACGGATATCCCCTGTTTTCGTCTGGTAAGAGATCAAGGTGGCCATTCCATCGCTGTCTACAAACCCAATACCCGTGGAACCAAGGGAAAAGCGGAGAAACACATAATAGAAGGACGAGTAAATTTCATTGCTCCGGCAAACTACACTGAAAATGGTGAGATCGATAGCATTGTAAAGGCCATCATTGATAAGGTTGCAGCTGATGATTCACTCAAACAATTGGGAAAGAGGGATTAACATTATGAGCGGCTTCCGCTTCAACGAAAAATACCTCTCCCAGATCCCCGCCCTGCAACTCCTGATCAACCTGGGCTACGAGTACCTGCCCCCCGAACAGGTCATGAAACAGCGTCAGGGGAAATCCGGCAATGTTCTGCTGGAAGGCATCCTGCGTGACCAGCTCAAGCGCCTCAACCGCATCAACTACAAAAACCGCGAATTCCTGTTCAGCGAAGAGAACATCCAAACCGCCGTCCAGAAACTGAAGAACGTTAAGTACGACGGCCTGCTCAAGACCAACGAGGCGATCTATGACCTGATCACCCTCGGCACCGCGCTGGAACAGACAGTTGAAGGCGATTCCAAGAGCTTTAACCTGAACTACATCGACTGGCGCAACCCGGAGCGCAACGCCTTTCATGTAACCGCAGAATTCAACGTGGCCCGCTCCCGGAGTAACGAAGCTGCCCGGCCCGATATCGTCTTGTTTGTCAACGGTATCCCGCTGGCGGTGATCGAATGCAAATCGCCAAACGTGGGGGTGGAACAGGCGATTTCACAATCCATTCGCAACCAGAATGACGACTACATCCCCAAGCTGTTCGTCTACACGCAACTGGTCATGGGGATCAACAAGAATGCGACGCAGTATGCAACCACCGGCACCCAGGCCAAATTCTGGGCGCCATGGAAAGAGCTGCGCGACAAGGAAAGCGATGTTGCCGGTTGTGTCAATACCGCTCTTTCCGCAGAAAAGAAAGACCTGCTGTTCAGCGGCGAATTTGCCGTGGCCCGGTCATTTTTCGATGCCCATGAAACAGAAGGTGAACGCCTGATTACCGAGCAGGACAAGGTGCTCTTCAGCTTGTGCCGTCCAGAACGGCTGCTGGAGCTGGCCTTCAAGTTCACCGTCTTCGACGGCGGCATCAAAAAGATCGCCCGCTATCAGCAGTTCTTCGTCATCAAGTCAACTCTGGAGCGGATCAAGCAGCTGGATAGTGAAGGTCGCCGCCGGGGCGGTATCATCTGGCATACGCAGGGGTCAGGTAAATCGTTGACCATGGTCATGCTGGGGAGAAATCTGGCTCTTGATCCGTGCGTGACCAACCCACGCATTGTGCTGGTGACCGACCGTGACGATCTGGACAAACAGCTGGGCAATACCTTTGCCGCCTGCGGGCTGGACCCGAACAGGGCCACATCCGGCAAGCATCTGATGGAACTGGTGGCGGAACATAAAGCCAGCATCGTCACCACGCTGATTCACAAGTTCGACAAGGCGTTGAACCTCAAGAAATATCAGGACGACTCTCCCGATATATTCATGCTGATCGACGAGAGCCATCGTACCAACTTCGGTAATTTCTCGGCGCGGATGCGGCAGATGTTTCCCAATGCCTGCTACATCGGCTTTACCGGTACGCCGCTGTTGAAAAAGGAGAAGAATAATTTCCAGAAATTCGGCGGCTTGATCGAGCCGCACTACTCCATCAACCAGGCGGTGGAGGATGGCGCGGTCGTTCCCCTGCTCTATGAGGGGCGCTATGTGGAGATGGAGCAGAACAAGGCCGCCATCGATCTCTGGTTCGAGCGTCATACGCAGGGGCTGACCCGAGAGCAAAAGGCCGACCTTAAGCGGAAATATGCCAAGGCATCGATGCTGAACAAGGCCGATCAGGTCGTCTACATGCGGGCCTTCGACATCAGCGAGCATTTCCGCGCCAACTGGCAGGGGACCGGTTTCAAGGCCCAGCTGGTTGCCCCGAGCAAGGCCGTTGCTCTGAAGTACCAGGAGCATCTGGAAACCATCGGCTTTGTCTCCTCTGAGGTGGTCATCTCGGCGCCGGACAGTCGCGAAGGGTATGACGAGACCGATGACGAGCCGACGGACGAGGTGGTCAAATTCTGGCTGAAGATGATGAAACGCTACGGCAGCGAGGATGAATATACCAAGCAGATCATCAACCAGTTCAAGTTCGGGTCGGAGCCGGAG
>JBGSQD010000192.1:0-11678 GCA_041738275.1 Geobacterales bacterium
CGCTGCGCGGCCCAGGAACGCCGCGAAATACTTCATCGCCTACACCGCCAACGGCACACGGGCGCAGATCCAGAAGATCAGCAACCACTGCCTGGGTTGCCATAGCGACCAGAATAACAATGCCACACCCTTCGGCGACGGTAAGACGCCCAAACAGTACGCCTGGGACGGCAGCAGCGTAGCGGCCCGCTACTCCCAGGGCAGTACAACCAGCTGGGGCAAATACACCTCCGCGGCATATCCCAATGCGGCCAAGAAGAAGATCGCCAAGGCGTTGTCGGCCCATGGCAATGCCGGAGCCAACCAGCGCGGCTGGGACACCACAAACGGTGTTGACGGCACCATCACCAACACCAGCGGCGCCATTGCCGTGCAATGCTATGACTGCCACAACTCCCACGGCTCGGCAATCAGCGGGATCACCAGCCGCTATTCCAGCGCCACGGGCCGCAACAGGGGGGGTATCCTCAAGAGCACGGTCCGTGGTTTTGGCGGCTACTCCGCAAACTACACGCCTGCATCAGGCGGTTCCGCAGCGAACAAGGACAGACGCAATCCCGGCGCCAGCCTCTGCCTGGATTGCCATTTCAGCTCCACCCCCAAACAGGCGCCGCTGGCAGCATTCAAGGGCTATACCACCCCCTGGGGCTACAATTCCACCTTCAGCGCCACCCAGGGCATTCTAGGCTACTGGGACTCGCCCTACATGGGGAGCGGTACCTCTGGGGCAGACCTGAGATATCCTTTCAAGGCGCAGAAACAGGTCAAGGGGGGGCATTTCGGGGCATACACATCGCTAAGCACGCAACTGCCGTCCGCCAATCAGATCAATGGCCTTTGCACCCCCTGCCACGATCCGCACGGTGTCAGTCCCACCATGGGTGCTAATCAGCAATACGCGGTGCCGCTGCTCAAGGGGACCTGGCTGACCTCTCCCTATCAGGAGGATACCGCACCACCAAACAACACGGACATGTATATAACCGGCGGATGGAGTCTGCCGTACCGTATCGACCAGAACACCTTTGTCGGTGGTATTACCAATGTTACGGTGCCGGGGCTCGCCCGTAACGACACGGCAATTTCGTCTGGCCTCTGCCTGGGATGTCACAGCAAGGCAAGCCTGACCAACGGCAGCAACCATACCTGGAAGAGCAAGGACCGGGTTCATGAGGCGGTTATGGGATGGAAGAGCGCCAACGGCATCAACCAGCACAGCTATACCTGTTCGAAATGCCATTCGGCCCATACCAGCTCGGTCCTGCCGCGACTGATGGTGACCAACTGTCTGGACGGTATCCACAAAGGGCGATCATCATTGAACATCGATGCCAGATTCGAACATGGCGAAGAATGGGAGGGAAATTATGGTAGCGGATCTGGCTCCGGCAGAGTACCGGGGGTATACGGCGGTTCAGGTGATTGTATTGACGGCGGCCCTGCCTGCGGTTCATCATTTACGGTAAACTGTCATGAAGGCAATACCGGCGCAGGGGCCGACCAGAGCTGGAACAGTGTGACACCTTGGGCGGTTGCCGCCCCGCCACCTGCTCCGACCTTGACCGCAGAGCCCGATTCCAACAGTAGTGGCGGTGAAAAACTCACAACCCTGCAATGGGGAGCAGTATCCTGTCCCAGCGGTGCCCCGGTGCAATACTACGTAGAGGTGAGCAATACCTCGGACTTTGCGACCATAAGCTACAATTCCGGCTGGTTGAACGCTCCCACTACCACCTGGGCGCAGCCTCTGCCGTTAGGCACCTGGCACTGGAGGGTGACGGCCCGTGACAGCATCTACAACTCCGCGCAATCCATTACATCCACTGACACCTTCATCATCAGCTATGCCGAGCCTGTCGCCCCGACGCCAACACCCCAGACCAATTCCCCCAGCAGCGGCGGGGAAATCAGCAAGACCTTCAACTGGAGTACGGTGGCGCCTACCGATGTGGACCCG
Source organism: Geobacterales bacterium (assembly GCA_041738275.1). Taxonomy (GTDB): domain Bacteria; phylum Desulfobacterota; class Desulfuromonadia; order Geobacterales; family Pseudopelobacteraceae; genus JACPFJ01. Next base: position 1,958 of record JBGSQD010000192.1, read on the forward strand.
GTAGAGTATCTGGTTGAGATCAGTACAGCTGCCTCGAATTTCGCTGTCATCAGCTATAATTCAGGCTGGATTAGCGGCACAAGTTGGACACAGAGCATCCCGATCGGATCCTGGAGATGGCGGGTAACAACCAGGGACAGCGTTCATACCACGGCAGTTTCGAGTCCGTCGGCTTACAACAGCTTCAGCATTACCCTGACTCCGCCTTTGACGCCAACTCCGGTTGCACAGCCGGCAACATCGTATACCAGCGGAACCGAGAAGAGTATCGGCTTCAACTGGAGTTCCGTAACCTCACCGGATGGTGATACATGCCAGTATCTTGCTGAAGTTAGCAGTGTCGCTAGCTTTGCTACCATCAGCTATGATTCCGGCTGGATATCCCCGACAAACTGGAACCAAACTCTGCCTATTGGCACCTGGTACTGGCGGGTGAAGTCCCGCGACAGTATTCACACAACCGCTGTATCAACCGTTTCGGTTACCGGTCCCTTCGCAATAGCATATGCCGCACCAGTAGCGCCGGCACTGATTGCACAGCCTAACTACAACAGCGATTCAAATGTGGATGTGACCTTCCAATGGAATGCGGTAACACCGACTGATACCGATCCAATGGAATATTATATTGAGGTGAGCAGCGTTGCGGATTTTGCGACCATAGCCTACCAGTCATCATGGCAGACGCAGACAAGCTGGACCCAGTCTGTTGCACCAGGCACCTGGTATTGGCGGGTAAAAACCCGTGACAGTGTGCATACCTCTGCGGAGTCGAGTCCGTCAACAAGTGACGACTTCGTTATTTCCACCGATCCGCTGCCGCCGATTGCTCCGGTCCTGATTGCCCAGCCAGACGGGAACACTGCCTGTACCACGGCATACACCCACAACCTGCAATGGAACGCTGTGACCGCACCTGATGGCCATTCAGTGGAGTACTACCTGCAGTTGGATACTGTCAGCAGCTTTGACAGCGGCAACCTGCAGCAACCGGGCTGGCAATCGGCGACAAACTGGACCACTCCGTCCCTTACAGCCAGCACCTGGTACTGGCGCGTCAAGGCCCGGGATGCGGTGGATACTGCGCAGGAATCGGCATATTCAGTAAATGATTCGTTCATTGATACGAATACCTGGACCTGTGACTGCGACAATAGCTGTTCGACCTCATGCCCGATTCTATTTACCTGGGACGGAATAAAATATTCCCTTGAGTCTGACATCTATCCGGCCGGTAAGGTTGGCAACAGGGATCCAAAGGGTTTTAGAAGACCAAATCCGTTTGATTATTATCTGCTCGCCTCAAATCCTGTGCCTAAGAATGGTAAATATGAATTGCGGCTTGTGGAAGAAAAGGTCGAAGCTAACTACCTGGACAACCTTAAGCTTTATACTGTAGACATGCCCGAAAACCGCAGTATTTATGCCGAACGGCTTCCGGTAACCGGTGGAGGTTATGTCGAGCCTGAAAAGGTTCTCCATACGGTAGGAAAAAATCTGAGTAAACCTTTGTCTGTCAAGCATCTGGAGACAGGGTTGGACGTTACCGCCAGACTTTCTGAAACCGGCAATGATTATGTGGTGCTAAGCAAAGACAGGAACTCTGATTTCGGCTGGCAGACTTTGGAAATTGACTTGGGAGATCTCTCCGGCGCAGCTATGATAAAGCTTGTCATTGATGGAGCAACAGCATTCCCGAACACCCACGATGGGCATGAAATAGCCAATAAATCACTTGCAAAGTCAAAAATTGAGGTCTTGGATAACAACAACAATTGGGTAGTTGTTCCTTGGAGAGCTCGCAGCATTGTGTTGCGGGATGGTGGAGGGCCAACCGTAATAAATATCTCCAATATCTTCAAAACAAACGTCTACAAACTCAGATTGAAATACCTGTACAAGACGTATATCAAAAGCATCCTGTATGACACGACGGCTGATGAACCGGTAACCATCAGCGAAGTGCCTCTGCATTCAGCTGAACTGGTTTATCACGGCCATGACAATTATACGTCTGTAAACAAAGGAGAGGTAGTCAAGTTTATTTATGGCACCAAGAGTGACAAGAACCCCACATATTTGCCAGGCAACTACACCAGGTTTGGCGATGTAACTCCTCTGCTGCAGCGTCAGGACGACAAGTTTGTCATCTTTGGAAGCGGTGATGAAATAGTTCTCAGATTCAATCAGGCAACAAAAGCACCTAAAGGAACCTCCAGAAGATTCCTCCTTTACTCAAATGGTTATTACAAGAGCCTGAGCAATCGTAACGTTTCTCCAACGGTAGAGCCGAAGCCTTTTGCAGGGATGAGTAATTTCCCTTATGATGAAAAAGTGGAGAAACACCCTAATAGCCTAGATTACCTAAATTATTTGGAAGAATACAACACGCGTTTGGAAAGCGGCAGAAGAAAAGAAAACAAGGATAACCTCCTTGCTGATGATAAGAAGATTGTTCCATCGAACACCGAGGCGTTAAAAAACATAGTAAAAAGTAGCCCTGAAGTTGCAAAACCAAAAATCGCAGAACCAGAGACAATTGAGAAGGCTAAACCCTCGTTGCAAGAAATGACTGTGAAAGTGCTTCCGGAAGGCAATGCAGATGCCGGCACATCAGAATCAAAGAGTTCAATTTGGGTTGCGATAAATGGTTATGCATTAAAGTTGCTGGCTTTGGTTGCAGCCATTTGGGGATGGTTGGTCCAGACGCTAACTTGGTAATAATATTACCAACAGTTCATGATGAGGATACTCGTCCAAGGAACATATGAACCATCGATTCCCATACCGCATTCTGCCCTGCATCCTGGTGATATTCAATTTGCTGCTGGTATTTAATGTGTCCGGACATGCACAGTCCGTAAGCAATAAACGTGAGCCATTTGAATTTAAACCTGTTGAAAGACTTAAGATGATGCTGGAAAATCCTAGAAGGATTCAAGCCCAGCAACCAGATCGGGTCATCGCAGCCTTCGGAGTAAAAAAAGGTGAAAGCATCGCTGATGTTGGAGCAGGAACCGGTTTTTATGCCTTTCGTCTTGCGGAAAAGGTAGGTGTTGAAGGAAAAGTTTTTGCAGTTGAAATTCAAGATGAACTTCTAAAATTTATTAGTGAAAATATGGAGAGAGAGAACGCTAAAAACATTGTTCTTGTAAAATCTTCTGAGTCAAATCCAAATTTGCCGTCTCAATCCTGCGATAAGATTTTAGTGGCAAATTCTTATTATTATTTTAAAGAACCCGTTAAATTCATGAGTCACCTACGCAAGGCAATCAAGCCGGAAGGTCGAGTAGCAATTATTGACCTGGACGCAACAAAGAGAACTAAAAAACCCCTTAATAAGGCAATTAATAAACATCGCGAGATACTTACAGCAGATCAATTGATCGATGAAATGAAACAAGCCGGCTTCCAGTTTATAGAATCTTTTGATTTTCTTGATAAACGTTTTTTCCTCGTGTTCCGCGCAGTGGATTGATACGTCCTGATTTGCTGTAGGTACCACACAACTGCATACGTCCTGAACGCATCTAATGAATTTCTTGAACGATAGTTTCTTTTAGTGTTTAATGTAAAGGTATGCTGAAACAAGCTGATTAGCAGATGCGAGTTACAGGTCTTAAATCCCTACACCGTATCCCCGTTAAACGGCCTTGTACTTTCTACTCTGCTTTCTCCTTTGAAAGGTTCCACGGATGCGCCTGATATTTGCTGTTCCCAGTTCCACCCTCATGCGTCTGACCCTGCTCGCCACCCTCATCTGTGCCCTGCTGATGTCCGGCTGCAATGCGAAACAGGAGCGCAAGACCATGAAGATCGGTTACATGATCTGCAACAGCGAGCAGGAAACCATGGACCGCTTTGCACCGCTGACCCGATATCTCTCCGACAAGACCGGCATTGAATTTGAACCCGTACCGGTTGATACGCAAGATGTTGAGCCACGTTTCAAAAAGGGTGAATTTGCCCTGTTCCACGGCAACTCTCTGCTTTATGTTGTCCTGCGCGAGCGCTACGCCCTGACCCTGCTCGCCTCAGAGAAACGTGGCAGATTCGGCGCCCGCACCGGCGGCGCCATCATTGCCCGCAAAGGGAGCGGCATCACCAAGCTGGCCGATATCAAAGGCAAACGGATGGTCTTCGGCCCGATGCTTGCCCCCACCGGTTACCTGGCCGAATATGACCTCATGCTCCGCTCCGGTATCGACCCGGAAAAGGATCTGGCCTATTACGCCATTCCTCCCGGCTCGTTCAAGCACGAGAAGCTGATCTACGCCGTGCTGTATGGCCAGTTTGACGTGGCCGCAGCACCGCTGCTCGATCTGGAGTTTATGGTCAAAGAGGGCAAGATCACTGCCGATGACTTTGTCATCCTGGCTCAGACACCGGTTATACCCTATTGCACCTTCGGCGCCGCCAAGGAAACCGATCCCAAGGTCGTGGCCAAGGTGCGCCAGGCCCTGCTGGAGCTGACTCCGGAGACCACCGTGGAAGTGGGCGGAGAGCGGGTGAAGGTGCTCAAGGCCGCCTGGATCGACGGCTTCGAAGAACTTAAGGATAGCGACTACGATCCGATCCGGGAAATGGCCAAACGGGTCAACATGCCCCCCTACGCAACATATTAAACCCATGAAAATCGCTCCCTTCGACAAATTGCTCTGGCTGTTGCTGAGCTTGGTGCTGGTTGCCCTGGCACTGCTGCTGTGGCAGGGGTCCCATCGTGGCGGCGCGGCCGGCAAGGGTGCCAGCGACCGTGCCATGGAGCGCGAGTTGACCTATCAGGCGCGGATCGCGCTGGTGCAGAAACTGTACGGCCCGGTGGAAGAGTTGCGGCGCAAGGGAGAACTGCAGACAGCGCTGCTCAAGCTGGATGAACTGGCGCGGCTGTATCCCGGCGAAGCCCACGGCTACATCCTCCAGGCGGAAATTCTCCAGCAGATGGGGATAATTGAAGCCGCCCTGACCAATTACGTGGCCGGGATCAGGCTGGACGGGGACTATATCGACAAGAAAAGCCCCCTTTCCCGCCGCGAAGCCATCAGCCGCTTTGTCGCGGAAACAGAACCCGCCATCAGCAGCAGGGCTGTGGCCAACCGCTCCAACCGCACCCTGGCAGCCGCCCGTAAAGATCTCAATTACCTGAAAAGCCGTCTGGCCGGAGGATGTGAATAACATGGATCTGCGCGACCGGGAATTTTGGATGGTGGTCCTGTCCGGGCTGGCACTCGGCATTCTGGGGGTGCTACTCGCGGTGTGGGGCAATCCGGCCAATTCAGGCATCTGCGTTTCCTGCTTTATCGAGAACAGCGCAGGCGCCTTGGGCCTGCACAACAACCCCCGCATGCAGTACCTGCGGCCGGAACTGATCGGTTTTCTTCTGGGTTCAGTTGCCAGCGCCGCTATCGGCCGCGAGTTCAAATCCCGCGGCGGCAGCGCGCCGCTGCTCAGGCTCGTGTCCGGCATCTTCCTCATCATCGGCTGCGCCGTCTTTATCGGCTGTCCCATCAAGCTTCTGCTGCGCCTGACCGCAGGTGACCTGACCGCCGTGGCCGGAGTGGCAGGTCTGGTCAGCGGGGTCTGGATCGGCGTCAAGATGGCGGTCAACGGAGTCGAACTTGGGCCGCAAAAAGGTGAGCATTCCGGTGGCGGCCTGCTGATGCCGCTGCTGTTCCTGCTGCTGCTGGCATTCTTCATCACTCGACCGGATTTCATCAACTTTTCCACCAAGGGGAGCGGAGCCGAGGCTGCTCCGTGGCTGCTTGCCCTTGGTGCGGGCCTGTTGCTGGGCGCCCTGGCGCAACGCAGCCAGTTCTGCATCACCGGCAGCATCCGTGACATCTTCCTGGTCGGCCTGCGTTCCTACCTCCCCTGGGGCCTGGGAATCTTCATGGTCAGCGCCCTGGTTGCCGGCGCAGTCACGGGCCGCCTGAACCTCGGGCTCTACGGCCAGCCAGGTGCCCATCTGGAGCACATCTGGAGTTTTCTGGCGATGCTGCTGGTCGGCTGGGTGTCAGTCCTGATCGGGGGCTGTCCCTTCCGGCAGCTGGTCAAGGCCGGCGAGGGCAACACCGATGCCGGGCTGGTGGTGGTGGGGATGTTTATCGGCGGCGCCGTGTCGCAATCCTGGGGCATTGCCGCAACAGCGGCAGGGGTTTCGCACTACGGCAAGGCCGCGGTGCTGGTTGGCCTGGCATTTGTCCTTGCAGTCAGCCTGCTGCTGCGCAGGAAAGAGAGCTGACTCGTTTTAGAACCGCCTGATTAATTTGGAATCCGTTACTGCCATTCCTTCGCCACCAGCTCATATGATCCCGCCCACCCGGCGCCGGACAGACCGCGCCCCCCGCATCTTTTCATCTCACAACCTCACCTCTAAAAAGAACGCATTTTGTTGATCTGCATCAAACTCCTCTGTGAATTATTTCGCTAAGCTGGATTCATAACATGGCGAGGAGGTGTTAAATGAATTTCAGCAACGAACTTGGCGATAAGGCAATACAGGATGTGATGCAGACCTACCCGGAGATCGGTGAGATTCTTGCCCGTTACGACATCGGCTGCACCACCTGCAAGGTGGGGATCTGCCTGCTGAAGGATGTAGTGTCCATTCACGGCTTATCCAAGGAAGATGAAACCAAAATCGAACAGGAAATCAACGAACAACTGGCGAAAAAAGGAGAGTAAATCATGGGAAATTTGGGATGCGGCTGCCCCGGCAGCATGGCAAAGATCATTGAAAGAGCGGAAACCGAAGAGACCGGCAATGTAAAGGCAGCCTCAGAACTCAGACAGTGGCCGGTGCAGCTCCACCTGGTTCCACCAACCGCTCCATACTTCAAGGATGCGGAAATTCTGGTCTGCGCCGACTGTGTGGCCTTTGCCATGGGGAGCATGCATCAGGAGCTTCTGAAGGGGAAGGCGCTGGCAATTGCCTGCCCGAAACTGGATGAAACCGCCACCTATGTGGACAAGCTGGCCACGATCTTTTCGACCAACGAAACACCGCGTGTCACCGTGGCAATCATGGAGGTGCCGTGCTGCCGCGGGCTGGATATCATGGTCAAGGAAGCCATCCTGAAAAGCGGCAGAGACATTCCTCTGGAGACAGTGATCGTCGGCATCGACGGCAACAGGAGAAACTGATGAAGACTAACATTACCCAGGCGCTGGTGGATGAACACCAACTGATTCTGCGAATGATCGCCTTGCTGGAGAAAAATGCCCCCCGTACGGCTGAAGGAAGTTACCTCAACTGGCAATTTTATTTCGACGGTTGTGACTTCATCCGTCAGTATGCCGACCGTTTTCACCATGCCAAGGAAGAAGATGTCCTCTTCAAGGCATTGATCGACAACGGCATGCCGAAGGAGCACAGTCCGGTAGCCGCCATGCTCATGGAACATGATCAGGGGCGCAGCTTTGTCCGTGCCATGGAATCCGCTGTGTTCGAGGCGCAGTCAGGTTATACGGATACCTATCAGGCAATTGCGGATAATGCCCTGGGATATGCGGCGCTGCTGCGTGATCATATCAGCAAGGAAGACGACATACTCTATCCGTTAGCGGAACGAGTGATCCCAGAGACCATGCGCGCCGGCATCATTCAAGGTTATCAGGCCGCAGAATCCCAGACGCCCCCGGAGTTCGACGCACGCTATCTCGCAATGGTCACACAGTACGAGCAGGAATAGTTTCGCAGTTACTCATAGCGCAGCGCCTCGATCGGATCAAGCCGCGCAGCCTTTCTGGCCGGGAAATAACCGAAGACAAGCCCCACTGCCGTTGAGAAGGCAAAGGCGATAACAACAATCGAAGTGTTAAGGATAAACGGCACCTGCAGGATTGATGCGAGGAGTATCGAAACGAGCAATGCCAGCACAATACCAATCAGGCCGCCAAACGATGAGAGCACAGCCGCCTCCACCAGGAACTGGGTCAGCACCTCCCTTTCAAAGGCGCCAATGGCCAGCCGGATACCGATCTCGCGGGTTCGTTCCGTCACCGATACCAGCATGATGTTCATGATGCCGATCCCCCCGACCAGCAGGCTGACCGCCGCCACCGCACTCAGGAGGGCAGTCAGCACTTTGGTGGTTGAGGTGAGCATGCTGCTGATTTCCTTCATATCCATCACGTTGAAGTTGTTTTCATCATTGGCGGAGAGGTGCCGTTGTTCTCGCAACAGACGCTCCATATCCTGCTGAACCCGAGTGGTTGACATTCCATCCCGTACAGAGACCTGAATCATACTGACATCCTGGTTTCCCGAGATGCGCCTCTGAAAGGTGCGAAGCGGGATTACCACCAGATCATCCTGATCATTCCCCATGGAAGACTGGCCTTTGGATTCCAGTAACCCCACCACCTGACAGGAGATGTTCTGCAAGCGAATTTGCGCCCCGACAGGGTCCTGATTACCGAACAGCTTGCTTTGCACCGTGCTGCCGATAATGCAGACCGCGGCGCCGGAACGGAGTTCGCTTTCGCTGAAAAGCCGTCCTGACTTGATCTTGAGATTACGCGCCTGGAAATACTCCGTATTAGTTCCGGTCACCTGGGTTGACCAGTTTGCGTTGCCCAAAATGGCCGACATCCCTTTGGCTGCCATGGGTGAAACCGCAACCAGTTGGGGAATGTCGCGGCGCAGCGCAGCGGCATCACCTTCACTGAATTGGGCGGCACCGCTGCTCTGGCCCGGCCCCATCCGTTTGCCCGGAGTGACTACAAGCAGATTACTACCCAGGCTGGCAACCTGCTGCCTGACCTGGGCCGTGGCGCCATCGCCGATGGTTACCATCACAATCACGGATGCCACGCCAATGACAATCCCGAGGATGGTCAGGAAAGAGCGGAGCACATTCCGTCTAATTTCCCGCAGCGCCAGTATCAGGGCATTCCAGAACATCAGCTTACCCCCTTGCCATCGCCTTCATGACCGTTGACCACCAATCCGTCAAGGAAATGCATGGTACGGCCGGCATAGGCCGCCATGTCAGGCTCGTGGGTCACCATGACAACCGTGATCCCATGTTCGCGGTTGAGTGTCGCCAGGATCTCCATAATTTCCCGGCTGCGCACCGTATCCAGGCTTCCCGTCGGCTCATCGGCGAACAAAACCGCGGGACGGGTAACAATGGCACGGGCAATGGCAACCCGCTGCTGCTGGCCTCCGGAGAGCTCGCCAGGGGTATGGTCTTCCCAGCCGTTCAGCCCGACTGCCGCCAATGCCTCGCGGGCCTGTTGGTGGCGAACGCGGACCGGTTCTCCGCGATACATCAGCGGCAGTTCCACATTCTCCAGCGCCGTTGTCCGGTTAAGCAGGTTGAATCCCTGGAAGACAAATCCCAGATAGCTGCGCCGCAAGAGTGCCCTTTGATCCCGTCCCAGCCCCCCGACCTCCACGCCTCGGAAAAGATAACTGCCGTCGGAGGGGGTATCAAGACAACCCAGGATATTCATGCAGGTACTCTTGCCGGAACCGGATGGTCCCATGACAGCCACGAACTCACCAGCTTCAATGCGCAGATCAACGCCACGAAGAGCCTGCATGGCAGCGGTTCCCCTGCCGTAGGTTTTGAAGACACCCTTGAGCTCGATCAGGGGACTGCTGGAAACTGAGGTCGGTTTTCCCATTGTCATTTGCCGATCTCAGCCATGTCTGTTACCACCAGCATCCCCGGCTGCAGGGTTCCACCCGTGACCTCGGTTCTGACACCATCTGTCA
>JBGSQD010000193.1:0-3935 GCA_041738275.1 Geobacterales bacterium
CGCTGCGCGGCCCAGGAACGCCGCGAAATACTTCATCGCCTACACCGCCAACGGCACACGGGCGCAGATCCAGAAGATCAGCAACCACTGCCTGGGTTGCCATAGCGACCAGAATAACAATGCCACACCCTTCGGCGACGGCAAGACCCCGAAACAGTATGCCTGGGACGGCAGCAGCGTTGCGGCACGCTACTCTCAGAGCGGGACAACTACCTGGGGCAAATACGCTTCTGTAACAAACGCGGCCAAAAAAAATATTGCCAAGGCACTGTCCGCCCATGGCAATGCCGGCGGTAACCAGCGCGGCTGGGACACTACGAATGGCGTTGACGCCGCCATAACCAACACCAGCGGTGTAATTGCCGTGCAATGCTATGACTGCCACAACTCCCACGGTTCGGCGATAAGCGGGATCACCAGTCGTTACTCCAGTGCCACCGGCCGCAACAGAGGGGGTATCCTCAAGAACACCCAACGCGGTTTCGGTGGCTATTCGTCAACCTATAGACCCACATCGGACGGGTCTGCGGCGAACAAGAATATCCGTAACCCGGGCGCCAGTCTCTGTATCGACTGCCATCTCAGTTCGACTCCGAAACAGGGGTTGGCATTCCGGGGCTACACCACGCCTTGGGGATACAGTTCTACTTATGGAGCCAATCAGGCGATCATCGGCTACTGGGATTCTCCTTACCTGGCGCCAGGTACCGCCGGACCTCAGGTGCGTTACCCATACAAAAATTCAAGCAAGAATGCCGGTGGGCATTTCGGGGCCTCTTCAACGCTTTCTGTCTCGCCAATGGCAACTATCGATGGTCTTTGTACCCCATGCCACGATCCACACGGCGCGAGCCTGGCTGATCCGCAATACAGTGTGCCGCTCTTGAAGGGCACCTGGATCACCTCACCTTACAAAGAGGATGCCGCCCCGGTTGCTAACTCGTGGCGGACGGAGTTATCCGGGCAAATCCTCTACCACATCGACCAGAACACCTTTGGCTCGAATATCAGAACCCCTGTCGCAGGGATGACCCAATCGGTGGAGCAGTCGTCCGGTTTATGTCTTGGCTGTCATCCCAAGAACAGCCTGACCAACGGTGTCACCCACACATGGAAAAGCAAGGACAGAATTCACGAATCTGTCAAAGGATGGAAAACCGCCAACGGAACGATAAAACACAATTTTTCCTGTTCTAAATGCCATTCTGCGCATAACGGCTCGATCTTGCCGCGCCTGATGGTGACCAACTGCCTGGACAGTGTGCACAAAGGCCAGAAAAGTCTTAATGCCGCGCCGGTAATATCAGGAGAGGGTTGGGGGGATGATGGGGGCGGCAGCGGTCATATTCCGGGGAGTTACTACGGTGACGGGTATGATGGTGGGGTCGGTGATTTCCGCGTAAATTGTCATGAAGGCAATACCGGCTCAGACACCAACCAGAGCTGGAACACGGTAACCCCTTGGGCGGTTACCACCCCGCCGCCTGCACCGGCACTGTCAGCCCAAGCCGATTCGATCAGCAGTGGCGGCAACAGGTACATTACCTTGCAATGGAGTGCGGTATCGTGCCCCAGCGGCGCCACAACCCAGTACTACGTTGAGGCAAGCAACACTTCGGACTTTGCGGCCATCAGTTACAATTCCGGCTGGATTTCAGCAACCAGCTGGATACAGCCTCTGCCGTTAGGCACCTGGTACTGGCGGGTAACCGCACGTGATAGTATAGCAACATCAGCTCAATCAGTCCCGTCAACCAGCGACACCTTCATCATCAGCTATTTAGCGCCTGTCGCCCCGACCTTGACTGCCCAGACAAGTTCCAACAGCAGCGGCGGGGCAATCAGCAAAACCTTCAACTGGAGTATGGTTACACCAACCGATGTGGACGCGGTCCAGTACCGGGTTGAAGTAAGCACCAGCGCCGCCAACTTCACTACTATCAGTTATGATTCGGGTTGGATAGCCTCCACCAGCTGGACCCAGAGCATTCCCATCGGAACATGGAAATGGCGGGTGACAACCAGAGACAGTGTCCACACCACGGCAATATCGGCTCCGTCCTCAGCCGGCAGCTTCAGCATTACCCTTACTCCGCCTTCGGCGCCAACCCTTGTCGCGCAACCGGCAACCTCGTATACCAGCGGAACCAACAAGAGCATAACCTTTAACTGGAACCCGGTAACCTCGCCGGACGGCGATACATGCCAGTACCTTGTCGAGGTCAGCGTCAATTCAAGCTTCTCTCCGGTCAGTTACACCTCCGATTGGCAGGCAGGCACAAGCTGGGCGCAGGTCATCCCGACCGGAAGCTGGTACTGGCGGGTGAAGTCACGTGACAGCGTGCATACCACTGCAGTGTCCAACCCTTCGATTACCGGCAGCTTTGGGATAGCTTATGCCGTACCAGTAGCGCCGACGCTGGTTGCACAGGCCAATTACAACAGCAGTCAGGACGTAAACGTGACCTTCCGGTGGAACGCGGTTACTCCGACTGATAGCGATCCAATGGAGTATTATGTGGAGGTGAGCAGCGTTGCGGATTTCGCGACCATTGCCTACCAGTCTGCATGGCAGTCAGCTGTAAGCTGGACGCAACCCGTTTCGCCCGGCACCTGGTATTGGCGCGTCAAGGCCCGTGACAGTGTGCATACCTCTGCGGTGTCCAACCCATCAGCAAGCAACAGCTTCAGCATATCATCCGCTCCACTGCCGCCGATCGCACCGACATTGATAGTACAGGGCAACGGAAACACCGCCTGTACCACTGCTTACACCCACAACCTGCAGTGGAATGCGGTAACCGCACCTGATGGCCACGCAGTGGAATATTACCTGCAACTGGACACTGTCAGCAGCTTCAACAGTGTCAATCTTCAGCAGCCAGGCTGGCAATCTGCTACAAACTGGACCACACCTTCCCTTGCTGCAAGCACCTGGTACTGGCGTGTCAAGGCACGGGACGCGGTGCATACGGCCATGGAATCCTCATATTCGGCAAACGGCTCGTTCACTGATATGTATACCTGGGATTGCAGTTGCGACAACAGCTGTTCCAGTAGTTGTCCGCTGGTCTATTCCTGGGATGGCACCGGTTACAGCTATGAGACCGACCTGCAGGGACCGGCAATATCACAGATCAAAAAGGGTGCGCGGAACGTCACGCTCTATCAGCCGTCATATATTACCCTAGGATCGCTTGTCCCGGATGCTGGCAATCAGTACCGGGTAAAGATCTGGGAATCACTGATCGAGGCAACCCTGCTGGATGAGGCAAAACTTCTGGCCGTAGATTACCCCCAAGGGTACCAGATCGCATCAACTGGCGCGGAAAACACCTATTACTACGGCTATGTGGACCCGTTCAAGATCTACACCCTCAAGGATCCGGTTTCACCGGTCACAGCAACCGACAAGCTTGGCAACAACGTCCTGGCAACGCTACAGAATGTGGACGACAACCCGGCTCCAATGACCGCGGATGATCCGGATAATTACTACACCCTTGATTTCGGCACGATACAGCATCCGGAAAACGCGAAACTGGTGATCGACGCCTGGCAGATCATCAACTCCAAGATTTATCTCTCAACCTTAACCATCCAGCCTTACGTGGAAGTCGTGGATGAAAACGGCAACTGGGTCAAGGTCAAGTCGTTCGGCATGCCAATGGGTGACCTGAAGACAATGATAGTTGATCTTTCCAACAAGTTCCTGAGTTCCGACCACCGTATCCGGCTTCATCTCGGGATCAAGAAGGCCCAGATCTGGGTGATCGACAAGATCAGGCTGGATGACTCCGCGCCGGTAAGCATCAACGTGCAGGAACTGGACGCATCTTCCGCAGATCTGCAGGTGGGTGGGCATGCCATTAAAGACATGAATACGGAGCAACATCGGATCTTGGTAAATGAGCAAAGCCTGCCCGCTCATACCG
>JBGSQD010000275.1:0-14347 GCA_041738275.1 Geobacterales bacterium
GTCTTACCGATACCGAGAAGCACTGCCTCCGTGGTGGGAGTGAAGTCATTTCCAGCCTGTCACCCAGAGAGTTGAAAAAATTCTACTGTGCAGACTTCCAATTCACCAACGGTGACACATTCGTTCTCAGATTAAACCAAGTGGATCTCACTTCCGCAATCGCCATCGAATAGGAGGAATTATGTACTGTCATCAATGTGGAAAATTACTACCAGAGTGCCAGGAACCTGAACCGTATCCGTGGGGATGTGTGGACGGCTATCTCTACTGCCTGGACTGTATGGACGAATACTGAAACACAGCTATTACGCAAACTATAGGAGGATTTATGCAACCCGAAGTAGGAGAAAGCACCGCATCAATAAATGCTCGGTGTGATGATAATGCATGGCCTAGAGTGCTCTCGGCGCTCCAATCAGGAGCAACACTCTTCAGGCCAGTCAAACTGAAGAACTACTACACGATGTGCCACGATGAACTTCACCCCAATAATGGTATTGGAATATCTGCCACGAGAGTCAGGAAGCTTGAACAAGCAGGTTTACTAATCAGAATCGGGGTTGATAGATATGCTCTGGGAGTAGTGCCGGAGTCTATTGAGTTCCAGGTACACATTGCAAAATCACAGTTAGAGCTGTTCTGATTCAATAACAACATAATCAACGCAGAAAGGGGCTTGCCATCACTGGCGGCCCCTTCTGCATTTAAAGGAGACCATCATGCTTATCACCCACCCAAGGGCCAATGAAATTGGAATCAATACCGATATCCCGGCCTTCAGCTTTTCCAACAACGACCTGTTTAAAGCCATCGCTGATGAAGTGGATCTTGAAACCGTCACCAATCATGAGCTACGGGAGATTTTCTTCATCGTCAGAAAGCAGATGCAGCACCTGAACTGGAAAGAGCTGGTGGCTCACTCAATCACACATTTGCCGTTTGGCCTGAATCAGACCGGCATAGCTTGGGACGGCTACAAACCCTGTCCTGATTGCCCTGATGCAATGATTGAAGGCGACCACTGCTATCACAAACATGCCTGTAAGGCGTGGGAAATCTACGAGGCCAGCTTTAAAGGAGAGATGTCATGAGCTTACAACATTCACCGGAAGGAACCATAGATCGTAAAGTATTGCTGGCTGTTGCCGGAGCCATCAGAAGTCTGGAAACAGTCACCGGCACTATCATTGAGTATGAAGTTGGTGCATCTGACGCACAGGATCTCCATTACATCATGCGCCGTCTCTGGGCAATTCTGGAAACAAACGATCACACCATTGATGTCGATACCAATAGATTACGGAGGATAACACCATGAGCACATTTACAACCGATATAGCAAAACGCGAAACACTTGCCGCCATGATCGGCACATACCGGCAGGCAACTCAGAAAGTGGAAGAGGCATATGTGATGCTCGAATCTGCACAGAATTCTCTTCGAGCAATGTTCCTTGATGGCCCCGGCTATCGTTTCAATGTCAATGACCACAATTGTTCCGAGGTCGGTAAAAAAGCCAGCGATGAGATTAATTCCAAGATCAAGAAAGATGCCTGGTCACAGATTGTAAAACGGATGGAGCTGCGACGTTTGCTTTCAATCCGGAGAAGGACAGAGCTTGATGCCCAGATTGACAAGGGAGAATTGCCAGAGCTGACTGAGGAGAATGTACTGGCGCTGTTTGAGACGTCAGCAGCCAATGTCAATGTGTATCTGGAAGAAGCCGTCCATGAAGTGTTTGAATATTTGCGGCCACCACAGAGTAGATTCAAGACCAACACTGAGTTTGAGCTGGGTAAAAGAGTGATACTTACCTGGTCGGTAGAAAAGGGCTGGAGCAGAGGCAAGTTCAGAGTCAATTATCATCGGGATAAATATATCACCGCTTTGGATAATGTCTTTGCGATGATTGACGGCAAAGTTCCGGTTAAAAGTTATCACGGCCCTTTATATGATGCCATTACCGATAGTCCGGACGGAAGCGGCCAGACGGACTATTTCAAGTTCAAGTGTTGTCTTAATGGCAATTTGCATCTGGAATTCCTGAAACCGGAGCTTGTTGCAAGGCTTAATGCTGTTGCCGGTGGTAATCGGCTACGGACAGAGCAGTCATAATCACTTCATACAACCGCATACCATATCAAGAAAGGGACAACGGCTTACCGGCCAATGTCCCTTTACTCATTTAAGGAGACAACACCATGATTCAGATATCACCATCGATCAAACTGTTCACTTATCAAGGAAACATTGACTCCGGATTACAGATAATCTCCCTCGTATTTAGTCACAATTGCAACAACTACCATCTACAGGGGAAAACAACAGACACCATCTTCATTTTCACAGAAGGACTCGGAATTTATGTGCTCACTATTAACAGGGCGAATAGTTACATCGGATTGCATTGTTTCATGGCACCTGAGCCCGATCCCATCAATTCTGTTTTCCTGCATACACCCCATGAAATCAAAGAAGTCCTCGGTCAAAAGTGGGAATCATCAACACCAGCAGCGATAGTCAGAAGGTTGAGAGATTATCTGGTCTGATTACCAGCAGTGAATTCGGAACGACGATGTAATCAATCACACTACACGCATGGTTTTAGCCGTGCTACTATCCAAAAAGGAGAAACACGATGGAAAAGATTATCGACAAAATCAGAAAACTGTTGGCACTGGCAAATTCCAGTAACGAACATGAGGCAGCTTTGGCAGCGTCACATGCACAGAGGCTGCTGTCAGAGCATAATCTGGCAATGGCTGATATCGAACCGGATAACAAACCGCAATCGGCAGACAAGGTGGAAGCAACCGTATCCAAAACCCTGCCTAAATGGATACGCTATCTATCAGCCGGTGTCTGTACTGCATTCGATTGTCAGGCAATCCATCATCCAGCTCTTGGCAAGATGACCTTTATCGGTGTTGGTGCAGATGTTCAGATTGCCGCATACACCTTTGCCTACTTGGACAAGACCGTCAGGAAGCTTTGTTCCAGCTACATCAAGCATAATGTCAACGACAGGACACCTAACCGTCAGCGAGAACTGATGCGACAGTCATACTACCTGGGAGCTGTTTCAACCATTACCGGACGCTTGAGAGAGCAGAAGATCAAGACACCTATTACTCCAGGTGCTCTTGTGCCGATCAAGGAAGGTCTGATCAAAAAGGCTATGTCGGACATGGGGCCAACCAGAACTGTCAGGAGCAGGCGCAGCTACATCAATTCTCATGCCTATACCAAAGGCCAGCAGGACGGTCATGAGGTAGGTATTCATCATGGCATTGGTGGCTCACACGCTCGTAAGTCCATACCAGGAGGACTCACCTGATGATCCGCGAAATACAAAACAAAATGGTCAGCCTCTCGAACTCAGAAGACGGGCTATTTCTCCAGAAGTTCTTTAAAACAGGTCCCGGCCAGTATGGTGAAGGCGATCTGTTCAGAGGTATTCGTGTGCCGGTACTCCGGAAGCTCTCTCAAGCGTATAAGGACATTTCCCTTGAACAGGCAGAGTTGTTACTCCACAGCGAATTTCACGAGGACCGGTTGTTTGCTCTGTTGATTCTTGTGCGAAAGTTTTCTGCGGCAAACGAGACATTAAAGCTGGATATTCACCGGCTATACTTGAAGAACACGCCGTATATCAACAACTGGGATCTGGTCGATTCCTCAGCAGAGCACATCGTTGGTGCTTTTCTGATCGACAAGGACAAGGATCTTCTTTACCGGTTGACTCAATCTCCAAGTATCTGGGAGAGGAGAATTGCTATTATGGCCACCTTCCATTTTATCAAGCGCAACATGTTTGATGAGACTCTTCGTATTGCCGAAGTACTGCTGCCTGACAGGGAAAATCTGATTCACAAGGCGGTCGGGTGGATGCTTCGTGAAGTTGGCAAGCGTGATCTGCTCCGTGAAGAAACATTTCTCAATGCCCATTATCGGCAGATGCCACGAACAATGCTGCGCTATGCGATTGAGAAGTTTCCCGAGGATAAACGATTGGGGTATCTGAAAGGAACTGTCTTGCCACCGTTTGATTAAACCTTAACCTACAACACAATAACCAGCAACAAAGGGGATTCCGTCAACGGGTCCCCTTTTCTCATTCAAGGAGCCAACACCATGTTAGCCACCACACTCTATGACTTCGAAATCACACTACTGCTTTGCGAATCATGCTTCGACATCATTCTTGAGGATGACGCCGAATGCCACCACGACAAAAGTTACTGCCATCATTGTATCGAGGAGGTGCGCCAATGAAACGGATCTTTCCACCTATACGCAAAATGACTCCAGAGGAAACCGGTAGTCACAATCTCCAAAATCCAGGGCTGATACTGGAATACATTAATCTGATAATCCCATTATCGGCAGGGTATTCAGACACCATTCAAATCTACCGGAACGGCAACAGCTTGCTGATCCTGATTACCAACAACCAGATTGGGTATGTTGGCCTGGACGAGGTTGACTGCCTGGACGGAGATATTATCGGCACCGTCTTTATGCAGGAATACCAGCTCAAAGAATCCGTCAGCAGGAACTGGCATCTGATGAAGCCGGAAACCCTGATAAAGCGACTATCTGCCTACCTGTAATATTTAAATGTCACAGGGTCACAGTGTCACAGCAAACGACAATTACAACATCAAACTCACAAAGGCCAGGCCCATAAAGCCTGGTTATTCTAATTCAAAAGGATAAAATCATGACTATCGAGACATTATTCGGAACAGAGGAAGTAACAGACAAACCAAGAACCATCAAATTCAAGCAGATCAAAGCAGTGTATGAAACCCTTGTCGTCAAGGAGGACATTGCCAATTATCTGAAAACCGGGACCAGGTTCACAGCACCCTCCCAAGTTTCAGATACTTTTCAGTTTTTGATGAAGGAGACCAAGGAACATTTCATCACCCTGCATCTCGACGGCAAAAACAGGATAATCGCAATGGACATAGTAAGCATTGGAAGCCTCAATCAGTCAATTGTCCATCCCAGGTCTGTATTTATGACAGCATGCCTGTCGAATGCAGCAGCAATAATTCTGGTGCATCAGCATCCTACCGGCGATCCAACCCCAAGTAGCGAGGATATTGCAATTACCAGGAGATTGAAGGAGGCAGGAGAAATCATGGGGATAAAAATACTGGATCATATTATCGTCGGGGACGGTGAATATCTCAGCTTTGTGGAAAGAGGACTTTTGTAAAGACCAGATTAATCATGAAACAGATCCCGCCATTATAACCCATCAAGCATAGTTCAGAAATCCTGCCTTCAGGCTCCAGAGTTTATACGTCTGTTCAATCTCACGCCGGTTCAATCTCACGTTCGTTTAATCTCGCTGGTTTGTTCTGGTTTGCTTTAGCTGAGTTAGGGCGTTGAATCAGTGATTAGGAAAGATTCGCAAATGGTATGCCAGAGATTGAAAAGCTTCCTTACGGTTCGGTCTCTCAAGAGCGATTTGCAAAAAGCCGCAAACCGATCTTTCGAGATCCGAGCTATTCAGAAACGTAAAAATAAAGATGGAAGGGATATAGCGTGTCATCTTGTATTATGGATTTGTATGAGGTTTTCTTTCTCGCTGGTGTACCCTATGTGTACCCTATGACATTTATGAAAAACAAAAGGGTCACAGCTCATCGCTGTAACCCATTGTTTTTGTGGCGGAGAGGTAGGGATTCGAACCCTAGGTACGTTGCCGTACACCTGATTTCGAGTCAGGCACCATCGACCACTCGGACACCTCTCCATGCTGGTGAATCCGAATCGAAGTGGCTTTATAACCTATTTGATGCATAAATTCAACATCGGTTTTTTATCGGGCGTTGGCGGAGTGAAGCATGCAGGCAGATACCATTTTCGAACAGGCATTTGGAGAGTGGTCTTCTACGGGCCGGTAAATTCTGTCAGGTGCTTTCGATAGCGTAGCGGCACATGCTTCTGCTGCAGGCCCGGATTATGGCGTTCGGCAATGGCGTGGCGCTGGAAATAGCGCTGCCACAGGGCGGCATAATCTTGCTCGGCCGCGGTGAGATGTGGTTCTGCGGTCAGTTCGATATCCCTGATCAACCGCCATGATCCGAGATCATACAGTGCCGCCTGATGGCGACCGAGGTCATGGATCATCCAGGGACGATCGCCGACCCGCGCGACAAAATGCGGTGCTATCAAGGCAAGGATGTCGGCCTTTGGTTCGATCCGGGCGTACAGAAATCCGGATTCAACGTCACTAAAGCGCACAAACCCTTTGTATTTGTGCGCCTCGTACGAAACCTTCCGTGCAATTCGGTTGACCGAAAAGACCGGGTCCATTGCCAGCATCCCGGCCAGCCGCTGCCCCGCTTCCAGTCCCAGCAAGAGATAGCGCCATACCATCTGCTCAATCCCCTCCTGCTGACTGTGAAAGGCATAGCGCGCCGTAGCGAACGCCTCGCGCGACACCGTCTCGACAAACCGGTTCCGGAACTGCAGCGCCGTATCCCGCACGGTCGGCACTTCCCGGAGACCTCCGTCAAAGAGGCCGACGACGTGGTCAGCGCCATCGCTCACGAAGCCCGGTTTTGTGTCACCTCGCTCCAGACAGTCAGCCACTGCGCAGAGAAAACCCTCGAAGCTGCCGTCGTAGCGACACGTCGTCATCACAACTCTCCCGTCAGCGCCGAAGCATCCGGCATGGCTGCAAACAGTTCCAGCTGGTCCAGCCGCGCCGGTCGCCTTGGAGGCGCCAGCAACCGCTCCACCAGACGCGGGCCATCCAGCCTGATGCCACCCAGATAGCGGCCAGCAGCGGTCAGAAAATAGCGGGCGCGCCGGAGCACCACCCCCAGTTTTTTCAACTCAACCTCACCCAGGCGGGTGCCGCGCCTGGCCTGAACAATGCGCTGGGCCGAGCGTACTCCGATCCCCGGCACCCGCAGCAGAACTTCATAATCAGCAGAATTAACCTCCACCGGAAACAGCTCCAGATGCCTCAGGGCCCAGTCGCTCTTGGGGTCAAGGCGCATATCCAGATTGGATCGCGCTTCGTCCAGCAGTTCATGGGCGGCAAAGCCGTAAAAGCGCAGCAGCCAGTCGGCCTGATAGAGGCGATGTTCCCGCAGCAGCGGCGGCGTCGGGAGTGTCGGCAGGCGGCTGTCGCTGGACACCGGAACAAAAGCCGAATAGTAGACCCGCTTCAACTCCAGCCGCTTGTACAGACCCTCGGTCAACATCATTATCTCACGGTCGCTCTCCGGCGTGGCCCCGACGATCAGCTGGGTGCTTTGTCCACCAGGGGCAAAACGGGGCGCCTTGCGCGATTCCTTGCGGGCTTCCCTGGCTGCCACGATCAGGCCGCTGACCTGGCGCATCGGGTTAATGACCGCTTCGCGCGGCTTGTCCGGAGCCAGCAGCTCCAGGCTCCTGCGGCTGGGAAGTTCGATGTTGATGCTGACCCGGTCGGCATAGCGCCCGGCTATTGCGATCAACAGGGGATCGGCCCCCGGCACCAGCTTGAGATGAATATAGCCGTTGAAACGTTCCACCTCGCGCAGACGTCGTGCCACGGCGATCACTTGTTCCATGGTGTAATCAGCGGAGCGGATCACACCGGTACTGAGGAACAGCCCTTCGATATAATTGCGGCGGTAGAAGTTCATCGTCAGCGCCACAATCTCATCCGGCGTGAAGGCAGCCCGGGGGATGTCGTTGGAGCGGCGGTTGAGACAGTAGGCGCAATCGTAGATGCAGGCAGTGGTAAGGAGAATTTTCAGCAGCGAGATGCAGCGGCCGTCGGCGGTCCAGGTGTGGCAGATTCCGCTGGCGGTCGTGCTGCCGAGAGCGCCCGGCCTTCCGGCGCGATTGCTGCCGCCGGAAGAGCAGGAGACATCATATTTGGCGCTGTCGGCCAGGATTTCCAGGCGTTGTTCAAGAGGAAGTGTGGTCATGGCGGCAATATAGCACAGCTGTATGACAGAATGTGTCATGGCCCAAAAGTGGAACCATGAATAGATCGGCAATAATGCCAAAAACCAACAGAACTTTTGGGCAAAAAGCGGGGAAAGATCAAGAACTGCCATATCTTTCCAAAAGAACGGGGTAAGTGTGGTATGATTAATAAATAAAGAGCTCGCACAACCTCAATGACAGGAGCCAAAATCATGAGCAAAGGACAGGACAGCAAGAAGGCCACAAAAAAAGAGCCGGCCAAAACTGCGAAGGAAAAAAAGGCCGACAAGAAGGTCAAAAAAGACGACAAAAAATCTGCTACTCAAGTCACCCATGTCAGTAAGTGACCGTAACGCGCACTGCCACAGGTGCGATTGCAGATGATTTGCAAGTAATGGGGTTTCGGGCTCGCTAACTCATATATTGTTGGCCAATGCCCAATCCAGGTCGCTTTAAATGTTACATGGTGCTAGTCACCCCATAGAAACAGCCACTCAGGTTATGCCTGCGTGGCTGTTTTTTTGTATCCGTATTGTGCCAATAATTTCCCTGGATTCGGTTATTGCCTTTGCGATTGTGAATCGCTGAATCAAGATAAAAGAGCGCTGTCAACTGTCAATGCTTTGCCTGGGCTTGGCGGCGGTGATCCCGTGGTGGATACCGACCTGGCTGCCGTCTGCCTGCCCTTTGGAGTAGGCATCCGCATTGATGTAGCTCCTGCGGCTGTGAATCGTCCTGATATTGCCGATCTCGTTCATTGCCTGCCTGATCAATCCCTCCTTAACCGGCACCAGAGCGCCGGTGGTGATCGGGGTCTGAACCTTCTGCTCCTTCAAACCGGCATTAATGGTTGAGACCGCCCCCAGGTAATAGGACTGGCGCATCAGCTCCCGGTGGCGGTTCGCCATCGTGCTGACAACATGCCGCTTCATATAGTCGGCGCAGAGTTTTCTGACGGTTCGGTCCAGGTAGGTAAAGGTATAGGCGGCGATCTGCACATCGGCACCCACGCCGATAAAGGTCAACTTGCCGGTGGCGGGATGGTGGATGGCCTGACAGTCGAAAGCGGTGCTGACGCCGGCGCTCAGGTGACGCAGCCATTTCGGCAGGCTCTTCGATACAACGGTTTCCACCCTGTCGGCCTTATCAGGTCTATGGGACGCCTCGATATCGGCCATGGCAAGATTATGCTCTGACAACAACCTTTGGGCGTGACCGGCAGCCAGGGCGGCCTCATGCTCATTGCTGGAGTTGGCAAGGGCCAGCAGCTTCTTGATTTTCTCGATGATCGGGCTTCTGTTCATGACGATGCTCCTTCAGACCGGCAGATAATAACACGGTTTAGGTATCGGGCAGCGCAAATTTCCCAGGAATGCACCCATTGTCTTGGCAGCAAAGGCTGCCTTGAATAGAGTTGCAATCGCGTGCTTTAACTTGACAAGATCCAGCTTATACGTATGATTATTAAAATCTATTTTCATGTGAGGTTTTTATGCCGATTGTTGAGTGGACAGACAGCTTTCTGATAGGCGTGGAGCCTTTTGACGAGCATCATAAACACCTGGTTGATCTGCTGAACCGATCCTATAATGAATTCGTGCTTGGGGCCCCTGCGGAGAAAGCAGGAGCAATTCTGGACGAACTGTTTGACTACGCCTGTTATCACTTTGTTGCCGAAGAGTTCTGGATGTCGAAAAGCTCGTACCCGAAAACAAAGCAGCATATTGAGGAGCACAACTATTTTACTCAGCGACTCCAGCAGATCTCACGGGACTATCGGCAGGGGAATACAGCCATATCACTGGAAATAATGACATTTCTCAAAGAATGGCTTATCAATCATATCCTCAAATCTGATGCCGATTACGGTCATTTCGTAACCCCCCGAAAAAAGACTACCCATCCGGACTGACCATCCCAAGTCTGAATATGAATGCATCTGATGTGCTGCAATGCGGTTATAATCGGTATGGGGTGATACTATGAAACTGCTGAGAACTAAAATATGGTGCTGGTATGATATCGGGCTGCTGAAGTGGAGTGCTCTGCTTTTTGGCATGATTGCAGGCGCGTACCTCCATGATTTTGTTATCCGATATGTCTGGGCAATACTTATGACATCAGTTCTGCTGGCAATAAGACCAACAATTGCCTACTACAAAGATTAACTCCAGCGGTGCCGTAGCGTATTTTATAACATTGCCACAGACGAATAATCACCTTCCTGAGCCATAAAGCCGCTTATGTGTGCTCTTTGTTGAGGTATTTGTTTGTCAGCCTGCATTCGGCCAGGTAACGAACAGCCAGCGGAAACAGCGCAGCAAGAAAGATCAGACCGCACCCCAGCCATTCCCTTGAATTCAGACGCTCCCCCAGGACAAAAAAACCGGCCACCAGACTCCATACCGGATCAAGGGTGTAGACCAGCCCGGCCCGTGTTGAGGTGACATAGCGCTGAAATGTGTTCTGCAGTGTAAAGCAGAATACCGTGGGGAAGACTGCGCAGTAGACAACCGTCATTACGGCGGTCGAAGAGACCGTAACATGGGGTACGGGGAACATCAGACTGACAAAGCCAGCCATGACCGCCACCGTTGCGAACTGAACCAGGGAGATCAGGTAGACATCGTCATCCCGCAGGACCTTGGAAACGGTAATGATGTGGCCGGCAATAAAGAGTGCGCATATCGTTGATAACAGGTCCCCTTTATTGAAGCCGACGCCTCCTCCTGTTGCCAGGAGCCAGATACCTGCTACGGCCAGGGCAATACCTGCCATGTTGACCCGCCCGATCCGTTCACGCCAGAACGCCTTGGTGATGATCGGAATAAACAGCACGAACAGGTTGTTCAGCACCCCGGCCCTGGAGATGCTCGTCCCCTGAACACCGAAGACAAAGGTGATGTTGGTCAGCCCCAAAGCCATTCCCACTATTATACCGCGCTTCAGGATATCCCGGTTTAACTCCCCCAGTCGCCGCCAGAAAACGAGCAGCATGATCAGGGTTGCCAGAGTAAAGCGGGTGAAGACAAACAGCTGGGGCGGGATCTCGCGCAGGCCGATCTTGCTGAACAGGAAACTGCCACCCCAGAAGAAGGTGGTCAGAATCAGGAAGAAATAGATCCGTCCCTGAGAGGGACGTTCGGTATCGATCACGGGTACGGCGCCCCTTTGGGCTCGACTGCCAGCCTGGCCAGATAATCCGCAATGACCGGCAAATCGGCTTCTGCCCAGTCCAGTTCCAACATGCGTTCAGGCTCCATCCAGGCAACTGCCCGATGTTCATGCAGCGTCATGATGTCGTCATGTGGTGAACAGACAAAGGGGTGAAGCGTCACCCTGAAGGTTTCATAGCTGTGCGATACAATCGGCAGTGCCGGGCCGATATTGATCTCCATAGCCAGCTCCTCGCGCAGTTCGCGGACCAGACATTGCTCGGGCGTTTCGCCCGCTTCCAGCTTGCCGCCGGGAAATTCCCATTTGAGAGGCAGGTTCATGGTCTCGCTGCGCTGGGCAGCCAGAACCTTGCCGTTATGCTCGATAACGGCACAGGCCACATGAAGGTGAGGTTTCAGCGGTTCAATTTCAGCAGCATCCTTCCTGATGCACACCAGCAACTCCCCCAAGGTTCCCACGCCGATATCGGCCAGTTCCGGCCAGCGGAAACTGCGAGTCGTATCGACATGCACCGTCAGAGCTCCAGCCGCCCGCCCTGCCTGCAGGTCATAAAGGTAATCACCGACCATTACCATGGCAGCAGGATCGGCATTCCAGCGGTCAGCCAGCCGGTGAATACCGTCAGGTGCCGGCTTGGGAAGCGATTCATCACGGCCGAGTATATCGTCCACTGCGAAATAGCCGCCAAGACCGATCAGATCCAGGGTACGCAGTGCATTTTCACGGGTATTGCGCGTCAGCACCCCAAGGCTGGCGCCAACGGAATGCAGGTGTTCCACCAGCTCCAGTGCACCGTTGGCAGCCTCGGTCACAGCGGACAGCTCCAGTTCAATCTCCTGCAGACGGAGGTGTAGCGGACGGGCGTGGTGCCCGGGCAGGGAGGCAAGGTGGCCGAGTATGTCCGAACCATCGGGGATGGACAGTTCGCGACGGATAGCGGCAAAGTCATGAACAGCTACGGTCAACGTTCCGTCCAGGTCAAAGACCCAGTGGCTTCGGCCGGCCATACTTGTTGCGTCCATACAATTACTATTGTTATTTTTCAATCGGTAATCCCGCTTCCTGCCAATCATCAAAGGTGATCTGCCAAATATCCGGGAAAGAGAGTTTCTTCAGCTTACGGTAGGCAGTGTAACTGCGTGCTCCGAACTGACAGTAGATCACAACCTTTTTTCCCTTATCCAGCCGGGACGCGGCAACGAAGTTCGTTACCGGGATGTTGACAGCTCCCGGGATGTGTCCCTCGGCATATTCATCAGGCTCACGAACATCCACCAGCACAAATGTACCCGGCATCTTTTCCATCATGGCCTTGAACTCTCGGGCAGGGATGATGGTGTTCCTGACCCTGCTCTCATACTCAGGACCGACGTACAGGGCAAAGCCCTTTTCCTCCCAGGCCGGAAGCCCCTCTTTCAGCACGTACAGGTTTTTGAATCCTCTTGCAGCAGCGACACGCGCTGCCTGGGTGCTCTTCCCTCACGATGAGCCGGTGCAATAAAAGAGGAGTTTTGACTCTTTGGGGAAATTCAGCGTTGAGGGATCCTTCTCCAGACTGGCCCAGGGAATGCTGAGCGCACCTTTGATATGCGCTTCCTGATACTCACCGTAAGAACGGGTATCCACCAGTATCAGACCAGGTTCATTACGGTCGATCATGGCCTTGAGTTCCACGCTGTTTATAACCACAAACAGATCGCCGGCAACAACAGTCGTCACCCCGGACAACAACAGAACCGCAACTACCAGCAGCAGACAGCAACTTCTCATCAGTATATTCCTTTCAACAGAATTGCTTATAGTATCATTTCTCAACATGTACCGCCAGCCAGACCGTCTTTTCCCGTAAATCAGTCCATGCGACCCGGTGGCGGCAGCGGGCCGGGATCATCACATAATCACCAGCGGTCAATGTCAGCACCCCGGCTTCATTCTCAAAAATCAAACCGGCGCTGCCGGTCAGCAGTAAAACCCATTCATCCTGTTGCTGATCATACCATTCACCTTCAGGAGTTGACTGGCCGCTGGATACGATCCGCTCAATGCGAACATTTCCCGAGTTAACCAGGGTTTCCATGACCTCATCAGGCAGGTCCTGCGGGATATTGGCAAAGATATTGTCACGCTGCATACCAAGCTTCCTTCCGTGCACAGTTTACAAAAATTATTGACCTTATGCCACCAAGTTTATAATTTAGTGCCGGAATTGTCGTTGTTTAAATTGTGCATCTTAAATATTTATGCTACTGTTTGTGTCACTTAATTACGCTTGGTACATGAGAAAACATGAGTAAGTCCAAAATAAAGCTCAGTCCATTCAGTATTGTCTTATTTTACGCATGTATTGGCGGCATTTGGCTTATATTCAGCTCCGCAAAGATCTTCTCCAGTCTGTTTAAAAGAAACCCCGCCGTTCAATTACTCGAAGTCAATAACATCATCTTTATTTTGGTTTCGTCCTGGCTTCTGTATTTTTTGATACGCAAGAGCGAAGCCAGCATCAAGCACCGGGAGCAGGCTCTTAGCAGGCTCAACCGGGCTCTCAAGGCATACAGTGAATGCCACCAGACACTCATCCGGGCAGACAATGAAACGCAGCTTATGCAAAATATCTGTCGTACGATTGTCGAGACTGGTGGATACCGTGTGGCCTGGGTCGGCATTGCGGAAAAAGATGGCGAAAAGACCATCCGGCCCGTAGCCCAGTGGGGAGATACCCAAGGTTACCTGAAGAATCTGAATGTGAGCTGGTCAAACACGGATCATGGGCGGGGGCCTACCGGGACAGCCATCAAGACCGGCAAACCGGTGGTGGTCCAGTACATCGAGTATGACCCTAAATGGGAAATTTGGCGGGAAAACGCCCTCCGCCACGGCTTCCACTCGTCCATATCCCTGCCGCTGATCAGCGGCGGCAAACCATTCGGGGCACTGGTTATCTTTTCCGGCGAAACATATGCATTCGACGATGATGAAGTCAAGCTGTTGTCCGAACTGGCTGACGACCTTTCCTACGGCATCAACAGCCTTCGTGTAGCCATCGAAAGCGAAAAGGTCGAAAAGCAGTACCGATTGCTGGCATCGGTAATCGAACAGGAAAATGAAGGAATATTCCTTATCAACAGTACCGGGGTCATCCAGTACGTGAACCCTGCGGTAACAAAAATAAATAGCCGATCTCCACTTGACATGATCGGGTACAACATCAATACCCTGGTTTACC
>JBGSQD010000282.1:0-3772 GCA_041738275.1 Geobacterales bacterium
ACGAACTTGCCCCCTTCCTCGGGATCTGCCAGAGTATGATGGAGGACCCGGTTTTCCATAAGGGATCTGACATTAGGGCCTCCGGAAATGACGATGACGGGCAGATCTTCCGCAAAAGCCCCGGCAACAGCATTCACCGCGCTCAAGCCTCCCACCCCGAAGGTGAGCACTAGGGCCGCTACTCCTTTTTCCCTCGCGTACCCGTCGGCCGCGTATCCGGCATTGAGTTCATTGCAGCAATTGATCATCTTTAACCGAGGATTTTTAAGCAATTCATCCAAGAGAGACAAATTGAAATCGCCGGGAATGGCGAAGTAGTCACGAACACCCACTTCTTCCAGGCGCTGGGCCAGATAGCTGCCAATGGTCACTTGATTCATATGAATTTTCCCTTTCTATTGACCGGCTCTGATTGTATCGACTGACAGTTGATCCAACGTGTCCTGATTGAACGCTGTAGAGGTCGCCATGCTCATAGCTCGAACCTCCTGCGTGGGTTACTTTACCAGCAGTTTGCGAATCATTTGCAATTCCCTCAAACGCTTCTTGGTCGGCTCGGGGTACTTCATCTCGAGTCCCTGCAACATCTCGATAATGACCCGTGAAATGAACAGCCGGGTGTTTGCCTTATCGTCTGCCGGCACGACATACCAAGGCCCGCGTTTGGTGCTGGTTGCACTCAGGCAGAATTCGTAAGCTTTCATGTACTGTTTCCACAGCAGCCGCTCTTCAAGGTCACCCTGGTTGATTTTCCAGTTTTTCTCCGGTGTATCAATGCGCTCTAGAAAACGTTGGCGTTGCTCTTCCTGTGAAAGGTGGAGGTAAAACTTGAGGATGCGGGTGCCGTTCCGATAGAGATGCTTCTCGAAGTCAACGATGGAACGGAACCGCTCCTTCCAGATCGATTTCTCGTCAAGCGACTCTTCCGGAAGTCCCTGCGCTCGGAGAATTTCCGGATGGACGCGAACGATCAGCACCTCCTCATAATACGAACGATTAAAGATACCTATACGTCCACGCTCCGGTAATCGCTGCATGCTACGCCAGAGGAAATCGTGGTCGAGCTCTTCAGCACTGGGATGATTGAAACTAAAGACTTGGCAGCCTTGCGGATTGACGCCGGACATCACATGCTTGATGGCACCATCTTTACCGGCAGCGTCCATGGCCTGAAAAATCAACAAGACCGAATAGCGATTGCTCGCATAGAGCAAATTCTGTAGTAGACTCAGCTCTTTGACCTGTTCGCCAAGGATTTCTTGAGAGTGTTCCTTCGACTCGTAATAGGGATTTACTCGAGTCTGCCATTGACTGAGTTGCACCTTTTTTCCCGGTTGGACACGAAAAATATCTGTATCAATTTTCATGGATTCCCTCTTCATTTGTGTTGTGCTGTTTAACAGAAACAACGCCACCAGAAGTATTGTCACCAAGCGTAACCGTTTTAATTAGCATGGTTTTCTCATCGAATTGGATACTGCCCGATAAGTGCCTAACAATGATGGTTAGGGGATTTCGCCACAAACGATTCGCGCTTATCCTCCACCGAGAGGAGCCTGAGTATCCGCGTGGATGTCTCCTCCAGCATGAATCATCTTTTACATCGGCAATTTTAAGCCTTGGTGTCAATACGGGATTATGTGCATTTCCCGTTGCATCCACATAGAGGACTGGTAAGTTACCCACCATCGCCCAATGGCAGTCCATGATGCTTGTTTCCCATTGGATCGTAGAGCCCTCCAGCAGCCAATGCAGGAGGCACCCATCCTCCCGTCTTTTCCCTTGGGCGAGCAGCTTGAATACTCGAGCACATGGAAGCCATGCAATCCTTGCGGAAGTCTGGTGAGCGCGGGTGTAAAGACAACACCTTAGGGTGATTCGCTGATGACAACTTGGCCAACCGATTTCCCCATACCTTTTTCATCAGCAGTGTTCATTTGAACGGTAATATCGACCAGAGCTGTTCAGCAGATAGAAAGTGTCGCCAGTGTCAACGACTTTTTGGCCCTGCCGGTATACCTTGCCATCGTTGGTAATCGCTTCAATCCACTCAATATAATGTTTTTCTTCCACAGGATGAGCCACTCTGCCGACCTTAATCTTGAAGCCGCCTTCTATCTTCTCGATTACCGGATTATGCTTTTCTTTTGCCGCGTCAACGGTATTCTCTTGAAGACTACTTCATCGGCGCTCCACAGCAGACAAGGTCGCCCTCTCCTTCGAAGAATTTCCACTTATTTCAATAGATTTCACAACTATAGATTTCCATTTTCTTTGCCATGATTTGTAATTCCCCGCATGTTGATTTGATTGCTTTCAGACCGACCAGTAATAAACATGTGAGATGAATCTCATTTTGTCTATAAATGCTGGTAAAATAAACCTCTCTCGGGAAAAGCCACTTTTCACCCCGGTTGATTCACGTTGATCCAATACCAAACTCTCCATGATCCATGGCTCTGGTGATTCAAATCTTAAGCCAACTTTCTATTCCAAATGCACGTCACCAATCGTTTTGATTTCAGGACATTTTAATTGCGTACCTTTTTATTGGTTGGCATGAGCAGCATTTTAAAAAAGGTCATATATAAGCCGATGGTCATATATGACCTTTTATTGGTGTAGTTGACCGATGATGAATGGCATGCCAATTTAATAGGGTATTAGATAGAAAGCAGCATTCATTGATTGTATTTACATCCATAAAATCAAAGAGTTCTTTTCTATTGTGACCGGATTACAACTGGAATGTTTGGTGTTATGGCCTCTTTCTGTTTCCAGTAAGATGTATATAAAATGAATCGGAGCGGTACTGTCAAAATGGGCGAAACAAACACCGGGCTGATCAACGCTTCATGCACTGCAATGATCAGCTCGATATCAAAGCCTCTGGACCGCCTTTGATGGTGCACTGGTACCCGCGATTTCCGGCTCTGATTGATCGCAGGAGAGAACACCCCAGTTTTGCTTGCCTTTTACAAAATAGTCGTTTATATAATTTTATATTTCTGACTCATTTTCAATGAGATACCCTTTCCCAAGGCTTAACTGAACACGTTTTTCGTGTTCTTGAACTCCAGTTAACAAAGCTGCGTTGCCTTTACCGGTCAGAGACGTTTAATCGCAGAGGCGAACGTCTATTTTTGACGCGGGAATGTTACGCACGCTCACCTTCAAAACGAATCGTTTGATTCGTTCCCCCTTTCATTCTCTTTTTTCAGTTGAACCGATAGCTATTCATTTGTCTTTCCGAAGCCGCGCTCTGTCTGCGAGTTCTCGGAAAAGTTGAACCTATCGTTCTCTTACTGCATTCCATCCCACCCATCCATCGGGAGCTGTTACGTCATGCTCCCGGCGGAGCCATGTCGTTTTGCTCCCCCTTAAACTTACAAGGAGGCAACACCATGGCAACATTGCAACAACAGATCCATTCGATCAATGAACGCTTGCGTACATTCGGCATCGAGGCAATTCAAGAAGTCAAGATGATCGATAAAGGAGGTAATCAGATCGGTCAAATCAAGTACGGCTTCCGGCCACAGTACGTCTTTGACAGCGTCAATGAAGTGCTCGGTCCGGAGAACTGGCGGTACGAACTGACCAAGGAGGAGATTTTCGAGTCCCAGGCGGTCGCCGAGGTTCGATTGTTTGTGAAGACCGACGGTGACTGGCGCTGCAAGGGCTCACACAAGGGGCAGATGCAAATCGTCAAAGGCAATGTCGGCGATGCCCAGAAAGGGGCCATCACCGATGCCATCCAGAAATGCATGTC
>JBGSQD010000292.1:0-6084 GCA_041738275.1 Geobacterales bacterium
AGCCACGGTGAGGAAAGATCGTCCACCAACCTGTACGGAAGAGATCTTCGCTGGGTCGAAAAGATGTTATGAACACTCCCAGGGTCGGGATAATCCAAACCAGACAAATTAGAATCAAAGTACATCCTGAACTGTAAGGCAATTCATGTTTGTTTGCTTTACATAACAGATTGTTCAGCAGCCGATATTTTTCAATTCCTGGTTTATTGAACTTAATGGATGGGGTTCTGGGAATGTTGGCGCTGTATGGATACAGGTAGTTAATCTATACGATCGGAGTACCAATCATGAGAGAGAAAGGTCTGTATTCGGTTCAAGCCGTTATCAAGGCCATCGATCTGCTTGAGGTCCTTGCTCAAGACGGTGCCAGTCCAACTGTTCCGGTCCTGGCTAAAAAACTCGAAATAAGCCGCAACAAGGCTTTTCGCCTGCTGGCCACCCTTGAAGACAAGGGGCTTGTCGAGCAGAGCCCGGAAAGTGGCACTTTCCATCTCGGTCTTCAGGCCTTTGAAATGGCGCAGCATATCCTGAAAAGCGACAACCTGATCAGGATGGCCCATCCGGTCATGGTGGAACTGGCACGTAAACTGGATGAAGCGGTCTACATCACGGTCATGAACAATGACGAAGTACTTTTCCTCGATATGGTCGACTCCTTCCAGCAGATAAAAACCGTTGATTTTGTGGGTAGGCGCTTCCCTTTCTTTACCAACGCCGCAGGAAAAGTAATCAAATCCGTCAGTTCCATAGATATTTTTGGCCGCAACGCCAAAAGACGCGGCATCCCTAATCCCAAGGAACTGGAAGAGGAACTGGAAGAGATCCGACGCAAGGGCGTTGCGGTTGACTTTAACGGGCTTGGTGACGGGATTTGCGCTGTGGCTGTGGTAGTGCGTGATTACGCAGGGAAAGTGGTCGGTGCGCTGACGGTGTTGGCCCCTTCTTTCCGCATGCTGCAGGGGCGATTGGAAGATGAGGTGATCCCTTCAATTATCGAGGGTGCCGAACAGTTGTCGATGAAATTCGGCTATTCGCGAGTCTATGCTTGATGGACTGTATTTAAGCTTGTTGAAGCAGTTTTTATCTAAGAGGCGACTCAATAACAATAACCACTAACCGCCCAAACAGATGGGCAGGGGACGTTTGGCAGCCCCACAATGGAAAGGAGGTAAAGCCGAATCAAACTCTCGCGGAAAACAGTTCAACGGGCATCAATAAACAAACAAGAGGAGGTTATATGTCAATTCACGCAACTAAAGAGTTACAGGCCTACTGGAAAGAGAATCTGGTAATTATTGCGGTTCACCTCGGCATCTGGTTTTTCGTTTCATTTTTCTGCGGCATCATGATCGTTGATCAGCTCGATCAGTATATGATCGGTGGTTTCCCGCTCGGATTCTGGTTTGCCAATCAGGGCTCAATGATTGTCTTTGTTATTCTGATAGGCACCTACGTGACCATGATGAACAGACTGGACAAAAAGTATGATGTGCATGAGGGGTAACAGTCCTTGGCTGATCGCCATGCAGCGATCAAAACCACTAATATCACGAGGTGACACACTATGAGCATTCTTACCTGGACCTGGATTTTGACGGGCCTCAGTTTTGCCCTGTACATCTACATCGCCTATGCAACCCGGGCAAAATCAACCGGCGACTTCTACGCCGCCGAGCAATCAGTTCCGCCGGTTCTCAACGGTATGGCAACCGGCGCCGACTGGATGTCGGCCGCCTCCTTCATCTCCATGGCCGGTCTTATCTCCTTCATGGGACGAGACGGCTCCTTCTACCTGATGGGCTGGACCGGCGGCTATGTGCTCCTGGCCATGCTCTTCGGGCCGTACCTTCGCAAATACGGCAAGTTTACCATCCCCCAATTCATGGCTGACCGCTATTATTCCAACACGGTTCGCGTTCTGGCCCTCTGTTGCGCGATTTTCGTCTCCTTCACCTACGTGGCCGGGCAGATGCGTGGTGTCGGCGTCGTTTTCTCCCGTTTCATGGGTGTTTCCATCAACATGGGTGTTATCATCGGCATGGCGCTGGTCTTCTTCTATGCCACCCTCGGCGGCATGAAAGGTATCACCTATACCCAGGTGGCCCAGTACTGCGTACTTATTACCGCTTACCTGATTCCGGCGATCTTCATCTCCATGCAGCTTACCGGCAACCCGATCCCGCAGCTCGGCATGGGCTCAACTATCACTCCCGCCGGCGCAGAAATGCTCAATGACCCGGCTGCCCAGGGCAAGTACCTGCTGGACGTACTTAACGGCATCCAGAAAGATCTCGGCTTTGCCAACTACACCTCCGGTGTTAGGCCCCGTATCGATGTCTGGTTCATCACCATGTCGCTGATGATCGGCACCGCCGGACTGCCGCACATTCTGATCCGCTTCTTCACCGTACCCAAGATGCGTGATGCCCGTTCGTCAGCCGGTTGGGCGCTCTTCTTCATTGCTCTGCTCTACACCACAGCTCCGGCGATCGCTGTTTTCGCCCGCACCAACTTCATCAAATCGATTCACAATGTCAGGTATGAAGCCGCACCGTCCTGGTTCAAAAACTGGGAAAAAACCGGTCTGGTCGGCTTTAAGGACAAAAACGGCGACGGCATCATGACGATCGCCAAAGGTGATGTCAAGGACGAGAAGAGCAAGAACGAAGTCAAGATCGACCGTGACATCATGGTTCTCGCTAACCCGGAAATCGCCAAGCTTCCTAACTGGGTCGTCGGCCTGATCGGCGCCGGTGGTCTCGCTGCCGCGCTCTCCACCGCAGCAGGCCTGCTGCTGGTCATCTCCGCTGCTATCTCCCATGACCTGATGAAGGGTATTGTCAAACCGGACATGAGTGAATCAGAAGAGCTCTGGTGGGCTCGCGGCGCTGCCGGTGTCGCGGTCTGCATCGCCGGTCTGTTCGGTATCTACCCGCCAGGCTTTGTGGCACAGGTTGTTGCCTTTGCTTTCGGTCTGGCAGCCGCCTCCTTCTTCCCCTGTATCCTCATGGGAATATTCAACAAGAAGGCCAACAAGGAAGGCGCTCTGGCAGGCATGTTTGTCGGGATCGTCTTTGTTGCCGCTTACATCTGGTGGTTCAAATGGGGTTCACCAGCCACTAATAACCCCAAAGGCTGGTGGTTCGGCATCTCTCCGGAAGGTATCGGCACTGTTGGCGCCGCTCTCAACTTCATCACCATGTATGTGGTCGGCAAGTTCACTCCGGAACCTCCCCAGGAGATTCAGGACCTCGTCGGCTCGCTCCGTTACCCTGGGAAGCTGGTTGTTCCTCCTTCATCTCACTGATTATTAAAATACCTCCGAGGTTTTTAATAAACCTCGGAGGTATCAGAAATGACTCGGTGAAATGATGCACAAAAACAAGCGACGGTCTGGAACGACAACCGTACTTTCAAATCAGTAGTATTCAAACCAAGGAGTATATGGTATGCAAACACCGGCGCATATGATGGAGAGCAAGAGCAATATGATCCTTAAAGCTATTCGCAATTTCAACGCAGGTATCCTGAAGTTCATCATGAGCACCAAACTCCGTGCGGTCGGCGCAACAATCCTCGGAGCATGTGCCGGCTTGAGCCTTACCTCAAATGTCATACCATCGGCCCTTTCGCTGACCGGGAACATGGACAGTTTTTCTGCCCGTTGGGGGCTGGGAGGCTTTGCCGTGTATTCGATGATGTCCTGGGCTGTTGGCGGCTGGGCTGTGCAGAGAACCGGGGATAAAAAACTTGGCGCTATTGTTCTGGGCAGCGTCGGGTTGGCAACCGGTCTACTTTTTACCGGGATCGGCATAGGCACGGAGATGAATATTCTGCTTACAGGCGGCGGTGCGGCACTTCTGTATGGGGCTGTCGGCGGCATGATTGTCGGTGATGCCTTGAGAGATCCTCCCCGCGATAACAGCGACTCTGAATATGAACCCGGAACTATCGGAAATATGGCTATATTCAGTTTTTTTAAAAAGCAGCCATAACCGGTAATATTTTTGATTCGACAGATTTGATGAAGAAAAAGACGATGAATCCGGATTTAATTTTTATTGACTGAGGTATTACCATGCTGACCATGCTCGTCGTTATCTTTGTCATCGCCTATGCGGCCATTGCCCTGGAACATCCCCTGAAAGTCAATAAATCCGCTTCGGCGCTGATTGGCGCCGGTCTGCTCTGGACGATCTACGCGCTGTTTACCGGTGACCATGCCATGGTTGGTCATCAACTTAACGAGTCACTGGCCTCCACCGCGCAAATCGTCTTTTTTCTGATGGGCGCCATGACGATTGTCGAGGTGGTTGATGCCCATAACGGTTTCGAGGTTATCACCTCGCGCATCCGCACCACCAAGCTTTCAACCCTGATGTGGCTGGTTGGTTTCGTGACCTTTTTCCTCAGCGCGGTGCTGGATAACCTGACCACCACCATAGTCATGATTTCCCTGATGAAGAAGCTGCTGGACAAGCACGACGACCGCTTGTTTTTTGCCGGGATGATCGTGATAGCGGCCAATGCCGGCGGCGCCTGGTCACCGATAGGCGACGTTACCACCACCATGCTTTGGATTGGCGGCCAAATCACCACCCTGGCTATTATGGAGGGAGTATTCCTGGCGTCTGTGGTCAATCTCATTGTGCCGCTGCTGGTTGTCAGCTGGATGCTCAAGGGGCGTGAGGTCGTCAGCCCGACAAAAACTGATGAATGTGGACAACGCTACCAAACCACCCCCTTTGAGCAGAACCTGATGTTCTGCATGGGTCTGGGAATTCTGGTTTCCGTACCCATATTCAAGACCGTGACCCATCTGCCGCCGTTCATGGGAATCCTGTTCGGTCTGGGCATACTCTGGCTGGTGGGTGAACTGCTTCACAGCACCAAGGATGATGAGGTCAAGGAACATCTGACCCTTGTCCGGGCGCTACGGCAGATCGATATGAGCTCCATCGTCTTTTTTATCGGCATACTGCTGGCAGTTGCCACCCTGGAACATACCCATATCCTGACGTCACTGGCCGGCTGGCTGGATAAAGCCGTTGGACGTCAAGACGTTATTGTCACCATTATCGGCATGGTCAGCGCCATTGTGGACAACGTACCGTTGGTCGCGGCATCCATGGGGATGTACAGCATGACTTTGTTTCCGCCGGACAGTTTCCTGTGGGAGTTCATGGCCTACTGCGCCGGAACCGGCGGTTCGATCCTGATCATCGGTTCGGCAGCCGGCGTGGCCGCCATGGGGTTGGAGAAGATCCACTTTTTCTGGTATGTCAAGCGAATCAGCGGTCTGGCTCTGGTTGGCTATTTCAGCGGTATTGCCGTCTATATCGCACAGTACAAGATGTTTCACTGACAGAATACCTGCCATGCACGTCTTGAGCAAAGTCAATAAACAGGCGGGGAAGTTGCCGGACCAACGGGTATGCCTGTCGGAACGCCTTGCGATCATGCTGCGTCTGCTGCTGCATCTGCTGCTGGGCCGAGCGCCGATCCGGCGTCTGGCCAAGTCCCTGATCACCATACTGCTGCTGATTTCACCGATCTCCTTTTCCACGGACAAGACCACTAATTTCACCTACGAATGCCCGGTCTCTGCCGGCTGCAGCATAAAAGAGACCCGCCGGATGATCATTCAGGCCCGTCTCGACAAAGACGCCCTGCTCGCGTGCGCTCTCTCCGGGAATCGTTTAGCCCCCCCTTCGCCGCTCCATCCCCCTGTTATTCCGATCTGCTCCACCACCCACAGCCGCGCCCCTCCATCCGCCTGATTGACCTGAATAATCCATCCCACTAAAATTGCTGCTTGTTTTGATGTGCCTCTGTACCTCTATGGTGAGGAGAAACGGACATGTACAAGACACTCTTGCGTCTGCTGTTCCCGGGCAACGGGAGTCAGCAGGTCCCGAAATCCGGCGGCTGTGACTGCTGTGGCCGTTGCTGCAAATACTTTGGCGGTCATCTGCATGCCTCTGATCACGATTTGAAGCGTTGGCGTCAGCAAGGACGGGAGGACCTGCTCAGCCGTGTCAACCGACTCGGCTGGATCTGGGTTGATCCAGAAAACAAACAGAT
>JBGSQD010000308.1:0-6018 GCA_041738275.1 Geobacterales bacterium
GTGTGATGTTGAAACCTATTACCCTTGGCGTGGACTTGCTTGATACACGTCAGTGCCAATGTACTATCTGAAATATAGAGGCAACTAGCATGCCAGAGATGGCATGCTAGTTATGATATTGTATTGTATTGTTTTTATACGGAAAACTAAAATATGGAGTGAGGATTGATTGGATAACTAACACGGAAGCCGTCATGTTTAACATAACTGCCATATATGACAGATCGCGTTGGAGATGAGGGATGAGCAAAAACACATTTTTGACTTATTACCGCATGTTTGTATACTGATCCTTAACTTATGAAGATACTTCTCATCAGCACAAACCGAAATGCTCTCCCCATGCCGTTGATGCCGATAGGCGCCAGCATCATCGCCCATTCTTCAGAACTCGCGGGCCATACCGATATGGAATAAACCGGGCACAGTATGAATACAATATGGAAAAATCAATATGTTGTGGCATGTTTTATCGGCATGCTGTCAATCCCGACGATGTTGAATGCCGCTGATTTCATTTCTTTGGATGAACACGAAAAGAAACTCGTTGCCAAGGGAGAAATTATAGTTCGCGAGATCAATGCCCCCGGGAAAAGAGGCAGGACATTCGAGGCAGTTGGTCTTGTCAAGGCTTCCAGAAATAACGTATTGAAGGTCTTAAAGGATTATAAAAAATACCCTGAATTCATGCCCAACGTCACCCGCATCGAAATAGTTGAACAGAGAGGAAATGATGCTGTTCTTAACTATACCTTGACCTTGCCATTAGGGATCATAAAGAAATACCGCCTCAAAATCTCTGAAAGGGCGCCTGGAAATCAATTCTCTACTCTTGAGTGGCAATTACAGAAATGGCCTGAATTGAAAATGAAAGCGACTATCACGGATACAGCCGGTTACTGGCGCATAGAGGAGAAGAGTGAGAATGCTTCGCTGGTGCTGTACCACGTATATACTGATCCTGGGCCAATTCCATTTGGTTTGGGCTGGATAGTCGACGTGCTGAGCAAGAACAGTGTCCCTGAAGTTATTTTGCAGACCAAATATCGTGCTGAGAAACTTTTTCAGCTTAATCCACGTAAACCGGAGCAAAAACAAAAATAAACCGGTCACTTCAGCGGACGGGAAGCGTGGCGGCCTTACGGGCGAGCTCCCGGGGCCAGCCGCTGAGCTCAACCGTTCGATATCAATGGGAGTAATGCCATGACTATGAGTGAAATCAAGGAAGTTCTGATTTGGTGTCTGGGGATCAACTATGGGGTGATGCTCATCTGGTTCGGGGTGTTCGTTTATGCACATGACTGGATGTATCGTCTGCATACGCGCTGGTTCAAGCTCTCGGTTGAAACCTTTGGCGCTTTACATTACGCAGGTCTCTCTATCTACAAAATCGGCGTCATCTTGTTCAACCTGGTCCCTTTGATCGCACTCTATCTTTCGACTTAACCTTACCACCCCCCAGAGGTCTGGCTGGCTATAGACAGGCTACCAATGGTGAAATTACGCCACAAGGAGAACTTCCATGAACAGCGATAATACAACTAAAAATCCGGCCGGGCCACTGCGTAACCAGCATGGAGGTGTAATCGGTATCATTATTTTTTTATTGGCTCTTATTGGAGCGTGGTACCTGTATCAGTCATATACCCGCGGTCAAGTCAAGAGTAACCTGAAGTCAATAACCAATGACTATGAGCGTGGTATTAAGAAAATAATTCCGTCCGGGAAATAAGCGTGACCTTAATGTCAAACGGCGCCGCCGCTGCGTTTCACAACCGATGAACGGAGAAAGACATAAGAAGTCCCCCTAGTGTCATGGTCCGACCCGAGGGTTTGTCTTCCCATTGGAGATTACATGCTGAATAACCCGTTACTGCTTGTCTGTCTCGCTATTGGTTGCGGTGCGCTGCTTGGCCGTATTTCTATAAAAAAAGTGTCACTGGGTGTAGCCGGACACTGCTGGCTTTAACCCAGATGTGGTCGGCTGAAAGCTGCCCTTCATATATGGCAGTTATGTTAATAATGACGGATTCCTTTGCGTCTCAAATTCAATCCGTACATCCTGTCTCCATTTTCCCGCTTACAAATAGACAGTTACACTTGAAGAAATCCGCTGAACTTCTCTGGCACGTTAGTTGCCTTACTATCTTTTGTTATAAACAGGTGAGTTGCAATGATTTCTTAATACTAGAGAGGTAAGCAAAATGGCAGCCAAGCAGCATTTTACAACAGAGCAGGCACGTGAAATCGGTAACAAGCTGGGCATTGATTGGAGCCGTTTGGACCCGGAACAATTCCGCGCAGGATTAGATGTTGAGTTAGAGCATGGCTTGATAGATCCGTTAACGGATGTGACAGGGAACGACCCCATAATAACAGGCAAAATCGCACTCGCCCATCTTAATGAGTATGCTGATTACTACACCCGTTTAAAAAAGATGGAGAAGGAAGCTGAAGAACAGCACGGTAAGAGTTGACTAATGAGGCAGCTGAACCGACCAGTCAAAAGAAAGACAATTATTTCATTGGCCGGAAAAGGAGCTCAGTGTGAAAAATCTCACTGTGATTCTCTTGGCATTGGCATTGATGATGTCTGCCTGTGCCGGCTCCATCACTAACATTAACACTGATGAGAGGTCCAGTATGCAGATTCTTGATGATAAAGCGGGGGAGATAACCAGGTTTGAAAAAGTTCCTGCGGGTGAAGAACGCCGTATAAATAGCATGGAAGCCATTCTGCAAAAAAAGATGTCCGAAGATTATCCCGCAGGCCAAACCAAACGAGACGCGCACCCGAAAACGCTGGCCAGCTTGCGAGCCGAATTCATTGTGGAGCCGGATATCCCGGCCGAGCTCAAGACAGGAATATTTGCGGTTCCACAGACCTATCCCGCCTGGGTTCGAATCTCCAGTTCCAACGGGGAGGTCCAATCGGACAAGGCCAAGGATCTCCGGGGTTTTGCCATAAAAATCATGGGTGTTAAGGGTGAGCGGTTTCTACCACAAAATGAAGAGAAAGAGACACAGGATTTTATCCTGATAAGCTATCCGACCATGCCGTTAGGAACGGTGGAACTATTTCATGACGCTGTCTATTACAGCATAAAATGGTCGCCTCTGGCCTTTGTAACCCGTCTGGTTTTGTCTGGAAATTTCCACGTCATTAACGAACTGCGCAAGGCGCGGCAAAACCAGAGCAGTCCCCTGGATATCCGCTATTGGAGTACGACTCCGTATCTGTATGGGCAGGACCGCTGTGTAAAATACTCAATAGTCCCCACGTCTGAATTTAAAAGCCAAATGCCGCATGTGCTTACCGACAACTATCTCTCTGAAAACATGGAAAATCACCTGGCAGCGCATGAGGCAAGTTTTGATTTCATGATTCAGTTCCAAAATGATCCTGACCGGATGCCGGTTGAGGATGCCGGAGTGGAATGGAGTGAAAAGGAATCCCCATTTATCAAAGTGGCCACAATTCGTATCGCACCACAGGCTTTCCGAACCAAGGAGCGTGAAGAGATGGTTGAGGATTTATCATTCTCCCCGGCCCATTCCATGATTGAGCATCGTCCGATCGGCGGCCTCAACCGGGCAAGGGTTGTACTTTACCGGCACCTGTCGGAATTCCGTCATAAGCAGAACAACAGGCAGCTGACTGAACCAGGCAAATGAACAACGAATGCTCTAACACTCTAAAGGAGACAGCCGTGAGCATACTTTTTTCCCCCCTTAACCTGCGGTCCATTACGTTTCGCAACCGGATTTTCGTTTCCCCCATGTGCCAGTATTCGAGTTGCGACGGCTTTCCCACTGACTGGCATCTCGTCCATCTCGGCAGCCGTGCCGTGGGTGGTGCGGGGCTGGTTATGGTTGAGGCAACCGCGGTAAGCCCTGAAGGTCGTATCAGCCCGGACGACAACGGCATCTGGAGCGACGTCCATGCCGAGGCATTTGTGCCGATCACCCGCTTTATAAAAGAGCAGGGTGCGGTAGCAGGAATCCAGCTTGCCCATGCTGGTCGCAAGGGTTCATGCTCACTGCCGTGGCTCGGCGGTGGCCCTCTGGGGTTGGAGGCATGCGGCTGGCAGCCTCTTGCGCCCAGCGCAGTCCACTTTGACGCGGGTTATCCTGTTCCTCGCGCCCTGACACTGGACGAGTTGGACGAGATCGAGGCCCAGTTCCGCGTCGCAGCCCGCAGGGCGCTTGCAGCCGGTTTCCAGGTGGTTGAGGTTCATATGGCCCACGGCTACCTGCTCCATGAGTTCCTTTCTCCGCTCGTTAATCAAAGAACGGATGACTACGGCGGCAGTCTGGAAAACCGGCTCCGTTTCCCCTTGAGGGTGGCACGGGCAGTGCGTGAGGAGTGGCCGGCGGAATTGCCGCTTTTTGTCCGGATTTCGGCGACGGACTGGGTGGAGGGGGGCTGGGATATTGACCAGTCAGTGCTTCTGGCCCGGCAGCTGAAGGAGATCGGGGTAGACCTGATCGACTGCTCTTCAGGGTTTGCGGTGCCGGATGAGCCGGTTCCTTTTGGCCCAGGTTTCCAGGTCCCCTTTGCGGCCAGGATTCGAACTGAGGCCGGGATTGCCAGCGGAGCGGTCGG
Source organism: Geobacterales bacterium (assembly GCA_041738275.1). Lineage (GTDB taxonomy): Bacteria > Desulfobacterota > Desulfuromonadia > Geobacterales > Pseudopelobacteraceae > JACPFJ01. The sequence goes on from JBGSQD010000308.1 coordinate 4,607, forward strand.
CCTCATCACCGATCCGGCCCAGGCTGAGCAGATAGTGGCAACCGGCCAGGCTGACGTCGTGTTTCTGGGGAGGCAGATGCTGCGCGACCCCTACTGGCCGCTACATGCCGCCAAGGTACTAAACGTGAATGCGCCTTGGCCGAACCAGTACTTGCGGGCCAAATAGTCACCGCATGTAAAAATATTTAACCCTAAGAGGCTTTTTATGATGAACCAAGCTGACGGATGGATGGGTGGACAGATGTGGATGTGGGCTGTACTCGCAGTACTGGTGGTGATTGTCGTAGTGATTAACAAGTTGTTCCGGAATAAATAATCGCGCTTTTGCGATGCATCTGCGAGTCAATGAACGGGTATCGTGATGTTCAGCGCAAATCGTTCCATCCACTACCCACTTCAGGAAAAGTGACATTTCCAGGCTGTACCCACAAGCATCATAATCATGACGCCAATCAGAACTCAACGGTCTGATTCTAAGGGTGAATTGAGTAGTATGTTGTGGCAGGCTGGAAAACAATCTGTTGGACCCGCTAAATATGGCAGTTGTGTCAAACTTGACGGGTTCAGTCTTCATATTCGTCCCAACCCATTTTCATCATATATCTATATTTGTTGTTTAATCAGCCAGTTGTACTCGTAGCGCCCACATACTGCCTCTGGCACGTTAGTTGCCTTTATCAACTCTGCAGTAAATCTCCAATGTAGTCTGAATGGACGCTGCCCGCGTCAATAGTTATGAATATAGGTACAGACTGTCAGTGGCGATCTGATTACTTAAAAAAATAAATTCCGCCTCGGCTTGTTGCAATCCGGTAGCAATTTGAAGTGGAGCATGCTTGACCAGGGAGAGGTGAACTGGTCGGGATTTGTCAACCACCTGACTGAAGTAAAAGGAGAAACTACATGAAAAAGTTACAATTGTTGTTGTTTGTAGTACTGGCTACCATGTTGACCGTATCGGCCGTATTCGCCGGTGAAAAGAGTTTCAAGGCCGATCTTTCCGGAAATAATGAAGTTCCGAGTGTGAATACACCGGCCAAGGGAGAGGCCAAGTTCACCTTGAGCAGCGATGGTAAGGTTTTGAGATACACGCTTGTTGTGAGGGATATCGAGAACCCCACCGTCGCCAACATCCATTTCGGCAAGAGCGGGAATAACGGTCAACCGGTGGCGAATATCTTCAACGGTCCCAAAAGGAAAGGCAAGGTCCGCGGAAATATTTCGCAGGCGAGCTTAACGGCTAATGACCTGAAGGGCGACTTTAAGGGAAAATCGATCAATGAACTGGTAGCGCTTATCAAATCCGGCGATGTCTATGTAAATGTTATTACCGATAGCTACCCTGACGGGGAGATACGGGGACAGATCAAGTAACATCCAGCACGCGCAGAACCGGACTTCTGAGCAGAATT
>JBGSQD010000321.1:0-8240 GCA_041738275.1 Geobacterales bacterium
TGGCGTTGTCATCCAGATTGGTGATACTGCTTTTGACAGCAGCGTTAAAACTCAGCTAAAACGTATTCAAGATATATTACAGAAGGGGTAAATGCTTCCATGGAAATCAAAGCCGAAGAGATCAGCGAGATCATCAGGAAACAGATCAAGGAGTATGGCAAGGAGGTAGAGGTGTCGGAAACCGGCACGATCATCTCCATCGGTGACGGTATTGCCCGCATTCACGGCCTGGCTGGCGCGATGGCAGGCGAGTTGCTTGAGTTCCCGGGCGGTGTTTCCGGCATGGTTCTCAACCTTGAAGAGGACAACGTCGGTGCCGCTATTCTCGGTGAATTCTCCGAGATCAAGGAAGGCGACACTGTCAAGCGTACCGGCCGCATTACCGAGGTTCCTGTTGGCGACGCACTGATCGGACGCGTTGTTAATGCTATTGGGCAGCCTATTGATGGCAAGGGTCCTATCAACACCAGCAGCTTCAGCAAGGTGGAGATCAAGGCCCCGGGCATCGTTGCCCGTAAATCGGTACATCAGCCCATGGCCACCGGCCTCAAGGCAATCGACTCCATGGTTCCGATCGGGCGCGGTCAGCGCGAGCTGATCATCGGCGACCGTCAGACCGGCAAGACCGCTGTTGCCATCGACACGATCATCAACCAGAAGGGTGGCGACGTGGTTTGTATCTACGTAGCTATCGGCCAGAAGCGTTCCACGGTTGCCCAGGTTGTTTCCAAGCTGACCGAGCATGGCGCCATGGATTACACCATCGTTGTTGCTGCCACTGCTTCCGAGTCTGCTCCGCTCCAGTTCATCGCACCTTATACCGGTGTCACCATGGGCGAGTATTTCCGCGACAACAAGAAACACGCCCTGATCATCTATGATGACCTTTCCAAGCAGGCCGTTGCCTATCGTCAGCTCTCCCTGCTGCTCCGCCGCCCGCCAGGACGCGAAGCCTATCCGGGCGATGTTTTCTATCTCCACAGCCGCCTGCTGGAGCGCGCCTGTAAGTTGTCCGACGAATGCGGCGCCGGTTCACTGACTGCTCTGCCGATCATCGAGACCCAGGCCGGTGACGTTTCCGCCTACATTCCGACCAACGTTATTTCCATCACCGACGGCCAGATCTATCTGGAGTCCGACCTGTTCTTCTCCGGCGTTCGCCCGGCGATCAACGTCGGCCTCTCCGTTTCCCGCGTCGGTGGTTCCGCCCAGACCAAGTCCATGAAGCAGGTTGCCGGTACACTGCGACTTGACCTGGCACAGTATCGTGAGATGGCGGCCTTTGCCCAGTTTGGTTCCGACCTGGATAAGGCGACTCAGATGCAGTTGGCCCGCGGTGAGCGCCTGGTTGAAGTTCTTAAACAGCCCCAGTATCGCCCGATTGCCAACGAAAAACAGGTTCTGATAATATTCTCCGCCAACAATGGCTTCATGGATGAACTCCCGGTCGCAGTACTCAAACGTTACGAGACGGAACTGTATGCTTTCTTCGATAATCGTCAGGCCGATATGTTGACGGAGCTGCGCGACAAGAAAGCTATTGACGACGACCTGAAGAAACGCATGGTTGGTGCGCTGGAGCAGTTCAAAAAGGAATTTACCGCTTAAACAAGGACGGTTTGACCAATGGCGAGCCTTAAAAGCATAAAAAAGCGGATTGTATCCGTAAAAAATACGCGTCAGATCACCAAGGCCATGAAAATGGTCTCGGCGGCAAAACTGCGCCGTGCCCAGGAAAGTGTCGTTGCTGCCAGACCTTACGCCAGGAAACTGGGTGAAGTTCTGCAGGCACTGGCCGGCAACCTGGAAGGTGATCTGCATCCTTTACTTGAAAAACGTGAGGGGAATAAACTCCTTCTGGTCGTTGTCACTTCCGATCGTGGCCTTTGCGGTGGTTTCAACACCAACCTCTGTAAGGCCGGTGAGCGCTTTATCAAGGCAAACAGTGATAATCACGAGCAGATCAGCGTGATGACCGTCGGTCGCAAAGGATACGAATACTTCAAAAACCGCCTTACGGTATTTAAAAACTTTTCCAATATCATATCCAAGCCCAACTATCAAATTGCCGCCACTCTTGCCCAGGATGTAATTGACGGCTATATTGCTGGTGAATACGACCAGGTAGTGCTGTTGTTCAACTCCTTCCGTACGGTAATGAGCCAGGATATTACCTTCCAGCAATTGCTGCCGGTGGTGCCGGAAGAGAAGGGCGACATGGCGGAGAATCCGGTAGAGTTCATCTACGAGCCATCAGTAGGCGAACTTCTTGCTGAAATTCTGCCTAAAAATATTGAGGTGCAACTTTTCAAATCCATGCTGGAGTCGGTGGCAGGCGAGCACGGTGCCCGTATGACCGCCATGGACAGTGCTTCCAAAAACGCTTCCGAGATGATCGGCAAACTGACCCTCCAGTACAATCGGGCGCGTCAGGCCGCCATCACCACGGAGTTGATGGAAATCATCTCCGGTTCGGAATCCATTAAGGGATAATCAGTTTACAACTATATAGAGAGGCCTTAGTGCCGCAGGAGGACACAGTTCCATGAGTCAGAATACAGGTAAAATTACACAGGTTATCGGCGCTGTTATTGACGTCGAATTCGAGCCCGGCAAACTGCCGGAGATTTATCACGCCCTTCGGGTTAGCAATCCGGCCATTGATGACCGTGAAAATAACCTGGTGCTCGAAGTTGCCCAGCATCTGGGTGAGAACTCGGTACGCACTATCGCCATGGACTCCACCGACGGGCTCAAACGTGGTCAGGTGGTTATAGACACCGGCAAGCAGATCTGTGCTCCGGTCGGTCGCAAGACCCTGGGTCGTATCATTAACGTCATCGGAGAACCGGTTGACGAGATGGGTCCCATTGGTAATGAAAAAGAATATGCTATCCATCGCGAGGCACCACCTTTCGCAGATCAGTCTACAAAAGTAGAGGCGTTCACCACGGGAATCAAGGTTGTCGACCTGCTCGCTCCTTACGCCCGCGGCGGCAAGATCGGTCTGTTCGGCGGAGCCGGCGTCGGCAAGACCGTTCTGATCATGGAACTGATAAATAACATTGCCCGTCAACACGGCGGTTTCTCGGTTTTCGCCGGTGTTGGTGAGCGAACACGTGAAGGTAACGATCTCTGGATGGAAATGAAGGAAACCGGTGTTCTGGAAAAAACCGCCCTGGTGTACGGCCAGATGAACGAGCCTCCAGGTGCGCGTGCACGTGTTGCTCTGACCGCGTTGTCGATCGCAGAGTATTTCCGTGAAGAAGAAGGACTGGACGTTCTGTTGTTCATTGATAACATCTTCCGCTTTACCCAGGCAGGTTCCGAGGTTTCCGCCCTTCTGGGGCGTATCCCTTCCGCCGTTGGTTATCAGCCTACGCTGGCCACTGAAATGGGTGAACTGCAGGAGCGCATTACCTCCACCATGAAGGGTTCGATCACCTCGGTTCAGGCCATCTATGTTCCGGCCGACGACTTGACCGACCCTGCCCCGGCAACCGCCTTCGCCCACCTGGACGCAACCACAGTTCTTTCACGTCAGATTGCCGAGCTCGGCATCTACCCTGCTGTTGACCCGCTGGATTCTACCTCGCGCATCCTCGATCCGCAGGTCATCGGTGAGGAGCACTACGCGATTGCCCGTTCCGTGCAGTTCGTACTCCAGAAATACAAGGATCTCCAGGATATCATCGCCATCCTCGGTATGGACGAACTTTCCGAAGAGGACAAACTGGTTGTTGCCCGTGCCCGCAAGATACAGCGCTTCCTGTCCCAGCCATTCTTCGTTGCCGAGGCCTTCACCGGTTCTCCCGGCAAGTATGTCGAGCTGAAGGATACCATCAAGGGTTTCCAGGAGATCGTAGCAGGCAAGCATGACAGTCTGCCCGAGCAGGCCTTCTACATGGTCGGTTCAATTGAAGAGGCCATTGAAAAGGCTGCCAAGCTGGCTGCAGTTTAATTAAATAATCGTGTAGGGGCAGGGAGTCTCCCTGCCCGAATCAGGGCGCGGGAACCGCGCCCCTACAAGGATCAAATATATGGCTGAAAAGATGAAGCTGGAAATAGTCACCCCTTACAGCAAGGTGGTTGATATCGAAGTAGATGAGGTCACCGCAACCGGCAAAGTCGGCGAGTTCGGCGTTCTGCCAGGCCACGCCCCCTTTCTGACTTCACTCAAGATAGGTGAACTGGTATACAAGAACAACGGTGTAGCAGAGCATATGGCTCTCAACTGGGGTTACTTCGAGATCAAGGATGATAAGATAATCGTACTGGTGGAGACCGCAGAGACCGCGGAACAGATCGACGTTGAACGTGCCAGGGCCGCTTTGGGCCGCGCTGAGGAAGCGCTCAAGAAGCTGACGCCAGAGGACAAGCAGCACAAGATTTACGAAGCGGCCCTTGAACGAGCTATCATTCGTATGCAGGTGGCAGGCAAGGCAGTTCGCAAATAAAATAGATCAACATGTTTTTAATACAGAAAGAGCGGCAGCGATGCCGCTCTTTTTTTGTTTGCAGCACATAAAAAATCACCTGAAAAAACTCGCAGAAACGTATGGTTTCATATCAATTCCCTATCAACATTTATCTTGTCTTCAAATCCGAAATAGCAATGTCGCCGCTAAATTAAATTGGAATAAAACAGCAATTACAACCTGAAAATAAACAGGGGCTTAGCTGATTTTGATATAAAAAAAGCGCCGCATGGAGCGGCGCTTTCCGGTTGGTTCATATATGTTAAGCAGTTGTTCAGGCCTTCTCGACCTTGACTGAAACTGCTCCGCTTGCATCTCCTATCAGCGTGTTCATCTGGGGCTCGCGGGAGTGAGACGGCACAAACAGCATGCCAGCCTGGAGGGCGTTTGATATCTTTGCCTTGAGGGTAACCGCTCCAAAAGCAGAAGAGACTTTGATGTTATCGCCGCTGGCAATCCCTGCTTTGCTGGCATCCCCTTTATAAATCTCAACATAACCTTGCTGGGCAACGGTCATATTGTTGTCAGACCAAGTGGTAATTGTTCCATTGTGATGAAGCACCGGCCCAACGTAGAGAGCGAATGGCCGGCCAGGATCGACCGCGACAGGGGGAGTCGGCGCAAGCGGTAAACAGGCGGCTTCATTATTGGCGAAAGCAGCCTTGCTCTTGATCCGTCCCATGCGGCAACCATCATGATCACAAACTTCACTGTAAAGCCCGGTTAACTCGGTGATCTCCTGATGCAGCGCTTGCGGCGTCGGCACATTAATGCTGGCAACAGGCGCTATCAAGCTGTGAAGCTTTGTCAAAATATCACCATCTGTTCGTGCCTCACCTGCCGGAGCAACAGCTGCGTTAAAGCATTGGACCCGATTGTCCACCGTGGTGAAGGAACCGGCCTTCTCCGCTGCCGTTGCAGCAGGCAGAACTACGGTAGCCAGGCGGGCCGTTTCAGTTAGGAACAGATCCTGAACCACAAGAAGTTCCAGCTTCTGGAGGGCTTTCATGGTGCGGTTTCTGTCCGGCATAACGTGAAGCAAATCACTGCCCATTACATATAGTGCCTTGATCTCACCTTTCTCGATACCTTCGATGATCTGGAAGAGATTCTTGCCGGGGGCGGTGGGTATGGTGCAATTCCAGGCGGCAGCAAATGATGCCGCCTTATGGTCGTATGTGTGATAGCCGGGCAGGTATTCCGGGCAGATGCCCATATCCAGCATGCCCTGGGTGTTGTTCTTCTCGTCCAGCGGAAAGATGCCTGCACCGGCTACGCCCACGGCACCCGTCAGAAGCGCCAGGTTAACCACTCCGGTCACTGCACACTTCATGTCAGCGCTGCGCATGATGTCGGCGCCGTAGATAACGGCAGTTCGTCCGCCGTTGCAGACAAGCTTTGCAGCCTCGCGCAACTCAGTCTCACTGATCCCGGTGATCTCGGCAATACGCTCGAAGGAGAGGGCCTCAAGAGAAGCACGCAAGCTCTCCAAGCCCTTGGCAGCATCCTTGTTTTCCAGTCCCTCCGCAAGGATGGCCTTGTTGAGTCCGGCAACCAGCCATGCCTCACTCCCGGGACGGCACTGGAGAAACGCGTTGGCGAATTTGTTCATGGAGGTGGCACGTGCTGTTGCCAGCACAAGTTTGGCGTCGTTTTTTGTTGCCGCCTGGATCACACGGTAGGCAAAGCCGGCTGACTCGCCCTTGAGATCCCCGCCGATCACGATAATTGCGGAAGCCTGTTCAATAGCATCCATGGCGGATGTCCCGCCACTGTAGCCAAGCATCTCATATTGAATGACCTGTGCCGGGAAATACCCGAGTCGCGCTTCGGAGTCGATGTTATTGGTGCCGATAGCCCCTCGCATAAACTTCTGAAAGAGGTAACTTTCTTCGTTCGTCACCCGCGGCGATCCGATGCCGGCAACAGCTTTACCGCCGTTAGCAGCCATGATCTCTTTCAGTTTTGCGGCTACCGTACCAAGCGACTTGTCCCACGATGCTTTTTTCTGATTTCCCTCGGCATCCTTGAGGAGCGGTGCGGTCAGTCTACCGGAAGAGTTGAATGCGGCATAACCGAAACGGCCGTTGACGCAGAGATTGCCCTTGTTGTAGGTGTCGTCAGAGCTTGTAACCCGCTCGACCCTGCCATCGCGGGAATGATACTCGATCTGGCAACCCGAAGAACAGAAACCACAGATACCAGGGGTTACATCGAAGGTCCAGGGACGACCACGGAACTTGAAAGGCTTGCTGATTAGGGTCCCGGTGGGGCAGGCATTGATACAGTTGCCGCAAAAGTCGCAATCAAGCGGCTCACCGGTTATGGTGTCTATAATCGTCCGGTCGCCGCGGTTGACAACCTCGATAGCCTCACGGCCAACAATCTCGCGGCAGACCTTTACACATTTTTCGCACAGTATGCAACGGTTGGGGTCGCTTTCCAGCAATTTCCAGTCGTAACGGATCGGCAGACGCTCCAGTTCCGCACCATATGGATTCTTGACAACCTGCAGTCCGTAACAGGCATCCTGCAGGTCGCATTCGCCGGCAGCGTCACAGACCGGACAGTCCAGTGGATGGTTGACCAGCATCAACTCCAGTGTCTTCTTGCGAATCTGCTCCAGCTTCGGAGTTGAAGTGGTTACATTGATACCATCCTTGACCGGCGTGTTGCAGGCTGTCATAGGGCGTTCCACACCTTCGACCTCGACAACGCAGACACGGCACGCGCCGGTGGTTGAAACCTTCTTCAACCAGCAGAGTGTCGGAATCTTGATCCCTAACACGGATGCGGCGTCCAGTATGGTAGTACCAGCAGGTACCGTCACCTGTTTGCCGTCGATTGTCAATGTTGCCGATTTTACCTCGCAGGACTCTGTATGTGCCATGCCTTCATATCTCCGTTACTGCATCGTTAAATTTTTGTAGGGTGGATCATGAAATGTGCTGCCATTGGAGAATTTATACCGCCACCAACGCCATGCGGTAACAGCGCAGGCATCTGTCAGCTTCTTTCTGTGCAGTACTGTCGGCAAAGCCCAATTCAACCTCGCCGTAATTACCCTTGGAGGCGCGTTCCTTGCCATGTATCTCTTTCTGATTGGCGCGTGATGCCGAGTCGAGCCAGGCAACGCTTTCGCCCTTATCATAGACACCAAGGTAGGACAGCAGATCGTCGAAGATGTCCTGCTCGCTGAGATAGGCCTTGCCTTCTTCCAGCCAGCGCTGGATAACCAGAGCAGCGCGGTGGGCATTGCCGATACAGGCCACCACGGTCAGCGGACCGATCTCTGCGTCGCCGCCGGCAAAAACGCCATCGCAGTCGGTGATCAGTGAACGGGAAAGCATGTTGCCCATGCCGTCCTTGAGATCCTTGCCAGCTGCATCCTTGAGCGGCAGGTACTTGGTTACGACTGTGTTCCACTTGGTAATGTCGATGCCCATGTCAGGCGGGATAAAACCAAGATCAGGATCCTGACCGATTGCCGGGATAACCGTGTCGCACTCAACAATAAACTCGCTGCCAGCCATTGGTTCAGGACGACGACGGCCCGAGGCATCCGGCTCACCCATGGCCATCCGCACGCATTCAACGCCGGTCACCTGCTCATTGGCATCCACGACGATCCTGGTGGGCAGCACTTGGAACTCGAACTTGACCCCTTCATCATCTGCGCCGTCCACTTCCCACGAGTCAGCCGGCATCTCCTTGCGGGAGCGGCGGTAGAGCAGGATGGATTCTTCAGCGCCTTCGCGCAGG
>JBGSQD010000335.1:0-18419 GCA_041738275.1 Geobacterales bacterium
CGCCAGCCTGGCCACCTTGCCGGTGATCGGGCTGCGCGGCAGCTTGCCCAGTTCCACAATCTTTATCGTAAATGAGTGCAGATACCCCTTCTCCGTGGAAATCCTCAGCTCCGGTATTGCTTCGAACAGTTCTTTTTCAAGGGCGGTCAGAACCGCCGGATCCACCTGAGAGGGTGCCTCAACCCGCAGAACCACGTTGAACTGGTTGCCCACATCCTCAATTTCCATCTGAAAATTAAGGCTCAGACCGTCCGGATGCAGGGCAATACAGTTTTCAAAGACATCCAGTGAAATAAAACCGCCACCCAGCTTGAAATCCTGACCGGCGCGGCCGCCCAGCTTGAGCAAGGGGTTATGGTCGCCGCAGGGGCATTTTTCGCCGGTCCAGGAGGCGACATCTCCCACCCGATAGCGGATGATGGGTGTTGAAATCCGGCTGAGATTGGTTACGACCACCTCCCCCGGTTCTCCGGTATTTGATCTGCGCCCCTCATCGAAATTGATCAGCTCCACATACTGGAATGCGGTCGGGACATGGTACACCCCGGGTCCGGCATGATCGCACTGGTAGCCCATGATGCCCACATCCGCGCTGGTATAAGCCCCGGCCTTGATGCGTTTTACGCCCAGTGCCGAGGCAACATGGGCCTCGGCTGCCGCACTCAGGTGTTCGCCCGCATAATTGATCATCCTGAGACGGTTGAAGGTGAAACCATCGCGCTTGGCCATGTCCGCCATAAAGACGAACAGGGTCGGCAACGAGACCATGACCGTCGGTTCAAATTTCAGGCATAGCTTCACAACCTCTTCAATCGGGATGTTGGCGGAGATCGGCAGGTGCACTGCGCCGAGCTTTTTGATGCAATCGTGAAGCCCGAGAAAAGAGGGCCAGAAATGGCCGGCAATGAAAAGGTTGGCGACCCGGTCTTCTCTGGTCACGCCGAGGATCTTCATGGCAGCGGCCTGGCACTCCACAAAGGCATCCCACTCGCTGTGGGTGTAGGTGGTGTAGCGGGCTATGCCGCTGGAACCGCCGGTCGAGATGATGATGGCATCCTCAACCGGTTGCGTCAGCATGTCGGTTGTTTCCGGAAAGGAGCGTTCGTAAATCTCCGCCCGGGTCAGAACCGGCAGGCGCTCCCACTGCTCGATGGTTTCAGGCGCGGCAATCCCGGAGTATTTTTCGGCATAAAATTTCGACTTCAACGCTTCCTGAAAGATCTGGACACCCTTTGTCAGCTGCATCTCTGCTGATACATGATCCATTTTGCCTCCCGGTTTTTAGCAATCCCTTAATCAATAATGTACCGATGCTTGATGGCTCCGGTAGAGGCTGTCAACTCCTCGACCTTGACGCGAATCAGATCCTCGCCGATGGAACGGGTCAGGTTGGAATATTTAGCCTCAAACTCCAGGCTCTGCCCTCTCAGATAACTCAGGAGAGTGTCATGATACTGTCCGGCCAAGGTAGCGTCGCCAAGATTCTCCACCAGGATCGTGAACTCGAATACCGAGACATCGCCCTGTGTCACCTTGCGCACGGTAAACAGGCCGGAATATGCCATTTCCCGCGGCAAGCCGAGAAAATGCTGATTTATCTCCTGGACATTCAGGTTGGTCCCGTAAAAGATTATCGAATTAGAGGCCCGGCCGCGAACAAACAGAACCGTATCCGGCAGATTTTCCAGAATCTCTTTTGGAATACCCCATAAGCCTGCAAGCTCAGCTTTCTTCAGCAAACCCCCTTCATCACCGGTGTTGTAGCGCACCAGCGGCACCAGCTGATCCTTGGTCACGACTATTCTGTTATCCAGCAGCTCCACATGGGCCTTCGGCGCCAGGGCGAGAATCATCGGCGTGTCGTCCGTTCCGAACAACCTCTTCCGCAGCCCGGTGTCGGCATGAATGTATTTCCTGAGCCGGATGGTTGCGGCGGTTTCCACCGCGATATCTCCCGTGTCAGCCGAACCATAACCGGTCCAGACAACAAAAGGGGCATCCTGCTCATGGCCGTACCGCTTGGCAATCGATTCCCGGAAGGTCTCGCTGAAATATTCCCCTACCACGGGAAAACTGCAGGATCCGGGCGGCACCGCGATGCCTTGCTTCGCGATCAATGCCGAGATCAGGCCGATATTGGAAGGGTTGGTGATCCAGAGCACCTTGGTGAAGTTGGTGTAGAACCGCGAGTAGATGTCTACCCCTTCCGCCAGATTGAGGCCCGGAGTGCAGACCGTGATGGGAAGCCTCCCGCTTGCGGCGATGACCCGCAGGGCCGCGGTGATTGTCATGCCGCCAAACCAGGTGCCCAGAGCCATGCAGCAGATGATGAGGGTCCTGTCCGTATCAATGCCGTAGTTGTTGATCAGCATCTGTTCCAGTGAATCAAGATACTTGATCTCATCCTCCGGCCGTTTGGGCCAGAAGACCGAGCCGGACTTGCTGAAACCGGAGCTTGATCCGATCAGGTGGCAGTTGCCCAGTTTTCCGTTCCAGCAAAGCTCCTCGATGGGATATTCCAGGAGATAGTTCTGTTTGGTCTGGAGCGGCAGCTCCTCAAAAGGACTTTCGATGGATGCTGATTGTGATGCCAGGAAGCTGCGATAACCGGGCACGTTGTCAAAAACCCGCTGCGAAAAATCTTTTGCATTATCCATCTGCTCACCTCACAAATACTGCTCACGCAGTTCAGTAATCCGGTAGATCAAACCGGCGCACAATAGCAGGGCAACACCGCAAACCAGAAGTATTACGGACGGTTTGACAAGATCCGAAAGCCATCCGGTCAAGCCATAGGAAATCGGCTGTGCGGAAAGGGATACGGCTGTAAGAAGGCTGAAGAATTTACCCCTGACCTCGCCCGGAATCACCTTCTGAAACATGGTAATCAGGCAGATATTGGTGCCGTTAAGGGCAAAACCGACCAGGACCAGGGCAACCACGAACAGGGGAAGCCGTTCAATAAGTCCCATACCCAGAAAACTTGCCCCCACGGCGAGCAGGCTCGATGTAACGAGCCAGGAGATACTGGCCTTCAGATGAAAGGTACTAAGTACAAGCGCCGCCAGGAACATGCCGCAGGTATAGCTTGCCAACAACAGCCCGACACCTGCTGATCCTGATTTGAATACCCCCTCGGCGAAAATCGGAATCAACACCGAAAGAGATGAAAAAAGGAAATTGATGACAACAAGTGGCCCCAGAATTCTGGCGACCATCGGTATGCTTTGCATGACATGCCAGCCGTCTTTCAGATCCGATACAAAGGACAGCGTCTTCGTTGCCGGGCTGTGCTGATAACTGATCTGCCGGATAAGCAGGGCAGACGCAAAAAATGAGCAGCCGTTAAAGAGAAAGGCAACCTGAACGCCAATGGCGGCTATCAGTCCGCTTCCAAGCAAAAAGCCGAGGGCGCCGCTGGCATTTGCCGAAAGCTGTGTGATCGCATTGGCCCGTCCCAGGTCCTTTGACGGAACAATTGACGGCATCATGGCTAACGTTGCGGGGTTGAAGAAAGATGAGGCAATTGAGATCAGCGCTGTCATGACGACAATAACCGGCATGTTCAGGAAATTAAAGTGGGCCATTGCCGCCAGGGCAATAGTCAGCACGCCCCTGGTCAAATCACAGGCAATTGCAATATGCTTCCGGTTCAATCGGTCTGAAATGGCTCCTGCCCAGGGAGATATCAGGACAGAGGGAAGGGTTGCGGCAATGAGAACCAGACCCAGGGCCGTGCCTGATTTTGTCCAGCTGTAAACCAGCCAGATGACGGCAAGGGTATGTATCCTGTCGCCGATTTGAGAGATTACCTGGCCGAGCCAGAAGTTCCTGAAGTGTCTGTTTTCCTGTAAAAATGAATACATCAGGGCTCCCTAATCATTTTCGATGCCATATCTGCAGGTCTTTTCAAGCAGCGGTGTTAGAGAGGAGCCGGCGGCGCCCCAGAAGTAGAAGCCGACGCCAAGACCCAGGATAACAATTTCATCCCATCCGGGCGCATGTGAATTTTCAAGGATCGTTCCAAACAGCCAGCTTGCAAGGGTTGTCACAAGCATCCAGCAAACCAGCCAGGTCCCACCCTGCATAGCCGTCAGCGGTGTCCGGCCCGCCTTCCATTCATACCAGAAAAAAAGCGGCAGTCCGGCCATCACCACCAGCAGTGCCTTGCCGGTCTGGGGCCACCCTGACCAGTAAAACAGCAGGGTGATGACAATAAACGAGATTATTTCGATCCCCTGCAGCCATGCATGTTTTCTGCCGGGGAGAAGTTGCGGAGCGTGGCGGCGGATTCCGGCCAGGGCCAGCGGAGCCGGGATCATGCCGATCACCAGCAATACCGTTATCATCTCCACCAGGCTGCCCCAGCCGCGAAAGACAAAGAGAAAGAACAGTGACAGCAGCAGGCAGGCCAGTATGGCGTAGCGCGGCGTACCGTAGAGCGGATGGAGACGCCCGAGAAATCCCGGCAGATGGCCGTTCTGCTGAACACCTCTCATCAGGCGGCTGCTCTGGGTTATATACGCCAGCCCGGTGCCGGAAGGGGAGACGGCAGCATCGACATACAGCAGCAGCACCAGCCAGTTCAGGCCCAGTGCCATGGCCAGTTCTGCAAAAGGAGAAGAGAAGGTCAGGTTGTGCCAGCCGCCTGCCGCTGCCAGACCGGCCGGCGAGACGCCGCCGATGAATGCGACCTGCAGGGACAGGTAGACCAGCAGGGACAGGGCGATTGCCCCGAACATGGCCAGCGGAACGGTTCGCTCCGGGTTTTTTACCTCGCCGGCCATGGTGACCACGGACTGAAAGCCGAAGAATGACGCCAGAATCCCGCTGGCAGGTATGGCGGTCAATACCGCCTGCCATGACGCTGGTGAAAAACCCGGCGTATGAAAATTTGCCGCATTGAATCCATTGACAATCAAAAACGCAGCGGTAGCCAGCGGCATCACCAGTTTGAAGAGTGTGATGGCGTTGGATGACTTCAACATCATGCCGAGACTCCACCAGTTGAGCGCGGCGTAGCCAAACATTATCACGGATGCCGTCAGCAGGCCGGAGGTCGTCAGGACACCTGCCGTTGGATCGTACAGACCATTGAAGCCTTTGATGTGCGACAGGTATTGTACCGTGGCGACCGCTTCAATGGCTATGATCGGCACTGCGCCGATCAGGTTGGCCCAGCTTGCCATGAACCCGGAAAATTTTCCATGGGTGTATTCCAGATAGCGGGTCAAACCACCCGAGAGCGGCAGGGCGCGTCCCACCTCTGCCGCGCAGAGCCCGATCACAAAGACCGCTGCTGCGCCGATGCACCAGGACAGGATTGCGGCCGGACCCGCGATCTTTGATGCGTGGTAGGCGGCAAAAAGCCAGCCGGATCCGATGATGGAGCTGACCCCGATCATGGTAAGGCTGAACAGGCCGATCTGCCGGCGGGGCGATGAAGCGGAATGCTGTGGCTCTGGTGTCATTAGTTTACCTGATATAGGCATTCAGCAGGGTGTATTCACCATCCACCCTGTCAGGGACTCCCCGCAATTTCCAGCCGCTCCACTGTGACTTGCTCCAGATAAAGGGCTTGCCGTTGATCGATGGCGTGCCGTATTTCATCCAGAAGCTCTTGAGCGATGAATCTGTGTCAAGCACTCCCTCCAGATTCATGGCCTTCCTGACCATCGAAGCGGATACCGACTTGGCGTCTATCGAACCATCCGGAATGGTCTTGGGCGAAGGGGTCTCGCCATAGCCAAGATCCCATCGGCCATAGATGGAAAGGGGATTCAGCGGATCGGTGTATGTTATCAGAGCCTTGGCGTCTTCGATGTCATTTACCGAACCGATCATGGCGGAGAACTGGCGCCTCCGGGCCGGACGGTTGTCCTGGGCAAGCAGTTCATCCTGAATCAGTTTGGCTGCCGGGTAGTTGATGCCCAGCACATAGTCGGGCCGGACCAATTCCTGATCGTAGGTCGTGTCCTGGCCGGCAGGCTTTGTCGTTACAGCCAGGCCTCCCTGGCCATCCGGCTTGTAGAAGACAAAGCTCTTGTATGACATCTCGACAAGTCCGATTTCATTGGTCTTGGCATCAGCTACCATGTAACCGTTCATATAGGTGCCTGAAGCCTCAAGTGACACTAAACGGAAAAAATCATCGATCGAGGTTGCGAATTGTTCGGCCAGTGTGGCTCGCCAGAACATCCAGAGCGCATCTGCCTTTGGTTCGCTGTGGGTCGCCCGATGGGTCGTCTCGTTGAACATGATCCCCTTATTGGTGTAGCCAAAGTCAGTTCCGGACCCGAGCATTCCGGGTCCGATAACATTCATGGTCAGGTAGTCGCCATTAACCCATAGCGACATAGCCTGGCTCTGGCTAAGAAAGCAGTACCAGGAATTATGGGTTATAAAGATATCGTCGCTGGTTTTTTTGACAAATGCCGAACATTTGGAGGGACTACCCGCTTTTGCGGCCGGCGCATTATCGGGCAATACATCGAACAGGTCTCCGAAGGAGTTGATGAAGTAGATATCCATGAAAGTAAGCAAAGGGGATTCGTAGCCTATGCCCAGTTCGGACTCCGTGAATGACGGAAACCAGCTGACGTCGAACGGCAGGTTATCGGGACGCTCTTTTATCGCACCGTGATAGATGCCGAGCAGCCGGTACATGAGTCGCCGCATTTTCGCGCCTGTTTCCGAGTCGCCCTGTGCCCGGATATACTCGACCGTATAGTCCCAGTTAATCTTCAGGGTTCGTTCCGCCATGGCGATTTCAGCAGGCGAAGGCGGGATTTGTTGGGGATAATTGTGTGACGGGCTCATCAGGTACGCCGCATCCCACATGTTATCCCGCATGGAGGGGATCAAATTCTTCTGGAGTCTCCCCTGGATGAATCCTGCCTCGTACTCGGCCTTGTAGACATTCGGGTCATTGGAGACCACGACGGTGTTGTAGATGTTGTTCGTCTTTTCAATGACCCCCTCGGTGTTGCCGTCGAGTTGAAAGCGGGTAAAGCGCGACTCGCTACTTGTGCAGGAGGTGATGAGAAGGGTTCCGATCAGGATGACCAGCAACTTGATGCCGCATGTTTGCGCCATGATAGACCTGCCTTTTCGAGAAATTCTGTTGTACTTGCAGCCGGAAGCTGTCGCTTGGCCGAATATGCTCATGACAGATTCTGTCGCCGCTTAACTGTTGCCCCTGTACTTGATTGCCAGCATGGTGATGTCATCGGCCTGGGGGGCTTCCCGGACAAAATTGTCTACCGCTGCTTGTATCATCGTCATCAATCCGGCCGCATCGGTAAACGT
The DNA here is from genome assembly GCA_041738275.1 of Geobacterales bacterium. GTDB lineage: Bacteria > Desulfobacterota > Desulfuromonadia > Geobacterales > Pseudopelobacteraceae > JACPFJ01. Next base: position 7,309 of record JBGSQD010000335.1, read on the forward strand.
CGGGGACAGGGCTGCCAGCAGCCGCTCGTCGCCAAATAACTCCCCATCGGCGTTCATAGCCTCGGTTACTCCGTCGGTATACAGCAGCAGGGTGTCGCCGGGCAACAGTTTGACATCTTCACCGGTAAAGATTAAATCCTCCTGGTAGCCGGCCACCAGACCCGGGGCAAGGCGAACAAATTCAACAATGCCATTGGTTCTCCGGATAACCGGCAGCGTATGGCCTGCGTTGGCAAGGTGCACCGCACCCGTAACAGGATCAATTATCCCGCAGAGGATCGTGGCGAACATGCAGGCATCATTTCCCTGGCAAAGTTCCCGGTTGATCCTGCCCAGCAGACCTTCCGGGCTGCAGCCGTCCCGCGCCCCGGATCTGGCCAGAGTAGTTGCCATGGCCATGTAAAAGGCCGCCGGCACACCTTTGCCGGAAACATCTCCGATGATGAAAAAGAGGCGGGCATCATCAAGCAGGCAGACGTCGTAAAAGTCACCTCCCACCTCCCTGGCCGGCAGGCAGTGTCCGGCGGTATCGACCTCGGGCAGGCTTGGCAGGGTGTGGGTCAGGATCGACATCTGCATGTCGTGGGCAATTGACAGCTCACCTTCCATGCGTTCTTTTGCAGCCGTTGTTTCGGTCAGTTGCCTGATATGCCCCTTCAGGTCATGCTGCATCTGGGTCACGGAGCGTGCCAGCGCTCCCACCTCGCCTCCGATCCGCACCGGCGGGAGAACCGTGTCCAGATCCCCGCCGGCGATCCGCTGAACAGCCTGGGTCATCTCCACCAGGGGGCGTGTTACGCTGCGGGCAGTCAGCACGATGGACAGTACGAGAATAGCTATGCCGAGGGAGCAGAGCAGCACGATCATCCGGCTGGCCTTTGCCGAGTCGGCAAGCATCTCTGCCGCGGGAAAGACCACTGCCAGCGACCATCCGTTGGCGGGAACCGGGGCGTAGTAGATCCAACTCTCCTTGCCATGGATGTTCTTAGTCTTGACAAAGCCGGTCTCCATGCGGGCGATGGCATGTCCGATCTCCCTCAGGGCAGGGTTCCCTGCACGATCGGCCATGCTGAAGATCGTCTCCTTCATGACCAGCGTCCTGTCTGGATGTGCCAGGTAGACCCCTTTGCGGGAGATGAGCGCGGCGTAGCCGTTTCGATGCAGCTTGAGGGAGGAAATCTGCTTGCCCAGCCACTCGGTGGATATATCTGAAGTGGCAACTCCGGCGAAACGGCGCACCCCCTTGTCGAGCCGATAGAAGGGCGCGGAGTAGGTTGTCATGACCACGTTGCCGCCGCCATCATCAAAGTAAGGTTCGCTCCAGACCGGCGCATGAAGTTTTTTGGCTGTGGTGTACCAGGGTTGGGCAAGGTAGTTGTACGAGGGGACCGCCAGGTTGGTCTGGACAAGTTCTCCGTTCAGGCGTCTCGAGATGTAGGGGGCATAAGGCTTGTTGCGAACAGGTGAAAAGGCGGGTTCAAAGGCGGCGGTGGCGCCGAACACCTCATCGTTGATCTTGAGATGATCATGCAGCAGTTTCTTCAGGACTGCGCCGGAAAGGCTCGGGGCTGATTCCAGGCTGTCAATCACCCTTGCCTCGATCCACTCCACATCTCGCAACTGTTTGTCGATGTTGCTTACGGACGCCATGACAATGTCACGGGAGTGGGCCAGAACCTGTTGTTCCACCATCCTGCTGGTAAACAGATCGTTGACGGAAAAGACAACGGCAAAGATCAACCCGCCGCAAATTGAGAGTGTCAGTATCAGCCGGGCTGTTATGCCCAGGTCAGCCCATCGCAATCAAGGCCTCTGGCACAGTGGCGACAACAGTGAATATGGCCATGAAGCCGGACATGGTAAAAACCTCCGCCACGGCGCCGGTCAATCCGCAGAGCACGATTTTTCCGCCGCCGGCCTTGAGTTTTTTGGCTGCCGCCAGTAAAGAGCGCAGACCGGCACTGCTGATATAATCCAGTCCCGCCATATCCAGAACCAGACGGTTTTCACCGGCCTGCACGCGTGCTGCGAACCAGTCATCAAACTCCGAAGCTGTTACGGCATCCAGGCGACCGTTCAGGGTGGCGACAAGAACTCCGGCATCCAGCCTTGATTCAATTTTCATGGTTCGCTCCGGAAATTTTTTATCATTAATGATAGATGAATAAATATAGCAGCTGACACTGGCTGTCAAATGAATAAGCGGTTATTATTCCTCCCATTTGAATTCCGGTGTGATTGGGGCTTCTGCGGGGCTGTCTTTCCCTGTGGCGGCCTTGCCACGGGCTGCTGCCTGTTTGATCGTATTGAGCAGGTGGTCAAGGGCGATCCTGTTCTGGGATGGGGCAATGGAAACGCTCAGGTCGCGGACGCCGAATAAATTTGTATGCTCGATATTCAGTGTTTCAAAGGTCAAGTACCCTTCCTCCAGGATGGCATTAATCTCTGCCTGGTCAAACGGCCTGTCACTGCGGAAGAAGAACCCGCGCAGCTTCTTGCCTGACAGGCGCTGCAGGAATTCCTTGCTGACGAGCATCTTCTCCCCTGAACCCTCCCGTGCCCATAGCCCGGTAAACCCGGTCAGCCCTTCCAGCCCCTTTTTCTCGCCATAGAGGCTGATGATGCCGTCAAGCCTGCCGGAGACATACCCCTTGATAGCAGGAAACCTGTTGCAGAGCTGGATCAGGCTCAGATTATGGATAAGGAAATCACCCCGGTAATTGATGCCCTCTTTAAAGGCAATAAATCCCCTGCCGAGCACGTCTCCTTCACTGAATGTGGATCTCAGGGAGGTGATCTCGGTGATGCCGCTTCCTGCCTTGACATGCAGAGTCAAGGCCCCCAGATCAAGCGGGCCGAAGCTGATCTTGCCGACACTGAAGGATTGCCCGCCACCGGGCTTCTGAAGCTGCTTCAGGAGGGCAGGGAAGTTTTCGCGGGAAAAATCAATGCCATCATCGGCCGGAAGCGTTGCTCCCCCTGATAAATCCAGGGAAAATGGCAGGCTGCCATTGATATCAGCTGCAGTCATCTTCTGCGACGGCACTTCCAGCCGCCCCCCCTTGAGTGCAAGCGCTCCATGCAGCAGTTTTTTGTTGTCATGCAGCTCGACGGTTGCTTCGGCCGCCAGTGATCCGTCAACCGCAGCTTCCTGGAGAAACGGGGGAAGGACATTGACAAAGGGGTCAATAATGCTGTTCAAGGGGGTCTGCGGCAGAATAAAGCTGAGGGCGCCCTTGCGCTGCGTCGAGAGTACGTTGGCAATCTCCCCCGTTGCCGTCAGGCTGACCCCTTCTCCTGCCGTGAAGAGCGCCTCACGAATTGCGACCGTATTGCCGGAAAGATTTCCTGCCAGCCGCACCCCTGCTCCGGTCAAAAGGACTTTATTGGCATTGCCGCGCAGCATGATCCCGTTCCCCCTGGTCTCAAAGACGCACTCAAGCCCCTTCTTGCCGGTATATTCACCGCGCGTGCTGGCGTCAAGCAGTCCCTCCGCAAGGGTGATCGGCTTCTGGTTGGGGATAAGGTCACCTGCCCTGGCCAGTTGGATCTTCTTGACGCCCAGGGTAAAGCGCCCACCTTTCTCCAGGGTAAATGGATTGAAGAAGATCTCGCCCAGCAGTTCTCCTCCCAGCAAGGGACCGCTGAGGTTCACCTGTGCCCCTGAAGGTGTGAAGGTGATATGGGCTGCTGGTGAACCGACCGGCTTCCCTTGCCAGGAAACCTGACCTGAGGCCGCTTTTGCCGTTCCTTCCAGCCATCCGGCGCCAGGGGCGGCAGCGTAGACACCACTCACAGAAGCGGCAAGCCCGCTCAGCAACATCTCCCCCTGATGGACCTCAGCTCCGGTGACCTCCAGGAATAACGGGTAGCGGACGGTTCCCTGCCGGGATTCCTGCACAGGAATCCTTGCGGAAAGGCGGGCGATGGTAGCAGAGGTTTTGTCCAGGCGAAGGGCGGCGTTATCAACGATTGCCGTTCCATCGGCAAAGCTGTAGGAAAAACGCGCTTCCCCGGCCTTTCCACCCGTAGCCAGTCCGCTGGCCTGCACCTTTCCTGCTGCAGTAAGGCGCTGCCTGCTCCAGTTCATCCGGCTGTCCGCTGTGCCATGCTTCATGGCGAAGGTTGTTTTGCCCTTCTGTCCCTGCAGCGCTGCCAGCTGAACAGAGGTTGTCGCACTGAAGTCCTGCAACCCTTGTCCTGCGGCTTCCATGGAAAGCGATCCGGTACCGGAGGTGAGGTGCAGATCAAACCGGTCAAGCAGGGGCTGCAGTGCTGAAACCTTTGTGACGGGTATCCGGAGGGTGGCGGCAAGTGGATTGCTTGCGGCTGCCCTGAACCCGAGCCGCCCCATGACAGGAATCCCCATGACCCTGGCGGAAAGGGAGGGGATATCCGCCGCAAGCAGCTGCAGGCGCGGGGACAGGTTGACGGTGAACGGAGCGTTTAAAGCCTCCAGTATCGGCTTGCCGTGAGGTTTGCCCAGGGACAGGTGTCCGTTAACCAAAATTCCGGATGCCACTTTGGCAAGCCGGATAGTACTGTCAAGTCCGCTGAAAAAGGTGCGACCGTCCCTGCTTAGCGATGCGTCATGGAGCAGGAGGGAACCGCTGGCACTGGTTATTCCCTGGACCGCGCTTCCGGTGAGATTGATCTCCGTGTTGCCGAGCGTGCCGTTAAGGAGTGTTCTGCGTTGTTCCTTTTCCGGCAGCAGATGAGTAAGGGCTGCGAGATCGACTTCATCCATGGCGAGTTTGGCGGAAAAGCTTCGTTCTCGCCGCAGGTTGCCGGCCGTGCCGGTCAGATACAGCCTGAGGAGGTTGTTGATGTTCAGGTTCATGTTCTCGATACGTGCCTGGTCATTCTGGAGGTTGTAATCGGCCTTGAGGCTCAGTATGCCGGTCAGAGGCAGGGTTTTCTTCGCAACGGGCAAGGAAATCCCGTTGAAACCCAATGATCCGAATACTCGAAGCTGTCCCTCCTGCAAGCCGGCATTCAGCTGGAGATTCGCTCGTCCTTGTTCAAGGATTGCTGCGTATTTCAAGGGTAGTGTCTTGGCAAAAGCGGAGAGTGCCAGCGAAGGGGCCGACAAAGCCAGATCAAAGCCTGGTTCCTTCCCTGGTCTGGCTTTCCCTGAAATGGCATAATGGTTTCGGGCTGCATCCTCGAAGGCCAGTTCAACCCTTGATTCGTCCGAGCCGAGCGTTGCCAGATTGAACAACTGCAGGGAAATCCCCTGCGCTCCCTGGCCGTTGACCTGGAATGAAGCGCCCTTGATAACGAGCTGCTTGATATAGGTCTCGTTGGTGGCGGGTTTTTTGCCGGCAAAGGCTTGTTGCAGGCCCGAATAATTCCAGGCGCCGGTGCTGCTTTTACGGACATCGATCCGAACCCCTTCCAGGGCTAACAGACGCAAGCCCTTTCTGCCGAGCAGGAGCTTTCCCCATTGGGGTGCAATGGCGATGGAATCTGCCGAGGCAAGATTGCCCGCCGGAAAACCGGTCGGATTGGCCAGTGACAGGCCCATGAGATATATGGTGTCGCCTTTCGAGCGCAAGGAGGACACAATGACCGTCTGATGCAGATAAGTGGTAAGCATCCGGGATAACTGGGCTGCAGAATATGGGGTGGTCAGATAGATCTTAAGGGACAGGATTAATACCACCAGCAGGCAGAATAATGCCGCGCCAATACGATACAACGTCAATCGCATTTTTCCTCGGGCACTATTTTTTTTGCCGCCGCTGCTCATGTACGTCCACCCCCTGCAGGTAGACTGTAACCTGAATTACACAGCTTGACAAGGAGGGGCGCCCGCCGCTGCTTTGAATAGCTTCTTGTTTCTGCTATACTGTTTCCAGGCTTTCCAGAAAAAAACGTGCGAGGTATCTATGAAGATGATCCGTATTGCAGGGGTGTTGTTTCTCGGCTTTCTGGTGATTACTGCCGTTGCCTGCGCATCAAGGGAACAGAAGAGCGCCAGCGGACCGGTCCGGGTCTTTTCGGTGGAAAAAAGGGGGTACATCATGTCGGATAAGGTTGTCAAAAGTGAAGCGGAATGGAAAAAGCTCCTCACCCCGGAGCAGTACAATGTTACACGCAAGAAGGGTACGGAGCGGGCCTTTGCCAATGAGTACTGGAACAATCACGAAAAGGGGATCTACCAGTGCATCTGCTGCGGGCTCGACCTGTTCAGCTCGGATACCAAGTACGATTCCAAGACCGGCTGGCCGAGCTATACGGCGCCAGTTGCCAAGGAAAATGTGCGCACAGCGGAAGACCGCTCGTTCTTTTCGGTGCGGACCGAGGTTCTCTGCGCACGCTGTGATGCCCACCTGGGGCATGTCTTTGATGACGGCCCGGCGCCGACCGGGAAGCGCTACTGCATGAATTCGGCGTCACTCAAATTCGTCAAGGCGAAGTGAGCTGACAATCTTGGATGTATTAATCGGGATATCAAAGACCGATTGCCGTACACCAAGACAATGCCCCCGACGGGCATTCCTTTTTTTAACAATTCTAAAGGGACGGTTCTGTCTGGTCACAGCAAACCGGTTATGAATCGTTTCACTACTCCAGACAAAATCCCTTTTGTACCCAGCCTAACCGTGCTATACATAAGCAGTTTTAATAAAATGGGCATCATCCCGCTATACAAGATTGTGCAAGGAGAACGCAAATGAGAACGCAGACAAAATATGAAGAAATGTTTTTGAGTGAAATCAGGGAGCTGCCTATGCCGGTATTGCCGCAGGCGCTCAAGATGTTACGCTCATTAAAAGAAGGCGTTTTGAGTGTCTCCAAGCACCAGTCCGCTGTCGAATCGACAAAAACCGGGTTCTGCGGAGTATGGCAGGATGAACGGTCGGCGGATGAAATAGTTGAAGAGATTGCGGCTCATCGTAGCGGCTTTGGCGGGCGAAGGGTTGAACTGTGAAATATCTTCTGGATACCAATATATGTGTTTATTGGCTCAAAGGTAATGAGCATATCGAACAGAAAATCCTCTCTGTCGGACTGGATAATGTTGCCCTGTCTTTCCTCAATGTCAGCGAACTTTACTATGGTGCCTACAAATCGCAACGAGTTGACGCAAATCTTACCCTGATCAGGCAATTGACCGATCAACTAAATGTTGTTGAGTCTGATGAGGCCATCAGCGAGATGTTCGGCGAAATGAAGGCAACGCTTGAAAAGGCCGGTACAATCATAGACGATGCTGATCTGTTTATCGCTGCCTGCGCCAAGGTACACGGCCTGACTCTTGTCACGAACAACGTAAAGCATTTCAGGCGAATCAAGGGATTGAGATTGGAGAACTGGGTATAATCAGACGCCAACCAACTTTATGTCGACTGGAAGTTTGTGTTAATTGCCTATCTGGTGAATAGCAAGGGGATCCAGTTTGTGGCGGCGATTCTCAAGGATAAGCTGCCGGAAGAGTTGAATCGGGAGAGTTTTTTGTGGTGAAGTTGTCGCAGGGGGTGAAAATTATCATGACTACCATTAACGACACTATTATCAGCCAGATGACGGAATGTATCGTCAAGGAAGTCAATCCCGTGCGGATTATCCTTTTTGGTTCGTCTGCACGTGGTCATGCTCACGAAGGTTCTGACGTTGATCTGCTGGTTATTGAAGATGCTCCGTTTGGCGAGGGGCGAAGCCGTTTTCGTGAAACAGGCCGTATCAACAGGGCGCTCGCTGGTTTTGGTGTTGCAAAGGACATTCTGGTCTATTCGATCGATGAGGTTGAACACTGGCGCAACACTGTGAATCATGTGATTTCCCATGCATTGCGGGAGGGGAGGGATCTGTATGTCCGACCTTGACCATGCGCGGCAGATGCTCGCCATTGCCCGTCGTGACTTGAAGGCGCTTGGCGGGATGTTGGACGCGGATATATTTGCATATGAAATTTTTGGGTTTCATGCCCAGCAGACAGCCGAAAAAGCTCTGAAAGCCTGGATTTCCTCTCTGGGCGGGAGTTACGGGTTTACTCACGATCTCGGTTTGCTGCTGGATACGTTAAAAAGTTTCGGCGCAGATTGCGCCAATTTTTCCGATCTTCCTGATTTGACCATTTTTGCCGTTCATTTCAGATATGACGATGCAGGAGACGATTGCGGTTTTCCGGAAAGGGAAGAGGTGCTTGAAAAGGTTGACAAGCTGCCGGAAGAGTTGAATCGGGAAGAGTTTTTTGTGGTGAAGTTGTCGCAGGGTCCTTTCCCACTAGCGACTGCATTTTGATATTGACATTCATTACCATGGAGTGCAATGTTTAATTAAAGAAAAGTCTATATTCCGTTCTCCGCAGTTGAGAACAAAAAGGAGGGTAGCCATGAGATCGATATTATCAAAATTCTTCATGGTTCCCGCCGTACTGTTGCTACTGACCATTTCCGGATGTGGCAATGATTCGGGGACAGCCAGTAACGATCCGTCATCAGCTACGGTCGCTGGCGGCGCTGCAACAGCTACGGACGAGAAGACACTCTATTCACAGGTCGTCGTCTTCGGCGCCAACAACATCTACACTGTGCCAAAAAGAGGCACCCTATCCGTTACGCAATCGTTTAACGGATTTTTTAATGGCGCGCTCGGCAATCTCAGGATAGTGAACTCCACCGGCGCCGATCTGGCAACGCCGCCGCCACCTGTCTGCACCGGCAAGCCTGGCAAGGTCAAAGACTGTCTGGAGAAATACACCCACAAAGTCCTCAAGCCATACCTGAAAAAACTGGCTCAGAACCCCACCAGCATTCAGGTGCTGATCAACGGCCAGGAAGTGGTCGCTCCGGGACAGATCCCGCGGACCCAGGGGGTAGCCAATATCGCCGTGGCGATCAACGCGGTCAACACCCTGCAGGTCAACCTGACCGGCCTCAAGGGGTCGTACATCCAGTTGGCGATCTCTTCGGAGAATACCCCACCGCTGCAGAATCCGACGGCTGATTTCAGCTTCAATCCGACGAGCGGTATTGTCCCGCTGTACGTCAGCTTCGATGCCAGTGCCAGCAGTTCACCGAACGGTTCAATAAGCAGCTTTGCGTGGGATTTTGGTGATGGTTTTACGGAAAGTGGAACTATGAATCCAATACATCTATACTTCATTGCAGGAACATATAGTGCCACGCTGACAGTTACTGACAGCGCAGGTAAGACCGACACTAAATCTTCTCTAGTTGTAGTGAATGAACTTCCGGATCCAATAGCCAGTTTTAACTATGCTGTGGATATCAGCACAGGTGCATATGTATTAAGCGTGGATGCCAGTGCTTCTTCATCTGGAAATGGACTAGGACTAGAACCCTACGCATGGTTCTGGGGAGACGGTAGCAATGATACAGGACTTCTTGTGCAAACCATAACCCATACGTATCTAGCACCGGGTACATACAATGTAATTCTAGTTATAGCGGATAATCTTGGTTACACCGCATCGCAGTTGCAGACCGTTACAATACCGCCCATTGTTCTTCCGTAATTGCTGTCACAGCAACAAAGGCAACACCGGCCTCCCGCAGCGTATGTGGGGGGCTGTTTTTTTGAGGGGAGGGATGACATGAATTCCGGGGGACGTTATTTAAACAAATGGCGGCAGATTAGCCGCCATTGCTGCTTCATGGGCTCAACACCGCCTTCAAATCCTTCAGCAGAAAGAAAATGACATATGTCGTCGGGCCGGCTCAAATCCCCACCCATCGTACCACGAGCGCGCCGCATCATCCCTGTCATTTAAAGAGTGTTATGCTGCTTTCTTTTCTGGTTCACCTTTTCCCATCCCCTCATGCCTGCCAAGTCCTTCAGCAATAAGCGTAAGTACAAGAGTATTGAGACTTACCCCTTCAGCCCTTGCTCTTGCCTGCAGCGAAGCATGGAGCGAACGCGGGAGTCGCTGTACAAATTTAACCGGCTTGCCTTCCTCATCGTAATGCGTTGGCGCCGGAATCTGCCTCCCCATGTCAACCTGAGCCGCTATCCATCCATTGAAAGCATCCCGGCCATTGGTAAGGGCCTCTTCCAAAGTTTCACCGTCAGACATGCAGCCGTGAAGATCGGGAAACGTGATCATGTAGCCGCCCCCGTCTTCTTCCGAAAGCGGTGCTATGATGTGGCCGTAAGCCTCGAAAGGATAAGGCGGTGTGACGTGCTTGATCTTCTTTACGCTCATGTCGTTCTCTCCTTGATCATGTCAATCATTGCTATAAACCGTTTGATATAAACCGGCTTGACTGGGCGATGCGCCGGGACACAGAGGCTATCGGCAACGCCTGTGGCAGAAAAAACATGGTGACTTCCTCCGTTATTGCGTACCTCAACCCCGTACCGCCCGGCCACGGTCAACAGGTCGTCAATGTGCCAGTCACGAGGATTGTTCCTCATCCGGTCAAGAGTTTTGTCTGCTGATGTCATGTAACAATAGTATCACATATAACACTACAATCAAGGGCTTTTTGCATTCGTGAAGGAGACTTCGAGGACGGTATTCCAGGGACAGGGAGCCTTGGAGGGACATGCTTGCTATCAATCAACTAACAGAATTCGCAAAGTCAGCCTACTAGGTTTCACAGCAGACAAGAGATCGGCAGGGCATGAAAAACCGTATCATTGATTTTGAAGGGAAGAACCTTGTCGCCCGAGTAGAACAGCACCCCGTGAAGAAACTTGTCTCCGGCATAGTCGGCAAATGTTGCCAGCCCGGAAAAGTCTTCCGGCTTCACCGTCATGGATGCCTTGATCTCAACACCTACAACTCTGCCGTCACCCCGCTCGATCAACGCAGCGGACATCTGTTTCAAAACCGCTACAAGTCGATTCTCTGTGAGCAAGCGCCCTATTTTCTCGAACTGGTGCGCTATATCCATTTGAATCCGCTCCGCGCCGGCATGGTTGCCGATCTGGAAGGGCTGGAAAACTATCACTGGAGCGGACATGCGGTTCTGCTCGGTAAGAGGTCCATGGAGGGACAGGAAACGGACGAGGTGCTGGCACGCTTCAGCAATGGGAAGGCCAGCTCCTTGCGCAGCTATCGGCAGTTCATCGCCGACGGCATAGCCGCAGGGAAGCGCGACGATCTGGTGGGTGGCGGTCTTAAAAGGAGCCAGCCG
>JBGSQD010000040.1:0-27927 GCA_041738275.1 Geobacterales bacterium
CACTCGTCGTCACGCGGAGGCATCTTCGTCTCCTTCTTCTTGCGTTCGGGCTCGCGGGCCTCCTCCTCGCCCGGGGCCTTCTTCTCCTTCTCCTTCTTGTCCCAGCGGCGCTTGCTCCTGGGGCGCGGCTCCAAATCCTCGGCATCCCGGTGGCGGCCGGGCTCTTTTCCCACTACGGCATCACCCTGAAGCCGGAATATGCCGGTCTGGCCATGGCCTTCTCTTCGGTCTCGGTGGTTTTGAATTCTATTCTGCTGAGGCGGGTGGAGCGGCAATTATAATGTGGCTTTAGGCTCTCTGTATTGCTGAACGGGTAATTCTCTTAAATCTAAGTGCCAACTATTCTAATGTGCACAGTCTAAATATCCAGTCTGGGAAGATCACCGGTTCACGCGCGCACGCGCGTGAACCGGTCAACAACGAATTGGTCGCAAATGAGAAGGCGATGAGTAAGGAATAGCAAAGAAGCCGGGTAAACGGCGGGTTAGAGTGCAGACTTGCAATGACTGATGAAGCCGAATAAACCAGCGAGAGGGCTAAAAAATAACAATGACGTCACTACCAGATGAAAACAACATTTTGAAAGCATTGAAAAAAGTATACAAAATTTCAGTTATTTTGTTCTGTATATGTTTTGCACTTGTTCTAATCCTTAACATCACAGGATACATAAATAAATTTAATGGTTTTATATCCACAATATTTACATATTTTTCACTATTAATTTGGTTTTGTATTTTTTCGTCAATACCTTTGATCGCTCATTTCGAAAAAGAGTTTCATCTAAAAGGAGTTAAGATCTCAAAGATTGAAAAACCAATATTATTTAAGCTAACTATGATTTTCTACATAGCTTTTTCAATGTCAATTCTCTTGTTAATAGTGAAGCTGCTATTTAGCTGAGAACAGTTCAAAGTGGTCAGCCCTTATAAGTGTGGAATAGTTGAAAGGAGCGAATCCCAACTCACCGTTGGACACCGACCGCACGAAAGAGAATAGTGTCAGGTCTTCAAATTTCATAAAAATGAATAGTGAAGACGCGACACCTATTACGCCCCCTACCCGGTAACAAATAGAAATGACAAATATAGAACCCCGCTCACCGCCCACTAAATCCGATGGCACCCTGACGGGATCAAAAGCATAGACGTTAAACAAACTATCCTTTACATTATACATACTCCTTGGTAATATATTTATGTACTACTAATAAGGAGGACATATGCACCTCGTAAAAACTTCAATTACCCTACCCGACGATCTCCTTCAAGAAGCAAAGACAATGTCGAAAAACGTAAGCAGCTTCATCACTGAGGCCTTGCGGGAACACATCCGCCAGCGAAAAGTGCAGAAGGCGATGGAATCCTTTGGCAGTTGGAAAGACAGAGAGGACACAAGCGTAGAAATTGTGAACGACCTGAGAAAAGAGGGGGATCGCGACTATGCCGGGCGTTCTCATTGATACTGATATCGCCATTGACTTTCTGCGGGGAGCTGCCTACACACAACCTTTGATGGGTGGTTTGTGGAGCGATGGCCAGGCGATGATAAGTGTGTTGACTGTGTATGAGCTAACAGCTGGTATGCGTGATGCAGAAAAGGTTGTGACACATAATTTTATAGAGGCCTGCGGTGTTGAACCAATTACTCCAGAGATTGCATTTAAGGGTGGGGAATTGTATCGAAAGTATCGCGCTAAAGGAGTAACGCTTACTTCACTTGACTGTCTGATTGCAGCAACGGCACTTGTTAAGGGATATAAGGTAGCTACCAGAAACGTGAAACATTATCCGGAAAAGGGATTATTATTTTCCATCTGACTCTAGCCCCGGAGGTAATTCGGGGACACCATACATTAATTGAATCCAGACAATTCGGGTAATTAAGTACCTGTTCCATAAACAGTCTCACGCCGCCAGCGGCAAAATCTCCACATCACCCATTTCCTCCCGCGCCCGCTCCAGATCATAATCCGCTTGCAAACCAAGCCATAATTCGGCGCTTGTTCCAAAGTAGCGGGACAGGCGGATGGCCGTGTCGGCGGAAATTCCCCGCTTGCCGTGCACAATCTCGTTGATGCGCCGGGGCGGTACATGGATAGCCTGGGCCAAGCGGTACTGACTGATCCCCATCGGCTTGAGAAAATCCTCGAGCAAAACCTCTCCTGGATGAATGGGTGGGTAATCTCTTTTCGACATGACTGTTCCTTTCAGTGATAATCCACAATCTCGACATCATAAGCAGCTCCGTCTTTCCAGACAAAGCAGATCAGACACTGTACATTAATGCGGGAGTTGAGAAAAAACATGGCTGGCTGTTGAAACGGATTGCAGTGTAGCGTTGAGGGGACGAGACCTTTCTCATCCCCTCAACACCAAAGCTTTAGAGCAGTTTCCTCACCGCCCCCATCACGGCAGCGTAATCCGGTTCTGTGGTTACTTCCGGGACAATCTGGATGTAACGGATGGTATCGTTGGCATCGATCACGAAGATGGCGCGGGCAAGCAGCACGAGTTCCTTGATCACCACGCCGTAGGCATTGCCGAAGGAGCGCTCGCGGTAATCGGAGAGGGTCGTCACCCGGTCGATACCGGCAGCGCCGCACCAGCGTTTCTGGGCAAAGGGGAGATCCAGGCTCACCGTGAGCACCACCACGTTTTCCGGCAGCACGGCGGCTTCCTGGTTGAAACGGCGGGTCTCGGTATCGCACACCGGCGTATCCAGGGAGGGCACGGCGCTGACAATCCTGATCTTGCCTGCCGAACTGGCCAGTGTTACCGGCGCCAGACCATTGTCCACAACCAGGAAATCGGGTGCTTTGTCGCCCACTTTCAGTTCCGGGCCAAGCAGGGTCATGGGGTTACCTTTAAAGGTTATGATTCCAGTGCGTTCTGACATTGTTTCCTCCTGAGAATTGGTAATTGCAACGTGTCAAGTGTACGGTAACTTGCTAATTATGCAACCCGTCATTGTGGTTTGGCGTGAATCTCCAGAAAATCCATCACCAAGCGATAGGTCAATCCCCACAACATCGGCTTTCCGGGCTGGGGAACACGGATTGCCGGCACCTCGAATTCCTTGTCGGCAAAACTGACCGTTGTGGTGATGCGCCGGTCCGCTGCCAGAAGGTCATCCAGACCGATCCAGAACAGATCGCCAACCTCGTCGCTCAACACCGGAACCATATCCGTTTCAGGCACCCCGTAGACATAACACGAAACCCGCACCGGCAGATTTGCGCCCGCAATATCCGACAGCCGCCCGAGGTAGCGGGCGGTTCCCAGATCAAGACCGATCTCCTCGAATGTCTCCCGTTCAGCCGCCTGACGCAACTCCTCACCATGTTCCACCTTGCCCCCAGGGAAGGCCAGGTTGCCTGACCAGGGATCATTCTCATGGGCAGCCCGCTCAATAAAGAGTATCTCCAGGCCGCCAGGGCCCTGACGCAGGATCATCGCCACGGCAGCCGGGATACTGCTGCCGTCGTCAGGGTACTGCTCCAGCGGCTGCCCGGAAAGAAGAGTGCTGATATCGTCAAAAGATAGCATCATCCATAATCCTTGTTCTGTAGCATCGAAAGCATGAAAACGCTTTCTCGGGAAGTATTTCATAGCACGAAATCCAAACAGATGCCAGAGTCTCAATTAAAGAAGTGGTTGACGCCAGCGCTCTCACTGCTATGCTGGGTGCATCCCACAGACCGGAATCTTTCATGACCAAGCCTGAAAAAAGCTGGATACTCTACGATGTGGCCAACTCGGCCTTTGTACTGGTGATTGTCACAGCCATCATGCCGATCTTCTTTAAAGAGGTCGCCGCGCATGGCACACCTGCGGCGGTATCCACCGCCTGGTGGGGTTACGCCAATTCCCTGTCGTCCCTGATCCTGGCAATAAGCGCCCCTGTTTTAGGCGCCTTCGCCGACTATCAAGGCTGGAAGAAACGCCTTTTCAGCGCCTTTCTGTTTCTTGGAGTTGCAGCAACCGCCCTGCTGACTTTCAGCAGTGAAGGGGCTTGGCTTTACTGCCTGACGGTCTTTGTCATCGCACGCACCGGATGGGCAGGGGCAAATGTCTTCTATGACGCATTTCTAACCGACGTCACCGACCATGGCCGCATGAACAGACTCTCCTCAGCCGGCTTTGCCTGGGGCTATATCGGCAGTGTCGTGCCTTTTCTGGTGGTCATAGCACTGATTCTCGGCCTGAAATCGCCGGGGAGCACCTCCGCCATCTCCGTACTCGCCGCCAGGGCCGCTTTCGCGATCGTTGCCGTGTGGTGGCTGGCCTTTTCCGTGCCGATGCTGCGCAATGTCAGACAGATCCACTTCTGCCCACCGTCGCAGCGCCCGCTCAGGGATGCCCTGGAGCGTATCCTCACTACATTGCGGCACGTCAGGAAGCATCGCAACGTCTTCCTTTTTCTGCTGGCGTACTTCTGCTTCATAGACGGAGTGGATACGATCATTACCATGTCCGTTGCCTACGGCATCGATATCGGTCTCAGCGCCGCCTCGCTGATCCTGGCTATCCTGCTCATCCAGGTCATCGCCTTTCCCTGTGCACTGCTGTGGGGCAAGCTTACGGAACGTTTTTCCGTGAAACCGCTCCTGCAGGCAGGCATCGCCATGTACTGCCTGATCACCCTGATCGCCTTCATGCTCCCCTCGCTGCCTTCGGTCCAGGCCAGAACAGCGGTATTCTGGCTGCTCTCGGTACTTGTCGCCACATCCATGGGCGGCATCCAGGCCCTGAGCCGCAGCTTCTTTGCCAGATTGATCCCCCCGGGCCAGTCAGCCGAGTTCTTTGGCTTCTATAACATATCCGGCAAATTCGCCACCATCAGCGGCCCCTTTCTGGTCGGTATCACCGGCCAGCTGACCGGTCATTCACGCTACGGCGTGCTGAGCATACTTATCCTGTTCGTGGTCGGCAGCCTGCTCCTGGCACAGGTGCGGGAACATGCCTAAGGAATATACCCACTGGATACTGGCCGAGCGGGCGATGGCCGGCCTGCCTGCCAACAGCCGAATCGGAGAGATCCTCCGCAGCAATCACGAAATTTATCTGGCAGGAGCAGTCCTGCCCGACACGCTGCTGCACCTGTTTCGAGGGCCGGACTCCACTGCCGCCCTGGCACTGGCCAGCAGTTTCCACGATGCCAGCGACAATAGCTATGCGCCACTAATCAGGGTCGAGCAGGAATTCCCGGACGGCACCCCGGCATGGCTGATGGCATGCCTGCTGGGGGTCATCGCGCATATGCAGGCCGACATCACCTTCCATCCCTTTGTGTTCGGCACGGCCGGCAGCAATGATATGGGCAGTCACTACCGGCTGGAGACCGCCATCGACGTACATCTCCTGCGCAACGGTGCAATCCTGCCGACAAGACACCTGCGCGATCTGATCACTCCTCGGATCAAAGAAGAACTGATCACTGCCGGTTCTCTGCTGTTTGACCCTCAGGGAGCGCTTCACCCTGCAGCAATGGGAAAGGCCCTGGACCTGCATTGTCGTTTTCAGGGCAGGTACGATCAAATATTCTGGAAGCTGTTGGCCCGCATGGTCGGCATGTTGCCGGGTTCACACCTCATCAGTATACAGCACCTGTTCTACCCGCTGGATATGTCCCAGGACAACCCCATGACAACGGAGACGGAACCCTGGATTCACCCCGTCACCGGCGAACGCCATACAGCCACTATCGACGAACTCGCTGATCAGGCGGTTCTGCAGACAATAAAGATCTTTGAAGACATCGAGCTGCATGGCTCGCTGGCAGCAGCCCTGACAAGCAAACCCGGAGAAAACCTTCTGAGCGGTGTGCATGGTGTCAGACGGCAAGACATGAAAAACTTCAGCAACTCCATCACGGAGTGTGGCCGGCAGCAAGAAAAAACATCTTGACACTTTTTACGGATTGAACTATAAAAATCGTCTGTTTTCGTGGTGTCTAACCTAATTATAAGCAGTTGGTTTCCAGCTATTTTTCCTATTGGCGGTTTAGCTCAGCTGGCTAGAGCAAGCGACTCATATTCGCTAGGTCCGGGGTTCGAGTCCCTGAACCGCCACCAATTCCAAGGCGCCCCATTCGGGCGCCTTTCTTTATTTTGATCGGCAGGGGACGCTTGCCTTGCATTTCTTTGTCTGAAACCATATACTTCAGCGCTATTTTGTAGTTCAAGGAGAATAAACATGATCCAAATCGATTTCGACAAAATGGGCGGCCTGATCCCGGCCGTCATCCAGGATAATGAATCCGGGGAAGTTTTGATGGTGGCCTTTATGGACAGGAAGACCCTCGATCTGACGCTTAAAGACGGCAAAACCTGGTTCTTCAGCCGCACCCGCAACAAGTACTGGATGAAGGGGGAGGAGTCCGGCAACACCCAGGATGTGATCGAGGTGCTGACCGACTGCGATGCCGACACCGTGGTGATCAAGGTCAAACAGAACGGCCCGGCCGCCTGCCATACCGGTAATCGCAGCTGCTTTTATGTCAAATGGGAGAACGGGGAGTGGGTGGAGCACTCCAACCCGCTGTTCAATCCCGACGAAGTATACAAGAAAAAATAAACCACATTCCAATCCAAGAGAGAATTGTCATGTCAAATCTATTGAACCTCGGCATCCCCAAGGGGAGCCTGGAAAACGCCACCGTAGAGCTGTTCAAGAAGGCCGGCTGGCAGATCAGCATCTCATCGCGCAGCTACTTCCCCGGCGTGGATGATGATGAGATGAACTGCAAGCTGATCCGCCCCCAGGAAATGGGCAAGTATGTTGAGCGCGGCACCATCGACGCCGGTATCGCCGGCCGCGACTGGGTCCGCGAGAACGACTCCGACGTGGTGGAAGTGTGCGAGATGGTCTACTCAAAGGTCTCCCGCCGCCCTGCCCGCTGGGTGCTGGTCGTCAATGGCAACTCACAGGTCAAGGGGCCGGAAGACCTGCACGGCGCCACCATCTCCACAGAGCTGGTTGGATTCACCAAGCGCTACTTCAGCGAGCGCAATATCCCGGTCAATGTGGAATTTTCCTGGGGCGCCACCGAGGCCAAGGTTGTGGACGGCCTGTGCGACGCCATTGTCGAGGTAACCGAAACCGGCTCCACGATCAAGGCCAATGGCCTGCGCATCGTCTGCGAACTGATGGAGTCGGTGCCGGTTCTGATCGCCAACAAGGCCGCCTGGGCTGATCCATGGAAACGAGCCAAGATCGAGCAGATCGCCACACTGCTGAAATCATCCCTGGCTGCCGAGGGGATGGTGGGGCTCAAGATGAACGCCCCGGCCGACAAGATCGAGGCAATCACCCGGATGCTCCCCAGCCTCAAGAACCCGACGGTCTCGCACCTGTTCAACTCCGACTGGCTCTCCGTGGAAAGCATCATGTCCGAGAAGGAAGTTCGCCAGATCGTGCCGCAACTGCTCAAGCTGGGGGCGGAAGGGATTATCGAGTATCCGCTGAATAAAATTATTTAATAGCATTCCAACCAAAGGAATTATGCTGACTTTTGAAATATCGCCCCAAGATCACTGCCGCCGGCTGGAGAGCTTTCTGCGCACTCTCCTGCCGACGTCACCGTCCGGTTATCCCCGCAAGCTGATCAAGAGCGGCGCGGCCCGTCTGAACGACGCCATTGCCGCACCCGACACCTTTCTCACCCTCCACGACACCGTTACCCTCAAGGAAAGCAACACCCTCAAGGGGCTGCTTGTCGACGAAAGACCTGCGCTGGATATCCTGTACGAAGACGACCATATCGCCGTAGTCAACAAACCCGCCGGTCTGGCGATGCACCGCACTGCCGAGCAGGAGACAAATCTGGTGGACGTGGGCATGGCCTACATGGCTTGGCGCAGCACCACCTGCAAGCTCTACCCGGTCAATCGCCTGGACCGCGGCACGTCGGGAACCGTTATTCTGGCCAAAAGCTCCAGTTCGGCTGGCATCTACGGCCGCCAGGTCAAGGAGATCGGCCTGGACAAGCTGTACCTGGCGATGGTGGCGGGAATTACCGACGCAAGCGGCATTATCACCGAACCGCTGGACGAAAAAGAGTCCGAGACACGCTACAAACTATTGGCGCAAGGTTCCGGGTGCAGCCTGCTGGCCGTGGTTCCCATCAGCGGACGCATGCACCAGATCAGACGGCATCTGGAGATGATCGGTCATCCGGTCCTGGGGGATAAGCGATACAGCGGCCAGCTGCTGCCGGGATTGACCGGTTTTGCCCTGCATTCGTTCAGGACGGCCCTGGACATGCCGGACGACAGGACATTGGTCGTCTGTGCGCCGCTGCCGAAGGAGCTGCTGGATTTGTGCGAACAGCGGGGGATTGCGTTGGAAGGACTGCTGGCGGCGGTGAAGGAGCTGGCCGGATTTTGATCCTGTGGACCACGGATCAGCAAGTTAGAAGTTTTTTCTGAGTTCTTTTGGCAAACCTTCCCTACCTGTAATTCAGATAAAGCAAACGTCCGACCAGCGCCAGCACCACTGTTATAAATATCGGCCTGATAAAGGCCGTACCCCGTTTAATAACCAGCCTGGCCCCGACCCGCGCGCCCAGAAACTGTCCGATCCCCATTACAATTCCTTCGACAAAACGGACCTGACCGGCTGAAAGAAAAAACAGCAGCGCTACGAAATTGCTGGTGAAATTCATCACCTTGGTTGTGGCGGTGGCGCGCAGCATGGAACAGCCCAACAGCAACATCAGCGCCATGGCCCAGAAGGAACCGGTGCCCGGCCCAAAGAAACCATCATAAAAACCGATTGAAAGACCACAAATGAGGTAGAACGGCCCCTCTTTGATCCTGGCGTGGGAATCCTCCGCGCCCAATTGGGGGGAAAGCAGGGTATAGAAGGCAATGGCCGCCAGAAGGCATGGAATCAGTTGTTTGAGTATCGCGACATCAAGCAGTTGTACCGCCCAAACACCCAGCGCCGCCCCGATTGCTGTCCAGATGATACCGTACCAGCAGTCCCGCAACCGGACAGTGCCCGCACGGACAAAGTGCAGCATGGCGCTGCCGGAGCCGAACGAGGCCTGGAGTTTGTTGGTCCCCAGGGCAACCTGGGGCGGCAGACCGATCCCCATCAACACCGGCACCGTGATCAGACCGCCGCCACCGGCAATGGAGTCGATCAGGCCGGCCGCAAAGGCGGCAACAAAGAGCAGCGGCAGCATGAGTTCAGTGGACATTTGCATCGTATCGCCTTTGCACTAGATGCGACCGTGATAGCACGATATGAGGACATGGGCCAACAAGAATTACCAAAGGAATAATTGCCTGGGGAGGTCTGTTTCACATAATAGTGCAAATCTTTTTCTTGCCAGCCACACTGATTTCTTGTACCCATGAATGGGTTGGCATCTCGGAGATTATCAGGAGATCAGTTCGTCATGGATACCAAGACCATCTTCATAACCGGTGCATCATCAGGCTTTGGAGCTGCCTGTGCCCGTATCTTCGCAACCGGGGATAATCGCCTTGTACTGGCGGCCCGCCGGATCGACCCGCTGCTGACGCTGCAGGAGGATTTGGCGGGAACTGCGGACATCCACATCATCCCGCTGGATGTACGCGACCGGGAAGCGGTGCAGGGCGCGGTTGAGTCGCTGCCGGAACGCTTCCGGGATGTTGACGTACTGATCAATAATGCCGGCCTGGCCCTGGGACTGGAACCGGCCCACCAGGTAAACCTGGACGATTGGGATACCATGGTGGACACCAATATCAAGGGACTCATGTACTGCACCCGCTTCGTTCTGCCCGGCATGGTGGCCCGCAACCGCGGACATATCGTCAACATCAGCTCAACTGCCGGTGCATGGCCCTATCCGGGAGGCAATGTCTACGGCGGCAGCAAGGCCTTTGTAACCCAGTTTTCGCGAAACCTGCGCTGCGACCTGCTCGGTACGAAGGTGCGGGTAACCTGCATCCAGCCGGGCATGGCCGAAACAGAGTTTTCCAAGGTTCGTTTCAAAGGGGATGGGGAGAAGGCAGCCACGGTTTATGAAGGAACCGAAGCGCTCACCGCAAAGGATATCGCGGAAACGGTGAATTGGGCGGTCAACCGCCCGGCCCACGTAAACATCAACACCCTGGAAATAATGTCGATTGATCAAGCCTGGGGTCCGTTTGCAATTCACAGGACAAAGGACTAGCCGGCCTTTATCACAGGTTTTTCCTGATTTTTAATCACCTGACTATTTGATTACGTTGTAATAATCCTGGAGGAATTATGACTGCAGATGCTCAAGAAGAAACATTAGCTGATCTACGTGCCTTTGATGAATATTTTCAGAAACAGCTCACCTTGATTGAGCAGCTTTCCAAACTCGCCGTAGGTTCCAAGGCTAGTAAACATGTTAAAAGCGTGTACCCGTTATTCGGTTCGCTCGTATCTGCCGCACACTCCATTATTTTCATGACCAGATCCGGCCTGATGACTGAAAGTTACATCATTGCCAAGACATTTCTGGAGCGAATGGTCAACACCTGTTATCTGATCGTCTGCGACAATGAAGAGCGGGAAGATTACCTCAATTTTTCCATACAGAAGATCCAGGATTCCTTGACATCCCGCAAAAAGGTCTATGAATCCATGGGTAACTTGGCTGTCGTTCCGATGCTGTCGAATGTCCCAAAACCCGATAAAACGGCTGCAAAATACACCAAAACCCGGAGCAATGAGATATGCCGCTGGGCAAAGCTGCCTGTTGAAAAACGAATCGGGTTTATCAAGTCCAGATGTCCGGAATTCAATGATGCCCTGTATCTGGAAGCAGCCGGCTACATCACCGGGGATGCCTCGGAGGCGGCCCAGGGGAGTATGTATGGAGCGCTGTTTCATACGGGAATGTTCTTCGGAACACAAAATCCGGTAATCGGAGAAAACTACCTCAACGGCTTGAGGCAGTTGATGTATCTGCTGCTAGGCGGGATGGTTGAGGGGCTGTTATCTGCGGCAGCAAAAGAACTGGATGTTGCAACATTGCTCGCGGAATCAGGAAGGAATCACAGTGCCCTGCTGCAGCGTGCAGGACAAAACCCTGCTGTCTGAAAAACGATCGGATACTGGATCTATACCGACATAAACTGCGCCGCCTTATCAGAACAGACAGCAGAACGTAAGGCTGATACCGTTCATAAGAGGGCGTTCCAGCGGCTGTATGTCACGGACGCGGTCCTGAAATCTGTGGACGTCATCCGCTGAGTTGTATGCCATGACCAGGGAGACGTTTCCACTCCTAATCACAACATCACCTTTATCCACACCAAGAAACGGCAGGAATTCCGCTGGGTTCTTGTTTGTTTTGCCGGCTGTTCCGTGCTTGATAACCTCCTTATCCGCAGCATAGAACAAATTCAAGGATTCCGCATAAATGGCCGCAGGGTAGAGCAGAAGTACCGTCACAACAATCAGCATGGTATATTTCAAAACCGAACCAACTGGTTTTGGCCACAGATAAGCCATCTTACCCCCTTTTGCCGAGCATTCCTTGCTCGGTGCCGATAGACCCGGCAATAAAAAAGCCGAGTCGCCAATACCGTTTAGATATTTCGGCGACCCGGCTGTCTCTGGGAGACCCTTGGGCTTTCCGTCCCACCTTCGCAGATGGTTTAGTATTATCGTGTACCCGCTAAATTGTCATCTTCATTAAAGCACAATCCGTGCCGCTCGTCAATGAATTGCCAACCAGCTGAAATCAGTATGGATGATCCGGGATCCATTGCATTCATGACAAATTTCAGCATGGCAATTGACGTTTTTTGTACCAGTTTATCCGCCACCCAACGTATTGTCCCCGCACCTTGCAAACAGAAAACAGTAAATACGTTGGGACGTCTCAGCTATCGATATTGTCCTGATAGAAAACAGCCATGCTGCTCAGTTCCAGGGCAACCAAACAACCAAAGCCGGGTCTTCCATCAAAGACGCTGCCGTTGTCCAGCATGATGCGATCACTCTTGAGCGAGGCTTCAAGCTTTTCGCGTGTGACCGGTGTATGGCCGCAGATTATGCGTCGGCCGCCTATGCGGGACCGGTCCACAACACAGTCACGCTGCCAGAGCATGGCCTCCATATCGACAAACGGGTCATTATAGGAAAAGTTCAGCGAGGCATGGACAAGGACAAAGTCGTCGAGAAGGATATAGTACGGAAGTGACTGCAGAAAGGACCGGTACTGATGCGGGATATCTCCAGGCCCATCAGCATTGAAACTGCGCATGGTGGCAAGGCCGCCGTTGGCAATCCACGTATCCATGATCTGTCGGCTGTTGCCGGCCTGCAGGTACATCTCCTCATGGTTTCCCAGGATGCTTCGCACTGCGAAACCCTTTTTGCGCAGCTCGAAGATGAAATCCAGCACACCTTTGCTGTCCGGCCCCCGGTCAATCAGATCCCCCAGCAGATACAGTCTGTCGTCCGTAGTAAGCTTGATGACCTCCGTTACCAGTCGCCGGAAGGTGAGGGCACAGCCATGGATGTCGCCAATCACGAAGCGTCGCACGGCAGTTATGCCTTTGAAGCCAGGAAGGCGCTATTGACAACGTTCACCGGCTTACCAGCCAGAAACGCGGCCACATTGGCGGCGGTCTGGGCCATCAGGCGGCGGCGGGCAGCCAGGGCGGCCCAGGCGATGTGCGGGGTGATGATGCAGTTGGGCGCATCCAACAAGGGGTTGTCAGCCGGGATCGGTTCGCGGGAGACCACATCCAGGGCAGCACCGGCAAGCTGACCGTTCCTCAGGGCGGTTGCCAGGTCTTGTTCGTTGATCAGGGCGCCACGGCCGGTGTTGAGCAGAAATGCCGAAGGCTTCATCCCGGACAGCAGGGCGGCATCCACAAAACCGGTATTCTCAGCTGTCTGCGGACAATGGAGACTAACCACGTCGGCGGTGGCGAACAGTTCTCCAAGTTCTACGAAACGTACTCGAGGCGCATCCGACCACTGCGGAGGATGGGGGGTGTGGACGATGACCTCCATGCCGAAGGCCTGGGCAATGCTTGTCACTGCCCGGCCGATGCGGCCGAATCCGACGATCCCCATGGTCTTGCCAACCAGCTCCACCAGCGGCCCCTTGCAGAAGGAAAAGTCCTCGCAGGCGCTCCACTCCCCTTTTTTCACCGCCGTGTCGTGTTGTCCCACCCGGTTGGTCAGCTCCAGCAGCAGGGCAAAGGTGTGCTGGGCCACGGTCAGGCTGGAGTACTCCGGTACGTTGGAAACCGGGATGCCACGCCGTCCGGCAGCTGTCACATCCACCACATTGTAGCCGGTGGCCAGCACCGCTATGAAGCGCAGACGCGGAAGCACCGAAAGCAACAAGTCATCCAACACCGCCTTGTTGGTTACCAGGATATCAGCCCCTGCGGCCCGCTCCAGCACCTGCTCAGGCGGGGTGCGGTCGTACACCGTAAGCTCGCCCAGCGCGCCCAGCGCAGTCCATGGGTTGTCGCCGGGATTTATGGTATAGCCGTCCATGACGACGATCTTCGGCTTCGATTCTGTTTCCATCGGTTCTTGCCCCCTGTAGCCATTTATATCTGAATTGCATTCCTATAAGAACGATAAGCGCCCTGCTATTACCCCACCACCTGCAACACCAGACACTTGAGATATTCCGACTCGGGGAACGACAGCAGCACCGGATGGTCCGGTGCCTGGGAATGGACCGCCGTCAGCCGCACCTCGCGGTGTGCCTGACGGGCAGCACTGACCAGAACCTCACGGAATGCCTCCCGTCCCATGTGGAACGAACAGGAGCAGGTGACCAGGTAGCCGCCCGGTTCCAGCAGTTCCAGTGCCCGGCGGTTGACGGTGATGTAACCCTTTGTCGCCTCGGCGATGTTCTTGCGGCTCTTGACAAAGGCGGGCGGGTCCATGACGATCACCCCGAAACGCCGCCCCTCGTGCTTGAGGCTGCGCAGCCGGTCAAAGGCGTCGCACTCCTCGAAAGAAACCCGGTCGCCCAGTCCGTTCAACCCGGCATTGCGGGCGGCCTGGTCAACGGCACGGGCGGAGATGTCGATCCCCAGGACCGATGCAGCCCCGAAAAAGCCTGCATGCAGGGCCCAGCTTCCGGAGTAGCAGAAGCAGTCCAGCACGTCCTGGTCGGCGCAGATATCCTTCAGCAGCAGATGGTTCTGCTTCTGGTCAAGAAAGCCCCCGGTCTTCTGGCCGCTCCGCAGATCCACCAGGAAACGCAGACCATTTTCCTCCATCTCGACCAGGTCCGGGATTTCCCCCTGCAGAATCTCGACCTTCTCATCCAAACCATCCAGAACGCGCACGGACACATCGTTGCGGGCAATGATACCCCGTGGCTCAAACACCCGCTGGAGTGCCTCCAGCAGCATATCCCGCCGCCGGTCGATCCCGGCGGAAAGAAATTGTACCGAAAGGTAATCCCCGTATTTATCCACCACCAGTCCCGGCAGGAAATCACTTTCCCCATAAACTGCCCGGAAGGTGGCAAGCGACGGATACAGGGCCCGGCGATGTGCCAAAGCTGCACGCAGGCGCTGCTCATAAAACGCAGTGGTGTCGATGTCTTCCCGCTGCCGCGACAGGAGCCGCACGGAAATCAGGGAATGGGGATTATAGTAACCGCAGCCGATCAGCCCGCCGCCAGCGTCGAACAGCTCGGCAGCTGCACCCGACTCACGCTCGCCCTTGATGCTGGCGATCTCGTTGCTGAACACCCAGGGATGCCCGGCCTTGATGCGGCGATCTTCATTTTTTTTCAGCGTTATGCAAAGCATGGGATATGCCTTTCAGAGATAATTCAGGAAGGGAACGGGTTAATGCTGCTTATCCGGATTGACTGTTACTTTTTCAGAGGGCCGGCCAAGGCTTCCGCTATTGACAGGCGTTCAGGAAGATCCGCAGGGGTATCTATCTGGGAAAGATAGAGGGCGTTGACTGCCACCAGGACGGAATTGAGGCGGTCAAGGTCAATAACGACCGAACCTGGCAGGGACTCGCACTGTTCCATGTTCAGAGGACAACAATCCACTCGCTCCTGGTCGTTTTCCGTATAAAGGATGGGGAGGCCATGGGTGCGGCAGATGATCGGGCGGGCAGCATAGAGCAGGCAGCGATGATTCTGCAGCAGCGGGCAGCGTTCATCCCCGGCATGCTTTGACACGTGACGACGGATTTCAGCCGCCTCTTCTGCCGGCATGGTGTCCAGGGCACTGTTGAGTGCGGCCGCTTCTATTGGGAAGAGCGTGATGGCGGTGCAACAGGTACTGCACCCCTCGGAGCAGGTGATATGCTCGCGCAAAGCCTTTTCGATATCATGGCAAAGGGCATCGACACGGGCCACCAGGTGGCGATAGTTTTCGAGAATATCATCCATGACCACATTAATTAGCACAAAACATCCACAAATTCAAAGAATAGTGTATCCACGCCAAGGTTAATACTGATAATCCTTCAGATGCGCCCTGCGGTACACACAACCCAGACCAGCCGCAGCAGTTTCTGAAAATGATTGTTTATTAAGCCGGTTAGCTGCCTGTTAGTTCTTCTCCAAAGCAGCATAACAGCCTTTGTGTTGCATTTTATTATAATTTCAGGTAAAAATGTGTGGTTAAACTTGATAAAATTACTACCAGTGCATTCGCAATAATAAGCATAAAGACTACTGTTTTCAATATGTTAATCTCAAGTGCACATGTCCACCCTCTCCTTTTCCTCCCCTGGCCATAGTACTTACTCTTGAAATGCAATTTCGACGACAGGAGATTCCCGTTTGAGACCGTTTCAACCAAAGGGAAGTGTAACAGCTACCCCCGCAGAGCACAGTTCTATCGGCTGGTGGCAGCCGGCTTCATCGCACAGACCCCATCAGGGTCAGAGCCTGAATGAAGCCCTGCGCCTGATCCGTCGGCCTGTCTTTATGGTGAACGTTGACGGGAACATCCTTCCGGAGTCAAGCGGCACCGCTCTATTGTGCAGTGACAAACCGTCAGAGTACGCCTTGCCGCTGGCAGGCTATGCCCCCCCCTGTCTCCCGGAAAACCTGGGTGATCCTGAGTTCTGTGAGGAGTTGGGTCTTTGCTACCCTTACCTGGGAGGGTCCATGGCCAAGGGGATCAGCTCCGTTGCCATGGCTGAAGAACTGGGACAAGCAGGCATGCTCGGTTTTTTCGGGGCAGCCGGACTGCCGCTTGCTGAGGTGGAAGCCGCCATCGATCGTCTCGCAAGCGGGAAGCTCCCCTATGGCTGCAACCTGATCCACTCACCCCACGAACCGGACCTGGAAACAGCGCTGGCGGATCTGTTTATCCGCAAAGAGGTGCGCATTGTGGAGGCTTCGGCCTTCCTGGCGCTTACCCTGCCGCTTGTTCGCTATCGCGTCCATGGCATCCACCGAGCCCCTGACGGGAGCATTGTCACCCCCAACCGGATCATTGCCAAGGTTTCCCGTGAAGAACTGGCAACGAAGTTTTTTTCACCTGCTCCCGACAGATTTCTTCGGGAACTGGTTGCCGGCGGCAAAATCACCCAGGAGCAGGCAGAACTGGCTTCTCAAGTCCCCATGGCCCAGGAAGTTACCGCCGAGGCCGATTCCGGCGGACACACCGACAACCGGCCGGCCAACACCCTCTTCCCAACCCTGCTCTCTCTGGCGGCACGAATGTCAGCTGCCCACGGCTACGACCGGAAGCTGCGCGTCGGACTCGCCGGCGGCATCTCCACCCCGGCCTCTGCCGTGTCCGCCTTTGCCATGGGCGCCGCCTACATCATGATCGGATCAGCACACCAGGCCTGCATCGAATCCGGCACCTCCGCCGATGTGCGTGAGATGCTGGCGGAAACGCGCCAGGCTGATGTAACCATGGCCCCGGCCGCCGATATGTTCGAGATGGGGGTAACGGTACAGGTCCTGAAGCGGGGCACCATGTTCCCCATGCGCGCCACCAAGCTGTATGAACTCTACCGCAACCACGCCAGCCTTGAACTGCTCCCGGCCGTAGAGCGGGAAAAGCTCGAAAAGACCATGTTCCACGCACCGATGGAGGATATCTGGCAGGCAACCCGCACCTACTTTCTCCATCGTGATCCGCGCCAGGCAGAGCGAGGCGACCGGGATCCCAAGCACCGCATGGCCCTGGTCTTCCGCTGGTACCTGGGACAGGCGGCCCACTGGGCAAAGGATGGCGAGACCTCCCGTAAAATGGATTATCAAATCTGGTGCGGGCCGGCCATGGGCGCATTCAACGAATGGGCCGCCGGATCAGTGCTGGAATCACCTTCAAGGCGCATGGTTGTCTCGGTCGCCCTCAATATTCTGTATGGCGCTGCAGTTCTGACCCGCGCCAATTATCTGCGCAGCCAGGGAATCCGGATAGCACCGGAGAACCTGCTCATAAAACCGCTCGAAACAGCACACATCAAGGAGTACCTTAGGTGAAAAAGAACACAGTGAAACCGGATCGTTCCTCCAGCGAATCCCCGCTGGCCATCATCGGCATCGGCTGCCTCTTCCCGCAGGCCAATGACCCCAGCGCCTATTGGGCCAACATTCGTGAGGGAATCGATGCCATCACCGATATCCCCGCTACCCATTGGCGAACCGAGGATTACTATGCCCAGGATCAGAAAACCCCGGATCACACCTATGGGCAGCGCGGCGGTTTCATCTCACCAATCCCCTTCAATCCCATGGAGTTCAACATCCCGCCCAATATCCTTGAGGCGGTGGACACATCCCAGCTGCTGGGCCTGGTCGCAGCCGGCCATGCACTGAAGGATGCCGGCTATGGACCGGAACGCGACTACGACCGCAGCCGGGCGAGCGTCATCCTGGGCGTCACCGGCACCCTGGAACTCGTGATCCCCCTGGGCGCCCGGCTTGGGCACCCCATCTGGCGGGCAGCGCTGAAAGAAGCGGGCGTGGACGATGTTGTTGCCGAGGATGTGGTCGAACGGATTGCCGATTCCTACGTCCCCTGGCAGGAAAACTCCTTTCCCGGCCTGCTCGGCAACGTTGTCGCCGGGCGGATCAGCAAGCAGTACGACCTGGGCGGAACCAACTGCGTCGTTGATGCCGCCTGTGCCAGCTCCTTCAGCGCCCTCCACCTTGCCAGCATGGAATTGGCCACGGGCAAGTCCGACATGGTGGTCACCGGGGGTATCGACACCTTCAACGACATCTTCATGTACATGTGCTTCAGCAAGACTCCGGCCCTCTCTCCAAGCGGCAGCGCGAAGCCGTTCGATGCCTCCGCTGACGGCACCATCCTCGGCGAAGGTCTCGGCATTGTGGTGATCAAACGCCTGGCTGACGCAGAACGTGACGGAGACAACATCTATGCAGTGATCCGCGGCATCGGCTCCTCCAGCGACGGCAAAGGGGATGCCATTTATGCCCCCAGTGCCGGCGGGCAGAAAAAGGCGCTCCTTAACGCCTATGAACGGGCCGGGGTCACACCGGAAAGCATCGGCATGATCGAGGCCCACGGCACCGGCACCAAGGTCGGAGATGCCGTGGAGGTCAGCGCCCTGCGCGAGGTGTATGGCGAAGCCGGCTCTCCCTGGTGCTCCCTCGGTTCCGTGAAATCCCAGATCGGACACACCAAGGCAGCTGCAGGGGCGGCAGGATTGATCAAGGCAGCACTTGCCCTGCACCACAAAGTTCTTCCCCCCACCATCAAGGTGCAAAAACCCCAGGCAGAGATTATCAGCGGCCAGACGCCGTTTTATCTGGCTAAAACAAAACGCCCCTGGCTCCAGCAAGGGGATGCTCCGCGGCGCGCCGGGGTCAGCGCCTTCGGTTTCGGCGGTTCCAACTTCCATGTTGTGCTGGAAGAGTACCAGCATACCAAAGAAGTCATCGACTGGGACGGCAACACCCAGATTCTTGCTTTTTCCGGGACCGATGCCAAGGAGCTTGAAACAGCCCTGGCCGGGGTACCGGTCGAAGGCACCTGGAATGAGATAAGAAGCGCGGCCGCCAGCAGTCGTACGGTCTTCAGTGAAACCGCATCCTGCCGTTTGGCACTGGTTATCGAACAAGGCAGCAGCAACCTGACCGCCCTGGTGAACAATGCCCGGTCCATGCTGGCCAAAAATCCTGACAGTTCCTGGAATACACCGGATGGCGCCTTTTTTGCCCACGGCGCACAATCCGGCAAACTGGGCGTGCTCTTCCCGGGTCAGGGTTCCCAGTATACCGGCATGCTCAATGATCTCGCCTGCCACTTCCCCCAGGTACTCGACACCCTGGCTGCGGCAAACAATGGATTCGATGCCTTGGCCGACAGACAGCTCTCTGACCTGATCTATCCGATCTCCGCCTTTGACGTCGATACCGGCGAACGCCAGGAAACCGAGCTGCGGGCAACCGAGGTGGCGCAGCCCGCCATCGGCGCCACCAGCCTGGGCGCCCTGAAGGTACTGGAGGAATTGTTCGGCCTCGCCCCGGATGCCGTAGCTGGCCACAGCTATGGCGAGTTGACTGCGCTCTGCGCAGCCGGACGGTTCGACGAAGAAGCTCTGCATGCGCTTTCACGCCTGCGCGGCCGACTGATGGGTCAGGGCAGCGGTGACAAAGGGAGCATGCTGGCAATATCAGCCTCGCTGACAGCCATTGAAGAGGTGCTGACCGAAGAAAAGCTGGATCTGGTTATTGCCAACCGCAACGCCCCTACCCAGGCGGTTCTGTCCGGCGCCAGCAGCGAGATCGAACGTGCCGTTGCACTGTTTACCGCCCGCAAGCTGTCCTGCAAACAACTCCCGGTGGCAGCAGCCTTCCATAGCAGCCTGGTGGCCGATGCCGCAGAGCCGTTCCTGGCCGCCCTGCAGGAAATAGAGGTCAACGCGGCACGAATCCCGGTGTATGCCAACACAACCGCCGCGGAATACCCGGTCGAGCCGGACCAAGCCAAGGCGTTGCTCGCCGGACAACTGGCCCAGCCGGTGGAGTTTGTTGCAGAAATCGAGGCGATGTACGCCGCCGGGGTTCACACCTTCCTGGAAGTCGGCCCTGGAGCGCGCCTCACCGGCCTTGTCAAGGCGATCCTTGGAACCCGCAACCACGTCGCTGTCGCCCTGGACGCCTCTGCCGGGAAACGCTCCGGCATCGTTGACCTGGCCCGCGCCCTGGCGCAGCTAGCGGTTCTCGGACACGGTATCAAGCTTACCTCCTGGGATGAGGGGTACCAGCCCATCAGCAGCAGCGGCAAAAAACCGGCCATGACCGTGCCGATCTGCGGCGCCAACTATGTAAAACCAAAACCCAAAAAACCGCCGGTTGCACATAAACCGTCCGCCATTTCCGGCGCGTCTGCCATGCGCAGCGTGACCATGGGCGCAGTACCTGCCACCTCCTGCGCGGCTGCAACAGTTACTGCTTCGCCCGATTCCCTGAGTGAAGCACTCCGGGCAACCCAGCAGAGCATGTCGCTGCTGCAAAGGATGCAGGAGGAAACCGCTCAGCTGCACCGCCGCTTCCTGGAAGATCAGGAGTCAGCCGGACGGACATTCCAGACCCTGCTGCAGCACCAGCAGCAGCTGATCCAGGGGACGGCCGGGACGCTGTCATTCACCGCTCCTGCCTTTGCCCCTGCTCCAACAGCCATAATGCAGCCTGCTGCCATTACACCGCCGGTTGTTGTAACACGCCAAGTGCCGGTCGTTGCCAACAACATCACCGAGACCCTGCTGGCTGTGGTCAGCGAGAAGACCGGCTACCCCATGGAGATGCTGGAACTGGACATGGGCATGGACTCCGACCTCGGCATCGATTCCATCAAGCGGGTCGAGATCCTCTCCGCGCTACAGGAACGGCTTCCAGGCACACCGGTCATCGGACCGGAGCACCTGGGAACTCTGCGCACCCTGGGCGAGATTGCCGCCCACCTCAGTGCCGGTGCAGGGGCGCCGCTTGCTGCGCCCAGTACTGTAACAAGCAGCGCCAATGTCACCGAGACCCTGCTGACTGTGGTCAGCGAGAAGACCGGCTACCCCGTTGAAATGCTCGAACTGGACATGGGCATGGACTCTGACCTCGGCATCGATTCCATCAAGCGGGTCGAGATCCTTTCGGCACTCCAGGAACGGCTGCCCGGCGCACCGGTCATCGGACCGGAGCAGTTGGGAACACTGCGCACCCTGGGTGATATCGCCCATTACCTGGCCGGTGCACAGAACATGGAACAGCCGAAGGCTGCAGCTTCACCAGTTGCACAGGAAGAACATGAAGTCCAGCCAGCGGCAATCATCCCTGCCATCACGCGCAGCGGCGTCGTAGCGGTACCTCTTGATGAGGCGGCTGCCTGGGACGACGTAACCGTTGCCAGCAACGCTGAATTCTGGGTCGCCGACGACGGTTCCACCTTCACGACCGAGTTGTGCGCCATGCTGCTGACCCGAGGTCTTACCGTCAGGACCATTGCTGCGGATGAAGCAGCAGAGACCGCCCCTCCCAAGGACATCTCCGGTCTTATCATTGTTGCGCCGGCAGCCGGAACTGACGACCTGTTCCTGGAAAACGCCTTCCTGCTCCTGAAGAATGCCGCGCCAGCCCTGCGACAGGCCGCAACAACAGGAAACGCCCTCTTTATTACCGTTTCACGCCTTGACGGCAGCTTCGGCTGCGGCACAGCCACCACCCTGTTTGATCCGCTTTCCGGCGGACTGGCCGGGCTGGCAAAAACCGCGGCACGGGAATGGCCCGAGGTAATCTGCAAGGCCATCGATCAGGGCGGTTTCTCCGATCCCGCCGCTGCGGCGCAGGCTGTAGCCGACGAGATTTTCCGGAGCGGACCGACCGAGGTGGGATTGACCCCCGAGGGGCGCATCACCCTGGCACTCAGCGAGCTCCCGGCAGCAGCCGTCGCCACCACCCGCCCCATCCTGGAGGGTGAAGTGGTCGTGATAACCGGCGGAGGTCGCGGGGTAACCGCGGCAAGCGCCATTGCCCTGACCGAGGCATACCAGCCTTTGCTCGTACTTCTCGGCAGAAGCCCGGAGCCGACCACGGAACCGGAATGGCTGGCCCAGCTCAGCGAAGCAGCACGGATCAAGCGGGCACTGCTGGAACACGCCGGCGGCAAACTCCATCCGCGGGAGATCGAACAACGCTACCAGGCCGTGCTTGCCGGTCGTGAGCTCACTGCCACCCTTGCCCGAATCGCAGCTAGCGGTGGGCAGGCAGTGTACCGCTCGGTAGACATTCGCGACGCCGATGCAGTCAGCACCCTGCTGGCGGGAATCCGCCGGGAACACGGCCCCATCAAGGGTCTGGTTCACGGCGCCGGAGTCCTGGCCGATCGCCTGATCATCGACAAGTCACGGGACAAGTTCGCCTTGGTCTACAGCACCAAGGTGGCTGGATTGCGGTCCCTGCTGGCCGCCACTGCCGAGGACGATCTGAGCTTCATCGCCCTGTTCTCCTCCACCACCGGACGCTTCGGCCGCACCGGCCAGGTGGATTATGCCGTGGCCAATGAGGTCCTCAACAAACTTGCCCAGACAGCGGCGCGACGACGCCCCTCCTGCCGGGCAGTCAGTATAAACTGGGGACCCTGGGACGGCGGCATGGTAACCCCTGCCCTGAAGAAGGTTTTTAGCGGAGAGGGGATCGGCCTGATCGATCTCACGGTCGGCGGAGAGTTCCTCGTCCGGGAGATCGCCGACAAAGACGCCCCGGTGGAGATAGTGGCCATAGCCGGCACAGCGGAAATGCAGGTTGCCGCCCCTGTGCACACACCTGCCAAGCCGCTCACCGAGGCCCTGGCCCTGGCCCTGAGTGTGAGCGACTACCCCTTCCTGCGCTCCCATGTCCTGGACGGCAAGGCGGTCCTGCCCATGGCGGTGATCGTGGAATGGCTTGCCCATGGCGCACTCCATGGCAATCCCGGCTTCCGCTTCCATGGCTTCAACGACCTGCGGATCTGCAAAGGGGTCGTATTCGAGCAGAACACCTCCTGTACCCTGCGAATCATGGCCGGACGCTCGGAAAGGCGGGAATCATTCCATATGGTACCGGTGGAGCTCGTCAGCACCGGCAAGGATGGACGTTCCATCCTTCATGCCAAGGCAGAGATCGTCCTGACCTCGAAGATACCGGCGGGGATCCGCTCCATCACCGAGATTCCCACCAGTCCCTATGCACCTGGAAACGATGCCCTGTACAATCGGGAACGGCTCTTTCACGGCCCTGACCTGCATGGTATCGAACATGTGGACGGCTACTCGGCAAAAGGGATCGTCGCCCTGGTCAAGGGGGCGCCAAAGCCCGCCAAATGGATCAGGCAGCCGCTGCGCAGCAGCTGGCTCACCGACCCCCTGGTTATGGACAGCGCGTTCCAGCTGATGATTCTCTGGAGCTTCGAACGCTTCGGTTCCGGGTCACTCCCCTGTTTTGCCGGACGCTACCGCCAGTTCCAGGAAACCTTCCCCAAGGAAGGGGTCCAGGTTGTCATCCGGATCACTGCCGAGCGGGAACAGAGCGCGACAGCGGACATGGAGTTCCTCGACCGGACCACCGGGAAACTGGTCGCCCGTCTTGAAGGGTACGAGTGCATCATCGACCCCTCTCTGAAAAAGGCCTTCCAACGCAACCAGCTGCCGCAAACGGAATGTTCCGTTCTGGGAGCTGCTTGAGTATGCAGCAGCCCCCCACCGTTGCAATTGTCGGGATCGGAGGCATCTTTCCCGACGCGCCTGATCTGGAAAAGTTCTGGGATAATATCCGCCACGCCCGCAGCGCCAGCCGCGAGGTTTCTGCCAACCGCTGGCTGCTGCCCGTTGAGGACGCCTTCGACCCTGCTGCCGGGGCTGCGGACAAGGTCTATTCCAAACAAGGCTGCTTTGTCGACGAAACACCTCCAATGGCAGACCTGGCCGGCCTCGCCATAGACAAGGAGCTACTGGCCGGCCTCGACCCACTGTTCCACCTGCTGCTCCATGCCGGCAAACGGGCCTTTGACAACGGGATCACGGAAAAGCTCGACCGCTCCAGGATCGGGGTGATCATCGGCAACCTGGCCCTGCCCAGCGAAAAATCCTCCCTTTTGACCCAGGAATGGCTGGGACGAACCTTTGAGGAAAAGATCCTCGGCTCATCCACCGGCCAGCCAGGCACAAATCCGCTCAATCGCTACGTTGCCGGCCTGCCGGCCGGGCTCCTGGCCCAGGCTCTAGGGCTTGGCGGCGGCAGCTGCACCCTGGACGCAGCCTGCGCCTCCTCCCTCTACGCCATCAAACTGGCCTGCGACGAGCTGTTGGCCGGCCGGGCCGACGCCATGCTGAGCGGCGGGCTTTCCCGACCTGACCCGCTCTACACCCAGATGGGTTTTTCCCAGCTGCGCGCCCTGTCCAAGCGCGGCATCTGCTCCCCCTTCGACGCTAGCGGAGACGGTCTCGTGGTCGGCGAAGGCGCCGGCATCTTCCTGCTCAAGCGGACCGAGGATGCCTTGGCAGCAGGGGACCATATCTATGGCATCATCCGTGGTATCGGCCTGGCCAATGACGTGGGGGGAAGCCTGCTGGCCCCGCTGTCCGAAGGGCAGCTGCGGGCCATGCACGCCGCCTACGCCCAGGCCGGCTGGCAGCCGCAGGATGTGGATCTGATCGAATGCCATGCCACCGGTACCCCGGTCGGCGACGCCACGGAATTTTCCAGCCTGCACACACTTTGGGGCAATAGCGGACCGAGCGACCAGCAATGTGTCATCGGCTCGGTCAAATCGAACATCGGCCACCTCCTTACCGCTGCCGGTTCCGCTGCCCTGACCAAGGTTCTGCTGGCCATGGGCAATGGCACACTCCCCCCGACAGCCAACTTCAAAACCCCGCCAGCGAGCATCGATCTGGAAAACAGCCCCTTTCGCGTCCTGACCACCGAAACACCCTGGCAACGCCGGAGCGAAGGTATTCCCCGCCGGGCCGCGGTCAGCGCCTTCGGCTTCGGCGGCATCAATGCCCACCTGCTGATTGAGGAATGGCTGCCGGACGCAAAAACAGGCCGGGCCAAGACGAGTCCCCCCCCTGCCGGAAAGGGGACTGCAAGACCCAGGATAGCCGTGATTGGAATGGACGCCAGTTTCGGGCCATGGCAATCACTGCAAGCTTACCAGGAGCGGGTTCTGGGTGGTGACACCGCCGCTGAACCAACAGTTCCCATCAACTGGTGGGGGGCACGGGAAAGCTCCTGGTTCAGTAGAGAAGGTCTTGACAAAATCCCCTTCAACGGATTCTACCTTGACGAGTTCAAGATTATGGCCGAGCAGTTCCGCATCCCGCCACTGGAGATGGCGGAGATGCTCCCCCAGCAGCTGCTTATGCTGCAGACCGCCGCAAGGGCCATGGCAGATGCCGGCCTGGACCGGGAAGGAAATCTGCAGACCGGTGTCTTCATCGGCATCGCCCTTGACCTTAACAGCACCAACTTCAGCTTTCGCTGGTCCCTGGCCGAAAAGGCCGCGGCCTGGAACAGGGAACTTGACCTGAACCTGTCGCCACAGGAATTGGCGGCCTGGACCCTTGAGCTGCGCGATGCCGCCGGGCCACCACTAACGGCCAACAGAACCATGGGCGCCCTCGGCAGCGTCGTTGCCAGCCGCATTGCCCGGGAATTCCGCGTCGGCGGACCAAGCTTCACCCTCTCCAATGAGGAGGGGTCCGGCATACGCGCCCTGGAAACAGCTGTCCGCCTCCTTCAGGGTGGCGAGATAAAGCGCGCCCTGGTTGGCGCAGTGGAACTCGCCGGAGACCTGCGGGCAGTGCTCGGCCACCACGCTGGCCGCCCGTTTTCCGGTTCCGGCAAGGGAATTCCCTTTGACGAGCAGGCCGACGGCAGCACCATCGGCGAAGGGGCCGCGGCCGTTGTCCTGAAACGGCTGGACGACGCCCTGGCTGACGGCGACAGGATCTATGCGGTAATTCAGGGCATCGGCGACGCCGGCGGCAACCTGCTGCTCCCCGGTCAGTCCGCCTATAGCCAGGCACTTGAACGGGCCTATGCCGACGCAAACGTGGCACCCGACACAATCGGTTACCTGGAAGCCAACGCCGGCGGTCAACCTGGCGAGGATGCCATGGAAGCAACGGCACTGAATGGTTTTTTCGGCACAACTCCTCGACAATGCGCCATTTCCAGCATCAAGGCTGACATCGGTCATTGCGGCGCCGCCAGCGGTCTGGCCGCTTTTGTCCGGGGCTGTCTGGCCCTTTACCAGGAGATTATCCCGGCCTGCCGCGGGATCGAATCGCCCCTGGCCGGCCTGGGTGAAAACAGCCACTTCTACCTGCCGCGCACACCGCGCTACTGGCTCCGCAACCGGGCCGACGGACCCCGGCGCGCCGGGGTCAGCGTCTTCGGCATCGACGGCACCTGCAGCCACGTTGTCCTGGAAGGGTGGGAAAACCATCCGCAGCGCACCCAGTCGGAACAGATCGCTCCGACCGGCTTCGGAACCGAATTCCTGTTTACCGTAAGCGCTGAGACCCCGGACCAACTGGGACAAGGGCTTCAGCAGCTGCGCCGACAGGCAGCGCAGGGCACGGGCAGCGACCTGGCATCCCTGGCCAGGCAGCAGCAAACCCGCGAGACAGAAAACGGCAAAGTGTCTTTGGCCATGGCCATGGTAGCCAGAAACAGGGATGAGCTCATGGCCCTTGTTGATCATGGACAGCAGCTCCTGGCCAGCGGACTGGATGCCAAAAATGCGCCGGTTCACCCTGCGCTCCGCGACCGGCTGTTCTACTCCCCCGCGCCACTCGGCCCAGAGGGTAAAATCGCCTTTGTCTTCCCTGGCTCCGGCAACCATTACCCCGGCATGGGGATCGAATTATCCAGCCGCTGGCCGGAGATCTACCGCAATCAGGATAGGGCCAACCAATACCTGGCCAGCCAGTTTCAACCGAATGCCTTCTGGAACGACGCCCCCCTGGCGTCCATCAACGACGATCACAAGGCTGTCATCTTCGGCCAGGTCGCCATTGGTTGTGCCGTCAGCGACCTTGTCCGCAGCTTCGGCATCCAACCCCAGGCAGCCATCGGCTACAGCCTGGGCGAATCAGCCGCACTGTTCGCCATGGGTGCCTGGCGCGATCGGGATGAGATGCTGAAGCGCATGAATGAATCCACGCTGTTCACCCACGACATGGCCGGCGAGTGCCGTGCTGTCCGGAAGGCCTGGGGCCTGGGTGCAGGCGAAGAGGTTGACTGGAGCATCGGTGTGCTGGAAGCACCGGCCCAGGAGGTGCGTCAGGCCCTGTCAGGTTTAGCGCGGGTCTATCTGCTGATCATCAACACCCCCCATGAATGCGTGGTCGGCGGCGATGCCGAGGGGGTAAAACGCCTCGTGGCGCAGCTGGGATGCCGCTTCTTCCCGCTCAACGGTGTCACCACGGTACACTGCGAGGTGGCCCGCCAGGTGGCGGAGCCGTACCGCAATCTGCACCTGTTCACAACCACCCCGCCCCACGGCGTCACCTTCTACAGCGGCGCCCGCGGCGCTTCCTATGACCTTAACAGGGAGAGCGCGGCCGATTCGATCCTGGCCCAGGCTGTGGAAGGGATCGATTTTCCGGCCGTCATCAACGCCGCCTATGCCGACGGGGTTCGTTATTTTCTGGAGATGGGTCCCGGGGGCTCATGCAGCCGCATGATCGGCAGCATCCTGAAGGGGCAGCCCCACCTGGCACGCGCCGCCTGTTATCCGGGGCAGGATCCGACCTCGGCCGTGCTGCGGATGCTGGCACATCTGGTTGCGGAGCGGATGCCGGTGGACCTTGAACCCCTGTTTGTTGCCCCGGCCCTGCACGTTGCCGTTAATAAACAAGATGCAGCACCCCGGCAACCTCTCAAAATATCGGTCGGCGGCAGCCCGTTTCAGCCAAAGCTGCCGATGCGCCGACCGGCTGCAGTTGTTCCCCCTCCCTTGGCGAGCAT
>JBGSQD010000048.1:0-6274 GCA_041738275.1 Geobacterales bacterium
GGCATAAGTCGTCACTACAGCATCTATTTCGGCAGCAGCACCGATGCCAGCACCCTTTCCGACAGCATGGAGACCATACTGGAAGGCGCTCGTCAGGGGCATCGCTTCACCTTGCTGCTGCACCGTCGCCAGGCCTCGGATTTCCGGCGCCTGGGCTGGAACGCCCTGCACACCGGCATCTCCCTGAGGAGCCTGTCCCTGCTCATGCCGCAGCGGGACCTTTCCCGCCAGTTGTCGGCACTTCAGGCCTCTGACCCCGATATTATTCCGGTGCAGGGTACAATGGACTCAACCTTTCCCGGTGCGGATAAAGCAATCCCCTTCCATGAGGTGGCCGCCGTTATCAGGCACAAACCGACATAGTAGCAATTACGGAGAGAACATGATCCAGGACGTGAAAAAACAATTGCAGGATCATCAGGCGCTATTCACAGACATCGAACGGGACATGTCGCCATTGATCGCTGAAACAGCAACCCTGCTGGTTGACAGATTCAAGGACAACAGCAAGCTCCTGGTGATGGGCAACGGCGGTTCAGCCGCTGATGCCCAGCATTTTGCCGCAGAGATCGTGGGGCGGTTCAAGCTGGAACGGGCCGCGCTGCCGGCCATTGCGCTTTCCACCGACACTTCGATCCTGACCGCCATCGGCAATGATTACGGCTTCGATTTCGTCTTCAGGCGTCAGGTCGAGGCTTTGGCCACTGCCGGTGACGTGGTGGTCGGCATATCCACCAGCGGCAATTCACCCAACGTGCTCAAGGCGCTGCAACTGGCCCGGGAACGCGGCTGCCGAACAGTCGGCCTGCTCGGCAACGCAGGCGGCAGCATCAAGGGCGTCTGCGACCTGGCGCTGATCGTCCCCTCCAGCGACACCCCACGCATCCAGGAAGGGCATATCACCATCATCCATATCATTTGCGACCTGGTGGAGCGAAAGTTGTTCGGGTAAAAACCGCAGGGTGCCCCCTGGATGACCAGACAAACCAGGGCAACCCCATGGAGACGCCCTTACGGGAGAAGCATATGGACCGCAAAACAATAGAATCCCTTTTTAGCCATATCTCTGATATCAGCTGCCTGGTGATCGGCGACCTGATGCTGGATGAATACCTGTGGGGCAAGGCCGAACGGATATCCCCGGAAGCGCCGGTACAGATTGTGGATGTTGTACGGGAGGAGTTGCGCCTGGGGGGCGCCGGCAATGTCGTCAACAACCTGGCCACCCTGGGGGCGCGGGTGACGGCATGCTCTGCGGTGGGAGAGGATGAAACCGGCTGGGCTCTGCTTGAAACCTTCAACCGTCAGGAAGTGGCCATTGATGCCATATTCCGCGATCCGAACCGCAGAACCAGCCGCAA
Source organism: Geobacterales bacterium (assembly GCA_041738275.1). Taxonomy (GTDB): domain Bacteria; phylum Desulfobacterota; class Desulfuromonadia; order Geobacterales; family Pseudopelobacteraceae; genus JACPFJ01. Next base: position 1,362 of record JBGSQD010000048.1, read on the forward strand.
GACCCGCGTGGTGGCCGCCAACCAGCAGATCGTCCGGATCGACAGGGAATCGCGCGAACCGCTTTCGGCTGACGTGGAGCAGCAGATCTGCGCATGGATTGCCGGCAACAGTGCCCGGTTTAACGTTATCCTGCTTTCGGACTACAACAAGGGTGTGCTGACGCCCCGGATCATCGAAACGGCCATTGCCGCGGCACACGCCGGCGGCATCCCGGTACTTGTTGACCCCAAGGGAACCGACTACGCCCGTTACCATGGCGCCACAATCCTGACCCCCAACCGCAAGGAAGCCGAGGCAGCCTCGGGGATTGCCATACGCGATCTGGATTCCCTCGGAAATGCAGCCAGAGCCATAATGGAGACCGCCGGACTGGAGCACCTGCTGATCACCCGCAGCGAAGAGGGGATGTCACTCTTCTCCACGCTCGCTGACCCCATACACATTTCCACAGTGGCGCGGGAGGTTTTCGATGTCTCCGGCGCCGGAGATACGGTTCTGGCATCCCTGGCCGTTGGCCTGGCAGCCGGGCTCGACATGGGCGAGGCTGCCCGCCTGGCCAACATTGCCGCTGGAATCGCCGTGGTTAAACTGGGCACCTCCACGGTCTCACCGGCCGAGATTATCAACGCCATCGCCCTCTCCCACAGCGACAGCGACTCCAAGATCAAGAACCTTGATGTGCTCGCCGTTATCATCGAAACCGAAAAATCCCGTGGGAAAAAGGTTGTCTTTACCAATGGCTGCTTTGATCTGCTCCACGCCGGGCATGTCAAGTATCTGCAGAAGTCACGCAGTCTGGGTGATCTGCTGATATTGGGCCTGAACAGCGACGCCTCGGTGCGGCGCCTCAAGGGGGAAAATCGGCCTCTGATCAATGAAGAGGAGCGGGCCCATATCCTGGCGGCACTGGATTGCATTGACTATGTGGTGCTTTTCGACGAAGACACGCCGCTGGAGCTTATAAGTGCTCTCAAACCCCATATTCTGGCCAAGGGTGGTGATTATACACCTGAGAAAGTCGTCGGCAAGGATGTGGTGGAAGCTTACGGTGGAAGAGTGGAACTCATCACCTTCGTGGATGGAAAATCAACAACCAGTATCATCGAGCGCATCCTGGAACGGTACAACTGATGCTCCACACCATTCAATCCGTTGCTTATCCGTTGTTTTATCTGGTTTTTTGACGGAAAATCTGATAATAGAGCACTAATTAGTACACAAAACAGGGAGCAGCCATGGCAGAAAAAACCGAAAACAACAGGGAGCTGTGGATTCTCGGCATAAAGCCGGGCCAGGGACGTGAGCAGATTATCACGTCATATCTGACAGCAGCCGGTTATAACAGCAGCGTGGAGCAGATTGAGAACCTTGCTGCCGGCAGACCGCTGGGCATAGTCCTGGACATCTCACCTTTTTCGGATGATGGTTGGGGGCTGCTGCTCAGAATCAAAAGCGATCCTGCCATATGTAACATTCCGGTACTGCCGGTCTTTTTGAGCGAAAAGGGCAAGGTTGGCGGTGTCTTCCCCGTGGCAGGCTTTTTCACCCTCCCGGTGGACGAGCATTATCTGCTGGAACGGCTGGCGGTTTACGGCTTGACCGAGGAGGCTGAAACCTGGGATCTCCAGGCCCTGGTAGTGTCGCGCACAGGTGAAGAAAAGCTGTCAAAGGCGGTGGAGGCGGCAGGCTTCGAGGTGATCAAGGGGTATACCGGCAAGGAGGCCATGGCGCTCGCCTCCATTCATCCCGCCTACATTGCTTTTGCCAGCCTGATGCTGTCGGATATGTCCGCCTTCGAGCTGCTGGAAAAATTTCGCATCTACCCCTACAGTCGCAACACACCCATGTTTGTCCTGCTGAAATCAGAAATGAAGGAAGGCGAGAGGATCGCCATGAGCAGAGAAATTGCCCACCTGGTCAGCAAAAAACAGCTTTCCTGCGAGGAGTTTTTAGGCTACCTGCGCCGCAGGGAATAATACTCTCCTGCATACACAAACAGCCGCTATCCTGTTGCAGGATAAGCGGCTGTTTTGATTTCAGGAAACGAGTCCGGGGATTTTGGTTATAAAAGTTCCGCCACATCCTTGATTTCAACGCTGGCCTTGCCACGCAACTCCTTGGCCCAAAGGCTGAAACGCTCCTCTGATTTCTTGCGGTAAAGCGTCTCTTCGATCTCGGCGCTCACACTTTCATAAGGCTTCAGCTTGCCGCTGACCCTCTCCTCCAGCTTGATGACATGAAATCCCGCGGAGGTGTAGACCAACTCGCTGATCTCACCCGGTTTCATGGTCAGGATGGTCTGCTCCAACTCCGGCAGCATGTCACCCTTCTTGAACGGACCAAGTGCGCCGCCATCTTTGATAGCTGCGGGATCCTCGGAATAGGTCTTGGCCAGTTCGATGAAGTCCTTGCCGCTTTTCGCCTCGGCAAGCACCGCCAGGGCCGTGGTCATGGCACGCTTGATATCAGCTGCCGGAGCTTTGTCGTTGATGCGGAAAAAGATATGGCGGGCGCTAAAGGTCTCGTCCTCGGTATACTTGGCATGGTTGGCCTCGTAATACTCACGCTTTTCAGATTCGACCACATGAATCTTGGAGCGTACCTCCATGCTCACCAGTTTGAGCTTTTCAAGCTGCTCCACGAGCTGGCTGCGGTACTGGTCAAATGAGAGCCCCTGATTGGCCAGTGCCGCCACCAAGGCCTCCTGGGTCATACTGTTCTGTTTCTTGACATCATCAATGGCCTGACGAATCTCTTCCTCGCTGACCTTTATATTGAGTTCCTTGATCTTCTGCTCGACCAGCTTCTTCTCCACCAGACGGTCCAGCATCGTACGGCGGATCTGGCTGCGGGCTGCGGCATCCAGGGCCGACTTTTTTTCGGCTTCGCGGATAACCGGCGCAGCCTCACGATTGACCTCATACAGGGTGATGATCTCATCGTTAACTACGGCAGCGATGGCGTTGATGACCTTGTCGGACGGAGTAGGAGACTGCACGGCCGGTATCGCTGCTTTAGGCTGTTCGACCTTGACCGTTGCCGCTGCAGGTTCTTTTGTAACAACGGCGCCTTTGCCTGCACAGCCACCAACAACAATCAGACCAAGACAAGCTAACAGCAGTGCGTATGTATGTTTTTTCATGGTGGCGCTCATTTCCTGTTATTAAAACTCAGAAGGGTGGGCCGAAAACCCACCCTTCTTGACAATGTATTCTTCAATCAAGCTTACCGAACCATAAGTCGCCGGATTACTTTTTCTCTTCTGCTGCCGGCTTGGCCGGTTCAGCGGCCTTCTTGTCCTCTGGCTTGCCTTCATCCTTGCTGCCGGCGGCATTCAGGACGTCTTCCTTGATGGTGATCTTGGCGCTTTTCTTGAGATCTTCCTTGATCTTCTGGAAGATTTCCTGCTGCTTGGAAGGGAGGATGGCACCCTTGATCTGATCCTTGACCTCTTCAAAGGGACGTAAACCAGCCTCCCTCTTGCCGGTCAGCTTGATGATGTGGAAGCCGAAATCCGACTTGACCACTTCGGAAACCTGACCTTCCTTCAACCCCATGGCTGCCTTTTCAAAAGCAGGAACCATGGTGCCCTGGCCGAACCAACCCAGGTCGCCACCCTTGGCGGCGGATGAATCAACGGAACTTTTCTTGGCCAGCTCCTCAAAGTTACCGCCAGCCTTGATCTTGGCCAGAAGTTCCTTGGCCTCTTTCTCAGTTTTCACCAGGATGTGGCTGGCCTTCAACTGAGGACCGGCCTTGAATTTATCCTTGTTCTGGTCATAGAACTTCTGCAGGTCTGCATCCGAAATCTGGGACTCAGCCTCGACCTTTTTCTTCAGGAATGCTTCCACAATCAATCGTTTTTTCAGATCCCGCAGCTTCTCTTCGATCTCGGGCCCCTTGTCAACACCATCCTTGGCAGCCTGCTGCAGGATCAGCTCACGGATCACCATGGTGTCCAGCATCTCCTTGCGCCCCTGAGGGGTATCTGCCATGGCTTTAAGGTAGTCGGGAAGATTTTTCAGTTCGCGGTCAAAATCACCGGTGGTGATCGTTCCGCCGTTTACCTCGGCCAGAACCTGTCCTTCCTTCTTGGATTCCGACTTTGAGTCGGAGGTAGATGAGCCGCCCTGACAGCCAAAGAGTGCCGTCGCACAAAGGGCAACCGTAATAAATTTCACAGTAGTGATGGCTTTCACAAATTCTCCTTTTTCCACATGCATTAAGGTCATTAAAAAACTGTTGAAAAATAACATATCAGTACTGTCATTTCAATACCTTTATGGTTTCACCCCTCACAGCACCTGCCTGATCCGCTCCAGTAAAGCTTCGGCAGTAAAGGGCTTCTGCAGATAATTGACCTCGTCCTCCAGCATCCCGCCCCGAATGCTCGGGTTGATCGGATAACCGGAAATATATACGACCTTGAGATCAGGAATCCGGACAACCAGTTGTTCATACAATTCAGGGCCGTTCATTCCGGGCATAACCACATCTGAAACCAGCAGATCTATACGGGTGATGTTTCCGGCAAGCAGTTCTATGGCACTGTGCGGATCAGCCGCCGTGACGACCGTGTAACCGACCTCCGACAGCATCTCACTGACCATCTCCCTGACCATCTCATTGTCCTCGACAATCAGAACCGTCGCCTTACCGGCATTACTGCTCTTCTCCACAACGGCATCCTCCGCCTGAACCAGGGGAAGAAGGGCACAGCAGGGGAAATATATTCTGAAGGTCGTCCCTCCATTCTCACTGCTGGTTACCGAGATATGGGCGTCATGCTGTTTGACAATACCGTAGACCGTTGCCAACCCCAGCCCGGTTCCATGGCCGACCTGCTTGGTGGTGAAAAAGGGCTCAAAGATGTGGTTCATGACATCAGCACTCATGCCGCAACCATTGTCCT
>JBGSQD010000085.1:0-16427 GCA_041738275.1 Geobacterales bacterium
CTCTGGTCAGATGGAACAAAAGGCGAGCAGGCCGCCGAGGCACTCAAACCGACCGCCAAGGACATCATCAAGCTGGGCGTGATTGACGAAATTATCAAGGAACCGGTAGGTGGCGCCCATCGCGACCACGAAGCAACTGCCAAGAACATGAAAGAAGCCATTGCCCGCAACCTGAAAGAGCTGAACAAGCTTTCGGGTGAGGAACTGGTTGAGCAGCGCTATAAAAAATTCAGGGCCATGTCGCAGTTTGTCGAGTAGCAAAACACCTTAACAGTAAAACATGCGAATGGGGGCAGCAGCCCCCATTTTTATTGGAAGGAAATCAACATGTTAGAACGCCTGCAAAAAATAATCTCCGCCGCCGGAATCACCTCACGCCGCGCCTCGGAAACACTGATCCTGAATGGACAGGTTACCGTCAACGGCGTAGTCGTAACCGAACTGGGCACAAAGGCCGACCCGGCCAAAGACCGTATTACTGTCAATGGAACGCTGCTTAAGGTCAGTGAACAGCGGCTCTATATCCTGCTCAACAAACCGGCCGGCTACATGACCACACTCGATGACCCGGAAGGGAGACCACTGGTCACAGATCTTCTGAAGGAGATCAATGAGCGGGTCTATCCGGTCGGCCGACTGGACTACAATACCGAAGGCCTGCTGCTGCTGACAAATGACGGCGAGTGGGCCAACAAGCTGATGCATCCACGCCACGAGATCGACAAGGAATACCATGTCAGGGTGCGCGGCAAGGTGCATAAAAGCCAGCTTGACCAATTGGCTGAGGGGGTGGAAATAGAGGGTAAAAAGACCGCCCCGGCAACGGCAATCCTCATCAAGGACGGCGAGCAGAACGACTGGCTCGCAATAACCATCCATGAGGGGCGTAACCGGCAGATAAGGCGCATGTGCGAGGCGGTGAGCCTGTCGGTGGTACGACTGAAACGGGTTCGTTACGGAAGTCTGGTGCTGGGAGTTCTCAAATCCGGCCAATTCCGCCATCTCAGCGAGACCGAGGTAATAGAGCTGGGCAATCCCTCGCAAGCTGCACTCTCCGCAAAGCAACAGCCCAAGGGGCAAACAACGGGTATTCCGCGAAAGCCACTTGATGAACAAAAGAAAAAAACATATCAGAAACAACAAAGGGCACCGCGGAAACCTTAATTTCCTTGATGCCCGACTTTATGCCGGTTGAAAACGTGAGCTGAAGCTGCTTTTTCAGCTTAGTTCTTCAAGCGTGCCTTGTTCAAAGACTCCTCAAACAGTTCCGGAGTGAATCCTTTCATCACAACCTCATCTTTGCCGGTTCCAAAGACGATTACCGGCACACCCTGACTCTTGTACTTGCCGGTCAACTCCGACATCGCCTTTGCATCAACCTCCACGTCTTTGTTGATAAAAGGGATATTGTTATGGGTCAGGTATTCCTTGGCCGCGCGGCAATGAGGACACCAGGACACTGTGTAGGCCACGATCTGAGGATACTTTTTTGCCTCCTGTGCCTTGACCGGATTGAGTTTGCTCTGCGGCGCCTGTTCGACTGCCACGCAGGTCATTACACTCAACAGTATCAATGCAAGAACAATGTGGATTCTGACTAACATTATCATTTCTCCCTGGGTGGTGTGACGACAATCTGCCGCCGTTTCAGCGTAAAGGTAAGCAGCTTTTCCTCACTCTCCCGCTTAATCTTCAAAACTACCTGTGACCCGGCAATTCCCCTTAGCCTCTTGTTTACCATGATCTGAAAATTGCTGCCAAGTGTTGCCTTACCGTCAATATGCGTTATGATATCACCGACTCGGATGCCTGCCGCCTGTGCAGGGCCGCCATTGACCAGCTGTCCAATCCTGATCTGTCCACCGGGAAGCGGGATGCCATCGATTCCGACACCACCGAAATTCGTCTCTGAATTTACCGCCAGAAGCGGTACGGCCAGCAGGAACACAAGCGACAATATGATTAGTACCGTCTTCATTCAGGTTATTTACCACATGGGCTCGACAAGGTCAAACACACAAGCCTCTTGCATCCGGGTCCTGGCCCTGCTAAACAGGATAAGTGCGTTAACGAAGTTATTTTCAGTCAGAAAAACGCAGAAAATAATTTCTAACTTTTATCAGGAGAACATCAATGAAGACTCGTATTTGTGACCTGCTAAAGAACGGTAAAACTGGTCAGGATTGCAGAATATCCGGTTGGGTGCGGTCGGTGCGGCTCTCCAAGGGGATCACTTTTATAGTTTTGAACGATGGCTCAAACTTGAACGGCATCCAGGTAGTGGCAGAACAGGGACTGGCAAACTTCGATGATATCTGCCACATTGGCACCGGAAGCGCACTGCGGGTCGAGGGAATTCTGGTACAATCTCCGGCAAGCGGCCAGGAAAGGGAAATACAGTCCAAATCGATCGACATAATCGGTCAAGCCGATGATTCATATGTTTTACAAAAAAAACGGCACAGTTTTGAATACCTGCGCACCATTGCCCATCTGCGGCCACGCAGCAACACCTTTGGCGCGGTCTTCCGGCTGCGCTCGCGTCTGGCTCAGGCCATCCATCGTTTTTTCTCTGAAAAAAACTTCCTGTATGTACACACACCAATCATAACTGCCAGCGACTGCGAGGGCGCCGGTGAACTGTTTCGCGTCACCACCCTGGATGCTGCCGCTCCGCCGATGCTGGACGGCCAGCCCGACTTCAACCAGGATTTCTTCGCTCAGAAGACCGGCCTGACTGTCAGCGGCCAGTTGGAAGGCGAGTTGTTTGCAATGGCATTTTCAGATATCTACACCTTTGGCCCGACCTTTCGTGCAGAGAACTCCAACACCGCCCGCCACGCTTCGGAGTTCTGGATGATCGAGCCGGAGATGGCCTTTGCCGACCTGGCCGACGATGCGGACCTGGCAGAGGAATTTGTGCGCTACATGTGCCATTTTGCCCTTGAGGAATGCAGTGAGGATATGACTTTCTTTGACAAGCATATCGAGAACGGCCTGCTGGAGCGAATCCGGCGGGTTGCCGAGGCCGACTTTGCCAGAATCGAATATAGCGATGCAATCGATCGCCTGCAGCGATCAGGAGCAACATTCAACTACCCGGTGGAATGGGGCCTGGACCTGCAGACCGAACACGAGCGCTACATCACCGAACAGATCGTGGGCGGCCCGGCCTTCATCCTGAACTACCCGAGAGATATCAAGGCCTTTTACATGCGTCAGAATGATGATGGCCGCACTGTCGCAGCCCTGGATCTGCTGGTACCGAAGGTGGGGGAGATCATCGGCGGCAGCCAGCGCGAGGAACGCCTCGACCTGCTTGAAGGCCGCATGACGGAACTGGGGATAGCAAAAGAGCCGCTCTGGTGGTACCTGGACAGCCGCCGCTGGGGGAGTTGTCCCCATGCCGGTTTCGGCCTCGGCTTCGAACGCCTGGTCATGTACCTGAGCGGCATGGAAAACATTCGCGACGTGATACCATTCCCGCGAACACCCAGGCATTGCGAGTTCTAGAGTCCAGAAACCCTTAGTTTTATTTCTTAAGCTTGTTCACAGCGACAAGGGCCGCACATGTTTATCTTCTGCCTCGAACTCCATCTCGCTCTACCCTCCCGCTCCCTCAAGGAAAAGCGCGGCATTGTCAAGAGCATCATGGCACGGGCGCGTAACCGCTTCAATGCGGCCTGCGCCGAGGTTGACCGCCAGGACAATCACTCCGTTGCCGTGCTGGGTTTCGTTACCGTCAGTCCGGACAAGGACCTGGCACGAAAGACCCTGGAACGTCTGGAGGATTGGATCTATGAGGGGTGGCCCGACGTGGAGATAACCGGATCGGATATCTCAGAAGTATAACCCCCGATAACGCCTGATAACAGTTTCATTGACACCCCCCCTGAACCACGCTATATTTAAAACTTATTTCAATCACTTACGCGTCGCCCGCGTAACTGAATCGAACCAGTTTCGCCACTGATATTATATGCCGGATCAACCAGGTAACAACAAGGATCAGAATACTCTCACTTATCTGAGTAAACTGGTCTCAAGCCTTTTCGACTCCGTTGTGAGAAGGTTTTCCAATCCACTGACGGCACGTCGCAACAGGTTCATCCTGCTTGTCACAACCGCCCTTATACTCACATTCATCGTACTTCCCAGCCATCAATTCCACTCATTTGAGTTCAAAACAGGCGATATTGCCACAACGGACATCCGCGCCACCCAGGACTATCTGGTCGAAGACCACGCCTTGACCGAGCAGCGCAGAAAAGAAGCCGGCAACTACGCTCCGGTCATTTACAATCTGAGTGATCGCGTACCATCCTACATTACCGACAAGCTTGAACTGGCGCTGACCACAATCCGAACTGAACTTGCCCAAGGGACTCAACTCAGTGCGGATAAGTGGCGCAAACAGCTTATTCCGGTACTCGACACCGAACTGAGTGAGGCAGAAATTCGCGCCTTCACCCGCATCAAGTCGGACAAATCGTTTCTGGCAGATGCCGCAAAGATGCTGAACGAACTTTATCAACGCAAGATAGTTCTGGATGGCAAGGTACTGCAAACCGATGTCCAACGCGGGTTTGAGCTCATGGACAACAATAATCACCTGATCGGTATTGCAGACGCTTCCATGAGCTACACCGAAATAAACGAAGCTCGCAAGATAGTCAAGGAGTGGCGGTTAAAAGGGCTGGCTGAGCCGGTTGACAGGATCCATGTTACAGCTGTTATCTCTCGTATCCTGCTGCCGAACCTCTTCTTCAACCGTGAAGCCTCGGAGATTCGCTCCAAAACCGCCATGGAAGCAGTTCGTCCGGTTCTCTTCAAGGTGCAAAAGGGTGAAATGATTGTCCGGGTGGGCGAGCGGATCAGCCCGGAACAGTCACAGAAGCTGCGCACCATCTTCCAAGGTAACCGCAGCGGTAACCGGCTATACAGTGCAGTCGGCATCTTCGCCCTGATCCTGGTGTTGTTTTATTTTCCCTACCGCTTCGCCATAAAGAACATTCGCAAGTTCAACCCCTCCAACAAGGACATCCTGGTTATCATGCTGCTGATAACCGGAAGCTTCATCGTGTTCAAGACGGCCCTGCTGATATCCCACAACATCGGCTCGGTCTTCCCCAATGTCGATCCGAACAATTACTTCTACCTGTTCCCCTTTGCCACCGGCGCCATGATTGTACGCGTCTTTATCAATTCCGAAGTTGCCCTGGTTTACTGCGCCATTCTGGCCCCGCTCCTGGGGATCATGTTTGACAGCAGCATGTTCGTGGTGGTCTACGCCCTGCTGGGCAGCATCGTCGGAGCTCACGGCATGCGGCAATGCTCGGCCCGTGGCAGCATCTACGCCGCCGGACTCAAGGTTTCGGTGGTCAACCTTGCCATGGCCCTGGCATTCCAGACCTTCAATAACAACCTTTTCAGCATGCAGACCGTCTACATCGCTATTTTTGCCCTGGTGGGCGGCGTGCTGAGCAGCGGGTTTGTCTCCGGCTTCATCCCGGTCATTGAAACCTTTTTCCACTACACCACCGACATCAAACTGCTGGAACTGGCAAACCTCAATTCACCCCTGCTGCGTGACCTGATGGTGCGCGCACCCGGTACCTACCATCACAGCGTGGTGGTTGGCAACCTGGTGGAGGCGGCGGCCGAATCCATCAATGCCAATCCCCTGCTGGCAAGAGTGGCTGCCTATTATCACGATATCGGCAAGACCTCCAAGGCACAATATTTCATAGAAAACCAGGCTGGCGAAGAGAACCGCCACGACAAGCTTACACCCAGCATGAGCGCCCTGATCCTGATTTCACATATCAAGGAGGGTGCCGAACTGGCTCGTGAAAAACGCTTGGGACAGCCGATCATCGACATTATTCGTCAGCACCACGGCACCGGGCTGATCAAATTTTTCTATGACAGGTCCAAGACCCTGGCCGAGGCCAATGGCCAGACTGTAGAGGAAAAGGATTTCCGTTATCCCGGCCCCAAACCGCAGACCCGCGAAGCAGGCATTGTCATGCTGGCCGACTGCGTAGAGGCCGCCTCCCGCACCTTGGTCAACCCCACACCCGACCGAATCCAGGGCATGGTCCAGAAGCTCATAAACAATGTCTTCATTGACGGACAATTGGATGAATGCGAACTGACCCTCAAAAACCTCCACGAGATTGCCAAGAGCTTCAACGGTATCCTGAACGGCATCTTTCACCACCGGGTTGATTATCCCGAACCGGTTTACAAGGGGAGCAACAACGGAGTTAAAAAAACATTACCCATCGAGCTGCATACTTTTTCCAGCGAGCATGCCAAGCCGCCTATTGGAGGAACCAAGAGTGCAGATACTGCTGAACAACCACCAGAGAAGACACCGGATAAGAACAAGACATCTAAAAAAGGTGGCAGTGAGGATATTAAACGCCTTGGGATGTCCTGAAGAAACGGAACTGTCCGTTTCCATTGTCGGAGACAGGGCTATCCGCCGTATCAACCGCGACTACCTGGCAAAGGACCGGCCCACCAACGTCATCTCCTTCTCACTCCAGGAAGGAGACTGTAGCGGCATCACTCCACATGCGTTGGGAGATGTGGTAATCTCTGCCGACACCGCGGCGCGAGAGGCCGATGAAGGCAACATTGACGCCTTTGAACGGTTAAGTTTTCTATTGCTGCACGGCATACTTCACCTGTGCGGATACGACCACGAACGCAGCGGCGAAGACGAAGCCAGGAAAATGGAGCAAAAGGAGCGTGAACTATTCAGGATTCTGAAGAAGGAAGGGTTGTTAAGCCCGCCAGGTTCATAGATTCAGTCAACTGCGCCATCGAGGGAATTATCCACGCAGTGCGTGAAGAAAAACACATGCGCAATCACTTCATCTCAGCGCTTGTGGTTCTTCTGCTGACACTATTCCTGCGGATCACGCCCATAGAATTTGCCCTGCTGGCCCTCTCGATCCTGTTTGTGCTGTTTGCTGAACTCATTAATACTGCGGTGGAGGCAGTGGTTGACCTGGTGTCACCCGGCTATCACCCGTTGGCCAAGGTTGCCAAGGATACGGCTGCCGGGGCCGTGCTGGTGGCTGCGATGGGAGCAGCCATCATGGGATACCTGATTCTGGCCAGATATGTCCTCCCACTCTACGGAAAGGTTCTCGCCATGTTTGGTACGCCTTCAGATCTGGGTACCGTGGTTTCTATCCTGATCGTTATAATTGCAGTAATCATAATCAAGAGCCTGACAGGCAAAGGGGCACCACTCCACGGCGGTGCGCCCAGCGGTCATGCAGCGGTCGCTTTTTCCATCGCCACAGCGGTTACACTCAACACCCACGATCCGCTCATCTCCGGACTTTCCATAGCACTGGCTGTGATGGTCAGTCATTAGCGGCTGCTGATGCGTATTCATACCATGCGCGAGGTAATATTCGGCTCATTTGTCGGGGCAGCCATAACCATACTCGTGCTGACATTATTCAAGACCTTTATTTTGTAATCCCGACCATCAGGATCGTACGATAGCCGATTAATATTCTGACAGGCCGCATATAATTTATTGTAATTTACTACCGGAGGTTTCTTACGTTGGAAGAAGGCAACAACAAAAAATCAGGGTTTCTGGAACTGGTCAGCCGGTTCATGACCAGCCGCAAAAAAACAACCGTCGAGGAGCTGCAGGAGTTCATTGAGGCCAGCGAAGAAGATGGACTGGTAAACGAGGAAGAGAGCGAAATGATCCGCTCCATCTTCTCACTGCGGACCACAGTCGTCCGCGAGATCATGGTTCCCCGTACAGACATGGCCTGCGTATCGGTCGAAGCCACTGTCGGGGAAATCCTGGAAACCATTATCAACTGCGGACACTCTCGCATCCCGGTTTATGAAGATACCATCGACAATATCATCGGACTGCTTTATGCCAAGGATCTGCTGAAATACTGGGGAAACGATCAGGAACAATTGCAGGTTCGATCAATCGTGCGTCCGCCGTATTTTATTCCTGAAACCAAAAACCTGGAGCAGCTCCTGCAGGAATTCAAGCGCAAACATGTCCACCTGGCGATCGTCATCGACGAATATGGAGGCACCTCCGGTCTAATAACCATTGAAGACCTTCTGGAACAGATCGTAGGCGACATCCAGGACGAGTACGACCGGGAGGAAGCGCTTTTTGAAGTCAACGCAGACGGTTCCATCACCGCTGATGCGCGCATGCCTGTTGAGGATCTTGAAGAGTACTTTGAGATCGAAATAGAACGCGACAAATTCGATACCGTAGGGGGTCTCATCTTTCATCTGACCGGCAAGATTCCTGCAATTGGGGATGTCGTGGAAGGTGCCGGGCTGCATCTGGCCGTTATCGATGCCGATGAACGTAAGATCATAAAGGTTTGCATTACACGTTTGGGTTCTGCAGGTAGCGAAGCGCAGGTTGGCGAGTGACAATACGTCCCATGCGTATAAAACTTGCGTTACTTTTTGATCGTCCAGGGCTGTTGGCAATTACCTCAGGTGTACTGATCGCCCTCTCCTTTCCATCCACCGGCCTTTCATTTCTTGCCTGGATCGCCCTGATTCCCCTGCTGATCGCACTTGAAGGTGCTTCCCTGCGCACAGCGTTCCGCATTGGCTTTACCTGCGGCATCAGTGCCTATGCCATCATTTTGTACTGGATCAACATCCTTATCATTCAATACGGGCAGCTCCCCTGGGCCGTCAGTATCTTGCTTTACCTCCTGCTTGTGTCCTGGCTGGGGCTGTTTTACGGGCTGAGCATCCTGGTGGCCCGCGCTGGCGAGCAGGTTGGAATTAAATCTGCCTTCAGCCTGCCGGTAGCCTGGGTAGCCGGTGACTTCCTACGTTCTTTTCTGTTAACCGGCTCTCCATGGGCCATGCTGGGACATTCTCAATACCGTACCCTGCCGTTGATTCAGATCGCGGACATCACCGGGGTTTTCGGTATCACACTTTTGATCGTACTGACCAACGTGGTACTTTACCGAGTTCTGCGGGCGCTTTCCGGCACCACGGTTCCCTACCCGGTCAAAAGCGCGGTGGTACTTGTAATCATGATAATCGGAACTCTCTGCTACGGTTTCAGCCGCCTGACCGAACAGGAAGCAGTGGATACCAAACCGCTCAGGGTAGCCCTGATTCAGGGCAACATCGATCAGAATGTGAAGTGGAGCCTGTCATTTCAGGATAAAACGATGGACATATATGATCGGCTGACCAGTGAAGCAGCCAGGGAAGGGGTTGATCTGGTTGTCTGGCCTGAAAGCGCCGTCCCTTTCTTCCTGCAGGATGAGCCGGTCCATTCGGCTCGGGTAAAAGGAATGGCAAGGGAACTGGCAACCACACTTATTGTCGGCAGCCCGGCACATGAGCTGCGCAACGGCAAATCCGCCTTTCTGAACAGCGCCTTTGCCATTTCACCCGAAGGAGAGATTACCGGTAGGAGTGACAAGATCCACCTGGTACCTTTCGGGGAATATGTGCCGCTTGGTCGATACCTCCCTTTCATCAGCAAGCTCGTGGTAGGCATCGGCGACTTTTCCTCAGGTCTGCGTGCCACACCCTTGCAAGTCGGTCAGACAAAGGTCGGTACCTTGATCTGCGCCGAGGCAATTTTCCCTGAAATAGCCCGCAGGTACGTTCAAGCCGGGGCGCGCATACTGGTGAACATCACTAACGATGCATGGTTCGGCAGGTCATCGGCACCCTTTCAGCACCTGTCCATTGTTGCCTTCCGTGCAGTGGAAACCAGAACACCCATGATACGCGTTGCCAACACCGGCATAACTACCATCATCGACCAGAACGGCCACATCCGCAACATGACCGGCCTGTTTGTGGAGGGGTTCCGCACCGGCGAGGTCAGGCCCGGCACGGGAGACTCGCTCTACCAGAAGTTCGGCGATGCCGCGGCCATATTATGCGTCATATTGACAGCCGGAATAGCCGGCTTTTCCTGGTTCAGGAGAACACAGATAACCTAGCACCCAATATATTATCAACACCAAGGAGAACCAAATGTACCGAGAAGAAATAGCCCGTATGAATGATTATGAAGATCGTATTGCCAAGCTCCGGGGGTCTCTTTGACGTAGAGGCCAAACGTGAATCCATTCAGGAGATCGAATCCAAGATAGCTGTTCCCGGTTTCTGGGACGCTGCCGAGGATTCCCAGAACATCCTCAGAAATCGTACTGCCCTGGAAAAGGTCGTTCAGATGTGGGATGACCTCAACCGGCAGCTTGAGGATGTCCGGGTGATGATTGAACTGGGGGTGGAGGCCCAGGACGAGGATACGCTGGCCGAAGTGGCCATTATGAACAACCGTCTCCAGGAGTGTGTAGAGGCGGCCGAATTCCAGCGCATGCTTTCAGGCACCCACGACCGCAATTCCTGCTTTGTTTCCATCAACCCTGGTGCGGGAGGGACCGAGTCTCAGGATTGGGCCGAGATGCTGTTGCGCATGTACCTGCGCTACTGCGAGAAAAAGGGATGGAAGACCACTATCACCGACTACCAGGCCGGCGACGAGGCTGGCATCAAATCGGTCACATTCATTATCAGCGGCGAATACGCTTACGGCCACCTCAAGGCAGAAGCCGGCATCCACCGCCTGGTAAGAATATCGCCATTTGACAGCAACGCCCGCCGTCACACCTCCTTTGCCTCGGTCTACGCATTCCCGGAAATTGAGGAGGAAGACATCAATATCAAGATTTCCGAGACAGATCTGCGGGTCGACACCTACCGTTCCGGAGGCGCCGGCGGTCAGCACGTCAACACCACCGACTCGGCCGTACGCATCACCCATCTGGCAACAAACATCGTTGTAGCCTGCCAGAGCGAGCGCAGCCAACACCTGAACAAGGCCACCGCAATGAAGGTGCTGCGTGCCAAACTGTATGAACGGGAAATGGAGGAGCGCACTGCCAAGGCATCAGAGATCGCAGCGGAGAAGAAGGAGATCGGCTGGGGCAGCCAGATCCGCTCTTATGTCCTGCACCCCTACAAGATGGTCAAGGATCTGCGTACCGGAGTAGAGTCGGGCAATCCCGATGCCGTGCTGAACGGGTCACTTGATGAGTTCGTGGTGGCCATGCTGATGGGGGTAAGACGTGAGGTCAAGGATGTTGATTAAGGCAAACTGACCTTATCCTGGGACAAAAAAACCGTCCGGCGGATTTTCAATCGCTGCTGGACGGTTTTGCAACACTTCACTGCTTTTAAGAGTTAGTACAGGTATATAACTCTAACCATCTACGCTTCCGTATTGACCGATGATTCAGGACGTGCCATCAGATCATACATCATGGAAAAATATACCGGCGGGGTCTGGTAAACAAGCTTGCTGCGACTGTCCGTAAACCTGATCCGCAAATCGCCCTTATTATTATAGGCAAATTGAATACTTTGCATCGTTCTTTCATTGTTTTTGTCTGATCTGTTTGCTTCTTCCTTGCGGGCCGCTCGCTTCGTGTCCTGAAGCTTGTTTAAAAGGGTAACCGAGTCAACAGGGCTGTTCTGCTGCTCCTGGCGGGAGCTTCGGCTGGCTGCGGGGCTACGGGCATCCACTGTCTGCACAGGGGTACCTGCCTCAGTCGCCGGGACATGAGTAGAGACCAGCGCCACAGGCATTGATATCTCATTCGCGATCATGACTCACTCCCCCTTCCCGGACCGGTTTCATCTAATGAAATTAATTTCTGTTCAATAACAATAATAAACCACCATTCTGATTTCTGCAAATAGTTTATCTGTCATTTTATGAAACATTTTCTGTTATCATGACTACCGATCTCGCAGATTAACGAGCGGCAAAAAGTTCTTTACTCCCGCGAAGCAATTATGGATACTAGCGGCATTCCAGCCTGATCAAACCACGAAAGAGCGCCTTTGCCCATGTTCACCAACGTCAAATCCGGCATACTGTTTTTCTGCGCCATTATCCTGCTGTGCATTGCAGGACCGGCCATCGCAGCCCCTGCAACAGGAATTCATCGTCTTGGCTACGCCATCCAGATGGGGGCCTTTGCCGAAGTCAAAAACGCTGAACGCTTCACAGCAAAGCTCCAGTCCAAGGGAATCGAGGCCTTCTATTTCCGTAAAGACAATGGCATTTATGCCGTCCGCTTCGGTGATTTTCCCTCAAAGGAAAAGGCCCGTTCCATTGCTCACAAGCTGGTTCAGGACCGGATGATCGACAGCTACTACATCGCCCCGCCCAATGAGATCGTCTTTGCAAAGCCAAAGGGACCGGGTTGGCAGAAACACCCTGAAGAATTGGGGGCAACGCGTGAAGCGACTCGACCCGATAGCGGCAAAGAGGGTACAAGCAGGCAAGCAGCTAGAATCCCGGACAAACCACAATCAACATCATCCAAAGGCGACAAGGACATGGGCGCCATTGCCGCACGCACTGCTGAACGCTTCGTAGGCATACCCTACCGCTGGGGGGGCAACAACGTCGTCGAAGGCATGGACTGCAGCGGCTTTGTCCGCGCGGTCTACAACCTTTGCGGCACCAGCATACCCAGAACATCACGGGAGCAATATAAGGCGGGTGATCCGGTAACCAGGAACAACCTGCAAGACGGTGACCTCGTTTTCTTCGGGGCATCCGAGGATAATATCAATCACGTAGGCATCTACGTCGGCAGCGGCAAATTTGTCCATGCCCCGCGCAGGGGTGAGGATATACGCGTGACATCCATTGATGAGAACTATTTTGAAAAGCGATTTATCGGCGCCCGCCGATATTTTCAGTAACTACGAGGATATTCATGGCTATTATCAGACCGTTCCGGGCGCTCCGCCCGCCGAAAAATCTGGCCGACAAGGTAGCGGCGCTTCCCTATGATGTTATGGATGTCGAAGAGGCCTGCTCAATGGCTGCCGGGAATCCCGCCAGTTTCCTTCATGTCTCACGCCCTGAAATTGATCTGCCGGCGGAAATAGACCCACATGATGAAACTGTTTATGTGCAGGGCAAACAGAATCTGGATCGGTTTATCCGGCAAGGAATACTTGTTCAGGACAGCCAGGATTGCTTCTATGTCTACCGCCAGCGCATGGCCGGCATAATCCAGACCGGTCTGGTGGTCTGCACCAGTGTGGATGACTATCAGTCAGGCGTGATCAAGAAGCATGAGCACACCCGGGCCGACAAGGAAGAGGACCGGGTCAAACATATCGATTATCTGGACGCCAACGACGAGCCGGTATTTTATCTCTCCCGCTCCTGCAGCGAGGTGGAGGGGATCATCGAGGTGGTTGCCGACGGCCTGCCGGAGTATGACTTCATCACCGATGACGGTGTAGCCCACACCCTCTGGATCATTTCAGACAGCACCGTGATCGAACGATTGATTACGCTGTTTGCCGCCATTCCCCGGTTGTATGTGGCTGACGGTCATCACCGCAGTGCTGCCGCCGGCCGGGTACGCGAACTGCGACGGGCTAAAAACCGGGATCACACGGGACAGGAGGAGTACAACGTCTTTCTGACCGTCATCTTTCCTGAAAACCAGCTTAACATCATGCCGTACAATCGGGCTGTCAAGGACCTGAACAACAGGAATTCTGCCGATTTTATCGCTCAGGTAGAGACCATCTTTGAGGTTTCCCCCTCACCCGCACAGGTTGTACCGAATGGGCGGCATCACTTCGGCATGTACCTAGATGGGCAATGGTACCATCTGCGCGCCAAGGGAGAGATCATCAACGAGGCCGACACGGTCAGCCGCCTGGATGTATCCATACTCCAGGACCGTTTGCTGAAGCCGGTTCTCGGTATCGACAACCCACGCACCGACAAAAGAATCCACTTTGTCGGCGGTATCCGCGGCAATGACGAGCTGGTCAAGTTGGTGGATGGGGGCGAGTATGCCGTGGCCTTTTCCCTGTTCCCGACCTCGATCCGCGAATTGATTGAGCTGGCGGACCAGGATCAGATCATGCCCCCCAAATCCACCTGGTTCGAGCCGAAACTGCGCAGCGGCCTGTTTGTCCATCTTCTGAGCTGAGACAATGCCACAAGGAAACATCATCGCCCCGCCCTCCAGATGGAAGACGGGGCGTTTTTTGTTGTAAAACTACACTTGAGGGCGCCACCGGATGTTGGAACCTGGCATTGCCGGGCTTGATACGTCTTTGACATACATGGTAGTCGGTTATATAGTTAGTTTTAATTTCAACCTAACAGCGTTGCTTGTTGGGGGACATTAAATTCAAGCGAATTATCCGGAAAATGGTACCTGAAATGAAACAACAGACAACCCAAGCCGCAGATTCAAGTGTGTTATGAAAAAATACCTTATTGACCTTCTCATCTGCCCCCGCTGCCTGCCGGGCGAATACCCGTTCGTTGCCGATATCGGGCGTGAGCGTGGCGGCGACATCGAAACCGGTACCCTTAATTGCCCGCACTGCGGAGCACGGTTTCCCATCGTCGAAGGTGTTGCCCTGCTCGACCCCCATGCCACCGACAACCGGCAGAGCGCCAATAAGTATGAGACCGAAGAGGTGGTTTCATCCTATCTGTGGAGCCATTTCGGGGAGCTTATTGCTGATGAGCAGGCATCGCAGGCTTACAGCACCTGGGCCGGGCTGATGCGGCCCCAGGCCGGCGTTGCCCTGGATGCTGGCGGGGCTGTGGGACGATTCACCTTTGAGATGAGCAGCCGCTGTGATTTCGCCGTTGGCATCGACACCTCCCAGGCATTTATCCGGGCGGCCCGGCACCTGATGCGGGAACGTTCCATGATGGTGCCGCTCAAGGACGAGGGGTTGCTGCGTCGCGAAGTCACCATCCGCCTGCCTGGCGACTGGCGCAGCGACCGGGTGGAATTCATTGTGGCCAATGCCCTGGCCCTGCCGTTCCGGAGCAAGTCCATAGCCCTTTTTTCCTCCCTGAATCTCCTGGACAAGGTGCCTTCGCCGATCCGGCACATGAGGGAGATGAACCGGGTCACCCGCGATACAAAGGCCCAGTTTGTGCTCTCCGATCCCTTTTCCTGGTCCACCGAGGCGGCGACCGTCGAGGAGTGGCTTGGCGGCAAGATCGATGGCCAATTCGCGGGCAAGGGGCTGGCAAATGTGATGGCGCTGCTGGCCGACGACCGGGGAGAACTGGCGCCGGTCTGGCAGTTGGACGAGCCAGGCAGTGTCTGGTGGAAGATCCGTACCCACAGCAACCATTTTGAGCTGATCCGCAGCTGTTTTATCCATGCCAGCCGATAGGAGGGACTGATGATTGTCGATACCGTCTGCCGTTTCTGCTCATCCTGCTGCCCCATTGAGGCCTTTGTGGAGGAGGATCGCCTGGTCGGAGCCCGGCGCAAATCCTTTCTCGATCCGGACAAACGATTGAGCTGCGCCAAACTGGCCGCTGCCCCGGAAATCGTCTATTCGCCCAAAAGGCTGACCGTGCCGCTGATAAAAAACGAGGACGGTACGGGGTTCCGCGAGGCTTGCTGGGACGAGGCCCTTGATCTGGTCACGGCCCGGTTCCACCGGCACCGGCGGGAAACGGGGCCACAATCCGTGGCCTGGCTGCGGGGGATGGCCGCCGATTGGGGCGCGCCCTGGGATTATCCCAACCGGCTGATGAATGCCTTCGGCAGCCCCAACACCATCGGCAACGGCTCCATCTGTTTCGTTGCCCGGGATTTTGCCCATTCCTACACCTACGGGTCCATGGCCTTTCCCGAGGCCAAGAACGCCAAGTGCATCATCGTCTGGGGCAAGAACGACGGCGACACCGCCCTGGGCGCGGCCGAGGGGATCCACTGGGCCAAAGAGCATGGCGCCAAACTGGTCGTCATCGACCCGATAGGAACGCCACTGGCCCGCAAGGCCGACATCTGGCTGAGAATCAAGCCGGGGCACGACGGCCTGCTGGCCATGGCCATGATCAACGAGATCATCGGGGCGAACCTGCACGATGCCGAATTCGTCGAACAGTACACTGTAGGCTTTGATGCCCTGAAAAAGTCGGCAGCCCGCTTCCCGGCGGACAAGGTGGCCGAGTCCCTCTGGCTGGACGCCGGGCAGATCCGGCAGGTGGCCCGCCTCTACGCCACCACCAGACCCGCCGCCATCATTGATGGCAACGGCCTGGACATGCACCGGGAGGTTTTCGACACCACCAGGGCCATTGCCATGCTGCGCGCCCTTACCGGCAATCTCGACCGGCCGGGGAGCGACGTGCTGCCCCAGCCGATCCCGGTCCGCAACATCCAGTTGCGGGAACGGCTGGATGTCACCATCCCCCCCATCACCCGCCAGTATCCCCTGTTCAACACCTTTTCCGAAACCTGGGGCAATCAAGTGCAGGGGTGCGTGGTGGACGCCATCCTGGATGAGTCCCCCTATCCGCTGAAGATGGTGGTGGTCCAATCCGGCAA